>ONBI01000003.1 GCA_900316035.1 uncultured Eubacteriales bacterium
TCATCCTCCATCTCAAGCGCCTTGAAGATATCGGAAGTATAGCCGACCGGAAGATGCGAAGAGTTGGTGTAGAAGGGAGCCTGACCCGGCTTTGCCGCGGTCTTGATATCCGGGAATTCGGCAACATCGTGTTTGGCAAAACGGTAAGTGGTCGATTCGGCCGGAGTCGCTTCGAGGTTGAAGAGGCATCCATACTGCTCCTGGAAATCGGAGAGCTTGGTTCTCATATGTTTGAGAATATCTTCGGCTAAGACACGGCCTTCCTCGGTCGTAAGATCGCCTTTGGTATTCCACTTTGCGTTCTCAAGACACTCTTCCATACCGATGATACCGATGGTGGAGAAGTGGTTATCGAATTTACCTAAGTATCTCTTGGTATATGGATACATACCCTGGTTGAGAAGTTTGGTGATGACCTTTCTCTTGATATCGAGAGAACGGGCCGCAATCGCCATATATTTATCGAGAAGCTTGTAGAAATCCTCTTCGGACTGCGAGAGATAGGCAAGACGAGGTAAGTTGATGGTGACAACGCCGATGGAACCGGTGGATTCACCGCTTCCGAAGTATCCGCCACCCTTCTTGCGGAGCTCTCTTAAATCAAGACGCAGACGGCAGCACATCGAGCGGACATCGCTCGGCTTCATATCGGAGTTGATGTAGTTAGAGAAATAAGGAGTGCCGTATTTTGCGGTCATCTCAAAGAGAAGACGGTTATTTTCGGTATCGGACCAATCGAAGTCCTTGGTGATGGAATACGTCGGAATCGGGTACTGGAAACCGCGTCCGTTGGCATCGCCTTCGATCATGATCTCGATGAAGGCTTTGTTGACCATATCCATCTCTTTCTTGCAGTCGCCGTAGGTGAAATCCATCTCCTTACCACCGACGATGGCAGGCATATTCTTCATATCATCCGGAACGGTCCAGTCGAGAGTGACGTTCGTAAACGGAGCCTGGGTTCCCCAACGGGAAGGCGTATTGACGCCGTAGATGAAGGACTGGATGCACTGCTTGACTTCCGAATACGGAAGATGATCGACTTTGACAAACGGAGCGAGATAAGTATCGAAAGAGGAGAAGGCCTGAGCACCTGCCCATTCGTTCTGCATGATGCCTAAGAAGTTGACCATCTGGTTGCAGAGCGTCGAAAGGTGCTTGGCCGGAGCCGAGGTGATACGGCCGGTGACACCGCCTAAACCTTCCAAAAGAAGCTGCTTGAGAGACCAGCCGGCGCAATATCCGGAAAGCATCGAAAGATCGTGGAGGTGGATAAAGCAGTGCTTATGGGCTTCGGCGATTTCGGAATCGTAGATTTCCGAAAGCCAGTAGTTCGCGGTGACAGCACCGGAGTTCGATAAAATAAGACCACCTAAAGAGAGGGTGACGGTCGAATTCTCTTTGACACGCCAATCCTTATCTTCGCCGATATAGCCGTTGACGAGTTTCGCATAGTCGAGAAGGGTTCCTTCCGCCTTACGGACATTCTCATGCTGCTTACGGTAAAGAATGTAGGCCTTTGCGGTCTTCTGATAGCCGCACTTCATCAGGGTCGCTTCGACTTCATCCTGAATCTCTTCAACCGTGGGGATATTCTTTCCCTGGCTGTTAAGAGCCGAGACGACCATCAATTCGACAGCGGTCGACATTGCCGAAATATCTCTGGCCGGAATCTCTCCCGTCGAGACAAAGGCTTTGGCCACGGCATTTTCAATCTTCTCCGCTTCAAAGGCTACTTTCGAACCATCTCTTTTGATAACACTTTCCATTCTACCGATACCTCTCTCATAAACCGTAATTCAGCTTCGTAATCTCAACACACTTCCCTTCCCTTAGACTTCTAGGCACATCGATCAGACGTTGATTCGTCGAACCGCGATAGAGGCAATTCTCCGATTTCAGGCTGAGGACAAAGCGTCCATCCACCAGAACATCCAGATAGGGAAGAACTTCTCTTCTTGCCTCACTTGGCTCGTGCAGGATCTCTTCGTAGGTGTAACCCGTGTAGCACCAGATATTGAGGCCGTGTTGTTTCAGTTCCATGGCGATCTCCTTTATCGCCTCGGGCTGAAAAAGCGGGTCCCCTCCGGAGAAGGTTACGCCATCGAGATACTTTGTCGCCAAGATATCGCTGATGACGGTCGACGTTTCGTAGAGTTTTCCTTTCTGGATATCCCAGGTTTCTGGATTCTGACAGCCGGGACAGGCATGAGGACAACCCTGCGTGAAGAGAACATAACGCACTCCGGGACCGTTGACCATGGAGTGGCGCTCGATGCCGGAGATTTTGATTTTCATATTCCACCTTTCTGGAAGAAGAGACGGAGCCGAAAAAATTCTCATTCGCGTCTAGGTACCATTATCGATGGAAGCGTTTTGAAAAACAAGGGAAAAACTCAAGCCTTGGAAAAATGCCTCTCACAAAACAATGTAATTGCAAAAAAGGCCGAGAAAAACGCAAATTTTAGGAGTTTTTTAGTACTTCTTGCAACTTAGTAATTAAGAGAAAGTTGTCACTATGTAAGGGGTTACATTTCGCTATGAAAACAGGATGAAAATACCTGCAACTTTTTCTCTTGGAGGGGTTGTCTCACGTTCCTTTTGCCTTGCTTTTGGCTTAGGTTTAGAAAAGAGCGAAATCATTTTTGTAACTTTTCGTTTTGCTTTTCGCTTAACCCCCTTGCCGGGTGTTTCTTATGCTTTCCGCTTGCATTTTGAATTCTTAAGGGATTCTTAAAAGAGAAACTTACCTTGCAAGGGACAAGTAGAATCACTAAACTAAATCCGTTCAAAAGGAAAGAAGGTCTTTCCGAGCAACATCATCATGGAACAGAAGCAGAATCTATCGGAAAAGGAAATCCGAAAACAGAGTTGGATTCTTTTTATCAGCGGAGTCGTTCTCTATTGTCTTTTCAATTATCTTCCGCTGAAAATCTGGATCAGCAATGAGTATATCTATCTCACGGTCAAAATCCTTTTCTATATTGTTCTTTCTTTCTTCCTTCTTCATTTCAAGAAGAAGCTGAATCTGGAACTGGAAAGACCTCTGAAAGAAATCTCCTGGTGCTGGTTACTTCCTTTACTGATTCCGGCCTGCACGAACTTTATCTCGGTGGAGTTCTTCGATTCGATTCAGCCAAAAGAAGTCGAGCTCGGTGTCTTCTTCTTTGATATCATCACGGATTTCTTCGTCTCGGTCGGAGAAGATACGATCTTCGTCGATATCGCTTTAGGTCTCTTGCTTCCACTGCTATCGGAAAAGAAGAGAGGACATAAGAACATTTTTTCCTTATTTATTATTTCTATTTTCTTCACGGCTATCCATTGTTATTCCTTTTTGTATAGCAAGCCGGATGTCGCTGCTTTCTCTTTGGTCTATGTTTTCTTACTCACCTTCGAATGCGGTTATCTAGCGATCTATTTCGATTCTCCTCTGATTCCGATTCTGGTCCATTATCTTTTCAACGCGTTGGACTTTGTCGCTTTTGAATCGTTCTATGAGATTGAGAAGATCACCGGTAAATATGTTCTTTTCTGCTCCCTGATGATTCTCTTTGCCGTCTTCTATACGATGGCCTTAGCCAAGATTTCGACCGAACAGGAACTGAAAGTGTTAGGCGAAAGAAAACTTCATGAGATGGAACTCAAAGCGGAAGAGATCCATCAGGATGCCGATAAGATTCAGGAAGAGATTTCTTCTTCGGAAGACGAGAAAAGAGAAGAGACGAAAGCCGAGATTCAGGCTGATTTAGAAGAATTAGAGAAAGACAAAGAAGAACTCGAGAAAGATTTAGCATCCCTCACGAAGAAAGGAGAATAAACGGAATGAAGAAAAAAAGAGCCTCTTTTTCACCCCGCACCAAGAACATCTATTCCCAATACGATAAGCTTCCGAAAGGCATCGCAAAGGATAATCTTGTCGATGGTGCTTTGGTGATGGAAGGAGGTGCTTTCCGTGGCACATATACTTCCGGTGTCATCGATGCCCTGATGGAGAACGATCTCAATTTCGCTCTCACCTTAGGTTGTTCGGCCGGAGCGATGAACGGATATTGCTATTTAAGTGGTCGTATCGGAAAAGCCGGAAGAGTCAATCTGATCTACCGTCACGATTCCCGTTATGTCGGTTTAGCTGCTTACCGGAAGAATAAAGGCATCATAGGGTTTGATTTTCTTTTCCATGAACTGGAAGAAAGAGAACCGGCGGCAAAAAGCCATTTTGAAGATCCGAAAAGAAGATTACTGGTGGTCGCTACCCGTCTAGAGGATGGAAAAGCCGTCTATTTTCAGAAAGGAAAAGACGATCTGAGAAAAGGAATCCAGGCTTCCGCTTCGATGCCGTATGTTTCAAAACCGGTATTGATCAACGGGGAACATTATCTCGATGGCGGAGTCGCCTGCAAGGTTCCGTATGAAGAAGCGCTTCGTTTAGGAGCAAAGAAGCTTCTGATTGTTCTGACCAGAGAAAAAGGTTACCGCAAGAAACCGGGGAAGAACGTCCGTTTCAATGCGGAGATGGTCTACGGAAAGAAGTATAAGACCTTTGCCGAAGAGGTCGCCAAGGTCTCCGAGATGACCAATCATCAATACGATGAGATCGATAAGATGGGAGAAGAAGGAAAAGCCTTTGTTCTTTATCCTTCTACTCCGGTGGATATCGACCGCTTAGAACCGAACATGGAGAAACTCGGCTCTCTTTATTTCCAAGGCTATCACGATGCTTTGAACGCTCTTCCGGCGATCAAAGCCTATCTTGCCAAATAGTTTTTTCTATGGAAGAAAAAGATCTTCTCAAAGGAAGAATCAAGGATCTCTCGCTTCGTGCAAGGGAGATGCAGTATTGTACCCATACTCCTTTTCTTTCCCAGAGTGAGCAGGCTTTATTCTTTTCGATACGGAAAGAAGAAGGTGGATCCCTTCTGAAGAAAGAATGTCTCGGAGTGAAGTTCTTCCTTTACGGTGGCTATGAAGAAGCAGACCGCAAGAGAATCTATTTTCTTCCGGATTATGAAACCGAAGAAGAACAGAAAGAAAAAGAAAACGAAGGGGAGGGCTTTCTTCTTCTGGAAGCAAAACCCCGGAATATCCGTTTTGCGGATACTCTGAGCCATCGGGATTTCTTAGGTGCCTTGATGAACCTAGGCTTCAAAAGAGAATGTTTCGGGGATATCCTCACCGATTCCCATACCGGGTATATCTTTGTCGAAAAAGGAATCGCCGACCAAGTGAAGGAAGAACTTTCCAAAGTCAAGCATACCGATATGGATTGTTCTCTTCTTTTACCGAAAGAACTCCCTTTACGTCCTCGTTTTGCAGAGAAGAATGTCTTTATCGCTTCGGACCGTCTCGACAATGTCTTAGCCGAAGTCTTTTCGCTTTCCCGCCGTTCCGCCCAGGAAGTGATCGCTTCGGAGTCGGTCTTCGTCAATGGTGTCACCGAAAAGAACAACTCCCACGTGTTAAAAGCAAACGACAGAGTCTCGGTCAAAGGACACGGAAAATTCCTTTATCTCGATGAAGCAAGACCGACCAAAAGAGGTCGCCTTGTCGCCAAAGTAAAACTCTATATCTGAAGTAAGCTCTTTCACTTTCTAAGAGCCTTTTTCTTACGGAAAAGAGGTTTAGAATTTATCCCGTCTCATGAAAAGTGTAAACCTCGGTTCGGAGAAGACCTGGCCTGTCATCCTCCGACTTGCTTTGCCGGCGATGGCTGCGCAGATCGTCAATGTCCTTTATTCCATCGTCGATAAGATCTACGTCGGTCAGCTCGGAAACGGCCCGTTAGCGGGAATCGGAGTCTGTGCTCCGATAACGACTGCCCTAAGTGCTTTTGCTTTCTGGATTTCCTTAGGTGGAGGTCCGCTTTTCTCCATGTCTCTAGGAGAGAAGAGAGAAGATAACGCCAAGAAGATCTTAGCGAACTCCTTTTTGATGCTGATCGTTTTCGCTCTGATTCTGGATATCCTTGCCTACTCTTTGATGAAGCCGATGCTTTATGCTTTCGGCGCCAGCTCCCACAGCTACATCTATGCAAAGCAATATCTTCAGATCTATCTGATCGGGTTAGTCTTTGCGATTCTCTCTTTAGGTCTCAACGAATTCCTGACCGCTCAGGGCATGAGTCTAGAAGCGATGCTATCGACTCTTGCCGCCTGTTTACTCAACATCGGTCTAGACCCGCTTTTCATGTTCGTTGCCAAGATGGGAATTGAAGGAGCAGCTCTAGCCACCATTCTTTGTCAGTTTGTTTCCTTTGTAGTTTCTCTCTTCCTGTTACTCCGAAAGAAGACACCCATCCGGCTATCTTTCGGTTCTTACGATATCAAGCTGATGGGAAAAATCCTCAAGCTCGGTTTTTCCCCTTTCATCATCTTAGCGACCGATAGTTTCTTACTGATTGCCTATAACGAAGCCTTCCAGCATTTCGGAAGCTTAGTTCCTTCTTCGAGTCTTGTTCCGATCTTCGGCGAGAATGCCAGTGAGAACAGCTATGGGGATTTCCTGATCGAGGTCAACACCATTGTCTCTTCTTTTGAAAGCCTTGTGACCGGGCCTTTGCTTGGTATCTCGACCGGTACCCAACCGATTCTTGCCTATAACTACGGAGCCAAGCGAGAAGACCTTATCAAGAAGAGTGAAAAGCAGATCTTCACTTTTGCGATTGTCTTTACCGCGGTCTGTTTTGCTCTCAGTTATCTTCTCGAAAGACCGTTTGCCGAACTCTTTATCCGTTTCCAGTCTTCCGCGGATGCCAGCGCCGCTTATAAAGAAGCCATCATTGAAAAATCCGTCCGCTATATTCAGGTCTATATGTATGTGATCGTTCCGCTTTCTCTTCAGTATGTCACCGTCGATGGTCTTACCGGTATGGGACAAGCCAACACTTCGATCTGGTTATCCATCAATCGTAAGTTCTTTGTCATGCTCCCCGCGATTTTCCTTTTCCCGCTTCTTTTCCAGGCGATGGGAAAGGATGCTATCGAGGTAGCCGAAAGCTCCTTCTATGCGGAGTTTGTCGCCGATCTTGCTTCCGCAATCGTGAGTACTGCTGTCTATTTCTTTGTGTTACCGAAGATACTGAAGAAACGGATGACTTCTCAGAAAAAGGCGGTTGTCTAGTTCCTTTTTCAACAGCGTTTACCGTTTCTGTCGGATAGTTGCATTATCGGAAAAAGTAGATAAAATGTTGGTCCGGTCAAATGTTCTCCCGGTGATCAGGAGGATGTTTCTCCGAGAGGGTGCCGGAGGATACTCTGGGCCCTTTTCTTGTTTCAAAAAATACCCTCACCTTTAAAAAGCAAGGGTGTCTCTAAGTTTCTTCAGTATCTCTTCTTTTCGCCTTCCGGATAAGCAAGTTTCTTCGCTAACTTCTTATCGGAATAATGATTCAGAGTCTGAATCAAGTCTTTATCTTTCGCTTTGAACTCTTTCAGTTTCTCATCGATTCTACCTTTGACCATCTCCGCGATTTCCACCGTTGAGAGATCTTCGTATTCTTCGGGAGGGATCGGCTTCAGATAAGCAATCTGCACCGGATACTTATGGTAATGGAAATGAGGATCAAACGCTCTTTCGGTACCATAGATGACCACCGGAACAATCGGAAGGTTTCGGCGGGTTGCAATCTTGAAAGAGCCGTGATGGAACTCTCCGAGTTCGAATTCAGCGGGATAGGATCTTGTTCCTTCCGGGAAGATGCAGTAATCCATATCCGGATTCTCTTCGAGAATCTTATCGACCTGCTGGAAGGATTTGATAGCGGAGCGGACATTGTCTCTGTCTAAAGGGACGTTGCGGACAAAGTCCATTCCTAAGTCGATCAGTTTCGGAAGCTTGTAGTTTTCTTTCTTGGTGACAAAACCGAGCGGTCTTTTCGCTTGGTCTACCATCACGACCGGATCGAGCATCGAAGTGTGGTTCGGAGTATAGACACACTGGGTATCGGGACGGTTCTCGTTCCCTTCTTCGAAATAGACGATATGGGAATACGTCTTGATGATATGATTGAGTCTTCTTTGGACGGTCGGATAACGTTCGGCCATCGAGACATTGTTCTTAATACACTTTTTCAGGTAATGCCTATAGAAGAAAAGATTGAGGAAAGTAGGAAGCAATATCCGGATCTGTTTATGTGCAATCATGGTCTTCTCCTTCATGAGGTGATTCGTTTAGACTTTCTCATTATATAGGATGAAAAGAGAAAGAGTTTCGTTTCCTTCGCAAACCAAAAGAAAAAAGAATAAACTATCTTTGCTTGTATAAAAAGGAGAGAAAAGAAAAATGCCTTGCACTACATTATTAGTCGGTCGCTTAGCTTCCAATGACGGTTCGACGATGATCGCCCGTAACGACGATTCTCCCTCTGGTCAGTTCCATGTCAAGAAGCTTGTCAAGATCAAAGCCGATAATCATAAAGAAGTATATAAATCGGTCGGAAGCCATGTCGAAGTAAAGCTTCCGAAACATTCTTTTGCTTTCACTTTCATGCCGAACGTCGATCCCAAAGAAGGTCTTTGGGGAGCTGCCGGTATCAACGAGAAGAACGTTGCGATGACGGCTACCGAAACCATCACCACCAACGAAAGAGTCTTAGGTGCGGATCCTTATGTTGAACTTGTTCCCCGCAAAGGAAATACGCCGGAAGTCAAAGGCGGAATCGGCGAAGAGGATCTTGTCTATCTTGTTCTTCCTTATATTTCTTCGGCCAGAGAAGGTGTCTTACGCTTAGGTTCCCTCTTAGAAGAATATGGGACCTATGAACCGAACGGCATCGCTTTTTCCGATGAGAAGGAAATCTGGTGGTTAGAAACCATCGGCGGACATCACTATATCGCTGCCCGCGTACAAGATAATGAAGTCGTCCTGATGCCAAATCAGTTCGGTCTTGACCGTTTTGATTTCGAAGATGCGTTAGGCGAAGGAAAGAACTATCTCTGCTCGAAAGATCTTAAGGAATTCGTCGAGAACAACTCTCTTGCCTTAGATCAGGACGGCAAGTTCAATCCGCGTCTTGCTTTCGGTTCCCATTCTGATTCCGACCATGTCTATAACACCCCGAGAGCTTGGTACATGCTCCGTTGCCTGACTCCGGTAGCGATGAGAGAGAATGTCAAAGGATATACTCCGGAAAGCGATGATCTTCCGTGGAGTGTCGTTCCGGAACATAAGCTTACGGTCGAAGATGTCAAATACATCCTCTCTGCCCACTTCCAGGGAACCGTCTATGATCCTTATAGCAAATACGGGCCGAAAGAATACAAGGGTGCCTATCGTCCGATCGGTGTCAACCGCACTTCCTTCTTAGCTCTGCTTCAGATCCGCCCGGTCAAGAACGATTACACCAAAGCCATCGAATGGTTCACCTTCGGAAGCAACGTCTTCAATGAATTCGTTCCTTTCTTCACGCAGGGAGATAAGGTTCCTTCTTACTATGGTGGAACTACCTTGAGCGTCGATAGCAACAACTTCTATTGGGAAAACCGTCTGATCGGTGCTTTAGCCGACAGTCACTTCCAGACAAGCGCCATCGAAATCGAACGTTATCAGAATGCCTTAGCGGCAAAAGCGATGGAATTTGTCCATAAGGCGGATAAAGTCGCTTCCAAGGATGAACTGGAAAAGCTCAATCAGGATATCGCCAAAGAAGCAAAGACTTTGACCGATAAATGCTTAGCCAAGGTTCTCTATGCTGCTTCCATGGGCATGAAGAACGCCTATTCCCGTTCCGATAACTAATCACACAAATCTAAAAAAAGACGGATGGAGAGAAATCTCTTCTTCCGCTTTTTTAGTCTCTTATTTCCGCTAGGCAACTCTATATTTTGAAATTGAGTTGTCTCTACTTTTCTTTTGATTTGAAATCCTGCCAGTTCTTGTTGGAAGCAAGTTCAGGATCGTTACCGAAGAAAGCTTTTCCAGCTTCCTGATCTCCTTTCAGCCAATACTCTAACCAGGCCGTGACATAAGGATCCGCACGCCAAAGAACATCGCCGTGATCCGTCTCTTTTCTTCTTGCCATCGCAACGGCTACTCCTTCCGGATAAGCGTTATAGTTATCGTTAAGAGAATAAAGAGGGCAGATACCTTCGGGATTATCTTTGTTTCCGGCATCCCAATCTCCGGTTCCGGCCATCATCAAGGCAGGAATATGAATCTGCGAAAGATCATATCCGTATTCTTTATCGGTACCGGGATTATGAGACCAATCCAAGGATTTGGCGATAGCCTGAGAAGTAGCGGAAAGAGCAAACAGACATTTGTATTTGCTTCCGTTTTCGAAATCCGTCACGGCATTATAGGTTCCCTCTCCACCCTGAGAGTGACCGCCCACAGCAATCTCGTTTTCATCAAACTTAGTTTTCAGGAAATCGTTATTCAGAGCAAAGTTCAGTGTCTCTGAGGTACCTTTTCCGTTCCACATGGTTTCAAAGTTGTTTCCTAAGACAACATAGCCCCAAGAAGCAAGATGCGCAAAAATGGCTTCGTATTTGTTGTAGGGGACACCCGTTCCGTTGACCATCACGACAAGAGGATATTTCTTGGAAGTATCTTTCGGATAATAGGCTTTGATGTCTCTCTTTTCGGTTTTATTCTTATCGGTCACTTCACTGAGAGCCCCTTTGTAGAGAGTCGATTCGATCTCATAGGAACCTTTGCTGGCATACTTTTCTTCGATAGGTCCTCCGGTCACCTGTTTGGTTTCATAATCCAAGGCGACATTCGGCTGAGAAGCTCCAATAGCAAACAGAATTACTATAACCAGAATCGGAATAAGAATAACGGCTAATAGAATCCACGGCCATTTACGATGTTTTTTCGTAGCCACATTTTCCGGCATAGAATTACCTCCTTGCTTTTCTTCGGAAGAAAAGCTATCTTAGTTGAAACGTTTGTTCCAGTGCCGATATCTTAGTCATTTCTTCTTAAATTCACAAGAAAAAAAACAAAATCTGCAGAAAAAATGAAACAAGAAAGGAAATTTGTTCCAAATGAAAACCTATCAGAACGAAGGAGATAAAGAAATCAAACTTCATATTGCCGATACGACGTTCGAACTGCTGAGAAAAACACCGATTGATGAAATCCGAGTCGATGAAATCCGCAAGGAAGCCAGTGTCGGAAGAACGACTTTCTACCGTTATTTCGGTTCCAAAAGAGGAATCCGGGATGCTCTTCTTTATTCTTTAGAAGCGCATTTCGAGAAAGAAAAAGAGAGAGACCCGGGAAAGAAAACCGATGATCTTTTCTTCTCTTTTCTCTTCGAAAACAAGAGCAATATTCTTCTACTGAAAAAGAACGGATTGATGGATGTTCTCGATGATCTTGTTCTCTATGTCTATGTACCGGATAGCGAAAAAGAACAGGAAGTCAAACTCGTAAAATACATTGCCTCCGGACTCTGGATGGGATTTATCCGTGCGATTCTCGAAGACAATTTTAAAAAGAGCGAGAAGGAATACCGTTTCGAAATTGCAAAGGGAATCCAGGATCTTATCGCGATGAATACACCGAGCAAGAACAAAGTTTGAACTGCCTTTCCCTATTCTTTATATAATATTAGCCGTCTAAACCTCAGAGATAGGAGGAAGAAGTATGATCATCGTCTATGGAGAGATTCTTGTCGACACATTCCCTTCTCAGAAAGGAAGAGAAGTCTTTGTCGGAGGAGCTCCGTTCAATCTATCGGTAGCTGCAAAAAGCATGGGAAGCAACGTTCTTTTCCACGGCAATATCGGAAACGATGCCTACGGAAAGAAGATTCAGGATTATTTTCTCTCCCACAATTATGACGATAGCGGTTTAAGAATCGATCCGAAGAGAAAGACCACCGCTTCCGAAGTCGTTCTCAAGCACGGAGAAAGAGAATTCACCTTCCTCCGCAACGATACCGCCGACGATGTTTTTGATGAAGACTCTTTAGACGATATCGCCTCCGGAGATATCGTCCATCTCGGTTCTTTGATGCTCTCTTCGGAAAGAGGAAGAAAGTTCTTCCAGGAAGCTATCAATACCGCGAAAGCCCAACATAAGACCTTATCGTTCGATATCAATTTCCGCAGCGATATCTTCCACGATAAAGAAGAGGCTCTGAAAATCTATAACGAGGTCTACCCCCAGATGGATATCGTCAAATTCAGTGAGGATGAATTAGCACTCTTCACTGGGGAAAAGAACGTGGAAAAAGCCCTTGAGAAACTTCTTCCCGGTCCGAAGATGATTCTTGTAACCTTAGGAAGCAAAGGTTCTCTTGCCTATTGCCGAAAGACGATCACGAAGGTTTCTTCGGTTCCGGTCCATGTTGTCGATACGACCGGTGCCGGAGACTGTTTCTTCGGTACCTTCTTAAGCCAAGTCGATTCTTTCGGTCCTCAGGAACTTTCTTTCTTACCTTCTCTATTAGAATGCGCCCTCCGTTTCAGCAATATCGCCGGTGCCTTAGCCACTACCAAGAAAGGTGCTTTAAGCGGCATTCCTTCCTATAAGGAAGTAGAGCGTTATCTAGAAGAACATCCGAAGAAGTAAAAGAAGTTGTTTTGCTTGTTTAAACCGATCCTCAGAGACGGGAATCGGTTTTTTTCGGTTATAAAAAAACTGCTAAGATTTCTCCTAGCAGCCAAGCGATAAACCGCTGTGATTTTTAATTAACTTACGCCGATTTCTTAGCAGAGAATAACTTCCAGCAGAGAGCCGCAAGAGCACCACCGCAGAGAGGAGCAAGGATAAAAATCCAGATTTCCTTGATCGGAGTGGTGTTACCACCGGCAATCGCAAATAAAGCAGCGGAGAGCGAACGGGCAGGGTTGACGGAAGTATTGGTGATACCATCGCCGACAAGGTGAACACCGGTAAGAGCAAGACCGATGACAAGGCCACCGACCTGGCTGAACTTATCGTCCGCGGTAACACCTAAGACAGCAAGAACGAAGATGAAGGTGAGCACGAGTTCCATGACGAAGGCAAGGAAATAAGCCATACCGGTAGACTGAGTAGCTAAGGAACCAGCTTCGGCATAGTTAGCGCCGGTGTTTTCGAAGTTACCATAGATCGCGCCGATAGTGGCAGAACCTAAGATAGCTCCGCAGATCTGAGCGCAGACATAACCACAGAATTCCTTCCAGGAGATGTCGCCACGGATAGCCATCGCAAGGGAGACCGCCGGATTGACGTGTCCGCCCGAGATACGGCCGACGGAATAGGCAAGAATCACAATCGCCATACCGAAAGCGACAGCCGTACCGACATACCCAGCACCAGCAACCGCAGCACCGACACCGATGACGACGAGGATAAACGTACCGACAAACTCTGCCAGATACTTCTTCAAAGAATCACTCATGAATCGTTGATTCCTCCTTTTGGCAAAACATTGTAACACTTGTAACAGAGAGGAAAATCAGTTAATAACGTAAATCTTTTTCCTGTGTAACAGCTTTCGGGGTAGAATAAGGAAAAACCCTATTAAAGGAGTTTATCCCATGAAAGAAAATAAGAAGAAAGCAGAGACGTATCAGAAGCTGGCGGATTTCTTCTCGGCGGAGCTGGAAGAGAATAAAGACGTACGTTTTCTGACTTTAGCCTGTGAACTTGTCAATGCATTAAAGGGCTCTTTCTCCGAGATGGATTGGGTCGGATTCTATCTTTTTGACAAAGAGAAAGATACGCTTTATCTCGGTCCTTATGTTCCGGGAGTCGGAGCCTGTGAAGAGATCAAGCCGGGAAGAGGTGTCTGCGGAAGAAGTTTCTTAGAGAAAAGAACCTTGGTTGTTAACGATACTTCGAAAGAAAAGAACTATATCGCCTGTTCTTCTTCCACCAAGAGTGAGATCGTGGTTCCGCTTCTCGATAGCAAGGGAGAAGTCAAAGCGGTTCTCGATATCGATTCGGATACCCTTTCCGCTTTCGATGACGATGATGTGAGAGGCTTAGAGGCTTTGGTCTGGCTTCTTGCCAAAGCAAAGTGATCTTCTATGGATCAATATAGCCGTACTATCCGCCTAATAGGAGAAGAGAAGCAGACGCTTCTTCATCAGAAGAGCGTCCTTCTTTTCGGTTTAGGAGGAGTCGGAGGAGGATGTTTAGAAGGCTTAGCCAGAGCCGGTATCGGCAAACTCACGTTAGTCGATAACGATGCTTTTGCTCTTTCCAATCTCAACCGCCAGATCCTAGCAACCCACGAGACTATCGGAAAAAATAAAGTCGATGTCGCGGAAGAAAGAGTCAAAGCCATCGACCCGAACATCCAAGTGATGAAAAAGAAGATGTTCTATCTTCCCGAGAAGAAAGCAGAACTTCCTTTTGAAGATTACGATCTCGTTATCGATTGTATCGATACGATCTCGGCAAAACTGGATATCATTACCGAAGCAAAGAAACAGAATATTCCGGTTCTTTCCGCTATGGGTTGCGGAAACCGTCTTGATCCGACTCAATTACGCATCGGAGAATTGTTCCTTACTTCCGGAGACCCCTTAGCCAAAGTCATGCGAAGAGAACTCCGGAAAAGGGGTGTCACTTCTTTGATTGTTGTATACTCCTTAGAGCATCCGACAAAACCAGCACCGCTAGCGGAAGAAGAAGCCAAAGAAGCTAGTCCGAAGAAGGGAAGAAAAGACGTTCCGGGTTCCGCTCCTTTTGTTCCTCTGGTAGCAGGAGAACTGCTCGCTTATGAAGCCGTGAAGATCCTTTTAGGCGAAGAAGAAAAAGAGAAGGCTTGAAAGAACCTTAAGGATTTTCTTTCTCTAGAGAAATTGAAGAGATGCTTTCCTTCTTATTTTCCCTTTGAAATGCCGAAAAACATTTTCTTTTGTTATCGGAATCTTCTTTTAGGATAAACTAAGTTATCTTCTTGTATAATACCTAAAAGAACACGACGAAAAGGAGGCTTTCCTATGAAACTTTTATTAGCGGAAGACGAACACGACCTTTCGGATGCGATTGCCAAAGTGCTCCGGTCCAAGAACTACGATGTCGAATGCGCCTTTGATGGACAGGAAGCTTTAGACAAGATTTACGAGAACACTTACGATGCCTTGATTCTCGATGTCATGATGCCGAAGAAGGATGGTTTTGCGGTAGTCAAAGAACTCCGCTCTCAGGATAACTATATCCCGATTCTCATCCTCACCGCCATCACCGATATCGACGATAAGGTGAGTCTTCTCGATTCCGGTGCCGATGACTATCTCACAAAGCCTTTCTCCTTCAAGGAGCTTTTAGCCCGTATCCGCGCTCTTTTAAGAAGAAGTGGTGGCAAGGTCAAAGACGCCTATCAGATTGGGGAAACGAAACTCGACCATGAGACTTTTGAACTCTCCTGCAAAGGAAAGCTCCGTCTCACGGCAACCGAGTACAAGATGATGGAATATCTTATCCGCAACCACAACTCCTTGGTTTCGACCGAGAAGCTGATGGATGCGATTTGGGATTACGATTCCGATGCCGAGATCAACGTTGTCTGGGCTTATATTTCTTCGCTCCGTAAGAAGTTAGAGCAGATCGGTTCCGACTATACCATCAAAGCAGTCCGCGGCGTCGGTTATCAGCTCTATCCTCGGAGTGGCATTAAGCCGAGCGAGGAATGATCAAGAAGGTACGTTGGCGTTTTATCACGATCACGATGATTGCCATCTCTTTTCTGATGGTGATCATCGTTTTAATTACCAATTCTATCAATTATTATTCCGTCACCAAAAGCGCCGATGAGACCTTGGACTTCTTAGCCGAAAACGGCGGGAAATATCCTCGCCCGGATCCACCGGAAGAAGAAAGCGATTCTTCCGGTAACGGGATGGGAGGATCCGGTAGTGAAAGTGGGCCGAAGGAAAACCCCGGTGGTAAGGAAGGTCCTTATTCCACCCGTTATTTCACAGTAACTTTTGATTCAGGCGGCAATATCACGGCTTCCAACACGGCCTTCATCAAGAGTTTCACAAAACAGGAAGCACAGGAACTGGCAAAAGAAATCTATAACACCAAGGAAACCCGCGGTTATATCAATTCCATCTACCGGTATCTGAAATCGGAACAGGATAATTCCGCAACGATGATCCTTGTTCTCGATTATTCTTTACAGCTGACTCCGTTAGAAAACTTCCGCAAAGTCTCGTTGATCGTCATCGGCTGTGGTATCGTTGTTGCCTTCCCGATTGTTTATTTCCTCTCAGGCCTTACGGTCAACTCCTTAGTCGAAAGTGATAAGAAGCAGAAGCAGTTCATCACCAATGCCGGTCATGAGATGAAGACTCCTCTGACCATCATTTCCGCGAATAACGAAATCATCGAAATGGAATACGGAGAGAGTGGCTCCACCAAATCCATTTCCAAAGAAGTCGCCCGTATGAATGAGATGGTCCATAACTTGACAAGCTTAGCGAAGATCGATGAGATGTCTAAGCCGGTCTTCACCAAGATTTCTCTTACCGATGAAGCAGAGGATGCCATCTCTACCTTCCGTCCTCTCTTTGAAAAAGAAGAAAAGAAGCTGATAGCCGAGATCGAAGATAGTATCTTTGTCAAAGCCGATGAAAGTATGATCCGCAAGCTTCTTTCGATTCTTCTTGATAACGCCCGCAAGTATTCTCTGACCGAAACTCACTTCACGTTGAAGCGAGTCAACGGCAAAGCCGAAATGGAAGTCTATAACGATGCTACCGGTGTCGAAAACGGAAATCTCAACAAAGTCTTTGACCGTTTCTATCGAAGCACCCAAGCCAGAGGTAGTGGCATAGAAGGAAGTGGCATCGGTTTAGCGATTGCGTATCAGATTTCACAGAAGAACCGTTTCCGTATCCAAGCCTTTGGAACCGACCAGAAGTATTTCCATATCTTAGCTACCTTCTCTTTAGCCAGCCCGGTGAAAGACGCTCTTCAGAAATAGATTCTGTAATATAATAAATTTATGAAAAAGAAAGCTCTTTCCGTTCTTCTTTCTCTCTTCCTGTTTGCTGCTTCTTCCTGCAGCAAACCTGTTTATTCTGTTTCCGATTATGAGAAAACCATGTCGTATCGGAATGGTTTTACGATTCTTCAGTGGACCGATATCCATCTCGGTGTAGAATCCGATACGGTCAAAGTGCAAGAGGTTCTTGATGAAGAATTGAAGGATTGCTCTGCTTCGCTTGGTCGTAATCCGGATCTTATCGTCATCACCGGCGATACCTTCCTGAATGCGACAAAAGGGATCGTCAACGAGTTTTTCGATTATCTCGATAGCAAGGATATTCCTTTTGCTTTCACCTATGGGAATCATGATTTCCAGGGAAGCTATGCCAACGACTACATCGGGAAAGTAATCGAAAGCAAAAAGAATTCGGTCTTTGTCGATTATCCGGAAGATGATCTACAGGGAAGAGCCAACTACTACATCGATCTGAAAGAAGGAGA
Source organism: uncultured Eubacteriales bacterium (assembly GCA_900316035.1). Classification (GTDB taxonomy): domain Bacteria; phylum Bacillota_I; class Bacilli_A; order RFN20; family CAG-288; genus Enterosoma. Next base: position 17,383 of record ONBI01000003.1, read on the forward strand.
AGCGACGAAGTATCGTCTCTTCATCCTGGATTCGAATAACTACTATCAGGATGGATTCGATATCCATTACGACATCATCCACGAAGATCAGCTTGCCCATATGGATGCTATCGTCAAAGAGAAAGGAAAAGTCCCTTCGCTTGCTTTCTATCATATTCCGGTCTATGAATTTGCGGATGCCTACAAAGAATATCAGGAAGGGAAGATTGAAGGGAACGGCGAAAACGAAGAAAAGGTCTGTTACGGATATAAAAGAACCGATGCCTTTTCCCGAATGAAAGAAGATGGTGTTATCGGGATGTTCTGCGGACACGATCATATCAACAACTCTACTCTTCTCTATCAAGATGTTCTTCTCTCCTACGGTATGAAATCGACCTATGAAATCTATAACGACAAGGTCGGATATTCGTTGATTCAGCTCCATGGGCAAAGTCAATTATCCTTAGGCGATGTCACGAAAGCCGTCATCGGGGAAGGAGAACAGAAATGAAAATCAAAGCGTATATTTGGATTCCTGTTCTTTCTCTTCTTGCTCTGATCGTATCCCTCATCTGGTACTACGGATTCACGATGCTCCTCTCTACCATCGTCGATCAATTCGTCTCCCTAGCAAGAATTCTTCCCTTTGTGTTCCTGGCTTTCTCTGCTCTTGTGATCTTCTTTGTTCTTTTCTTCCACCATTTTCTTTCTCCGATTCCGAAGAAGAGACTTTGGATCTTCGCTTCGCTTTCTGCCATCTTCACCTTACTCGGATTTATCTTCGGTCTTCTTTCTTCCCATTACCTCTTTGCTTCGGATTTATGGTCAAAGAAACTCATCTTTATACTCGAACTGATTTTCTCCTGCTGTGGGTCTTTCTTCCTCTTCTTCCTCGCCCTGAAAAAGAAACCTAAGGAAATTCTTCTTCCTAATCTCCGTATTCCTCTTGGCTATAAGATCGTCGACAGCATTCTATTCCTCTTTGTTTCATATTATCTTGTCGATGGTATCCGCGCCTTTATCCGCTTTGAGGAATACCGTGTAGAACCGGCTGCTTATCCTTTCTTTGTTCTACTTCTCTTTGCTCTTTCTTACTTCTATGTTCTCACGCTTCTCCGCCATTCTTCTCATAAGCTTCCGTTCCTGCTTTATGCTTTTTCTTCTTTTATCGCTTTAGCTTTCGCAGCCGGAGCCTTCTCTCTTCTTTTCACTCAGGCTTATGTCAACGTCGGGCAGAATATCTTCTATATCGACTTTGCTGCTTCTCTTCCTATCGGTCCAATCAGTTGGATAGTATTGCTTCTTTATTTCACCGTGGATCTCTTCTTGGAAGCGATGAAAATCCAAAAGAAACCGATGGTAGAAGAACAAAAACAATAGCAAGCAAAAAGCTGGCCCCAAAGCCAGCTTTTTTGCTTAACAACTTATTTGTATAAGAAAGACGTTTACGCTTCCTGCTGCGCTTTGGCGTTACCGGTATAGAGCTGGTAATAGACGCCTTTCTGGGCGAGCAAGGATTCATGGTTACCGCGTTCGATGATGCGTCCATGATCTAGAACCATGATGACATCGCTATTCTTGATGGTGCTGAGACGGTGAGCGATGACGAAGACGGTTCTTCCTTTCATGATGGCATCCATACCGCGCTGAACCAGAGCTTCGGTGCGGGAGTCGATCGACGAAGTCGCTTCATCGAGAATGAGAACCGGCGGATCGGCAACCGCCGCACGGGCGATAGCAAGTAATTGTCTCTGACCTTGCGAGAGCGAAGCGCCACCATTGGTGAGCATCGTATCGTAACCATTCGGAAGCTGCTGAATGAAAGTATCGGCGTTAGCGAGTTTCGCGGCGGCTTCTACTTCCTCATCGGTAGCATCGAGTCTTCCGTAACGGATATTCTCTCTTACGGTTCCGGTGAAGAGCTTGGTATCCTGGAATACCATACCGAGAGATCTTCTTAAGTCTGCTTTCTTGATCTTATTGATATTGATATCGTCGTAACGGATCTTACCTTCCGCAATATCGTAGAAGCGGTTGAGAAGGTTGGTGATTGTAGTCTTTCCGGCACCGGTAGGACCGACGAAAGCAATCTTCTGACCAGGTTCCGCATAGATCGTGATATCGTGCAGAACAATCTTATCTTTGACGTAACCGAAGTCGACATTGTAGAGGTTGATTTTGCCTCTTAACCACGTATAGGTCGTCGGAGAACCATCCTGATGCGGATGTTTCCAAGCCCAGTGTCCGGTTCTTTCTGAGCAGGGAACCGGATTTCCGTTTTCATCGGCTTTGGCATTGACAAGCTCGACATAACCGTCATCCACCTCTTTCGGTTCATCGATAAGAGCGAAGATACGACTAGCACCGGCAAGAGCCATGGTGATGGTGTTGATCTGGTTAGCGACCTGACCGATCGGCTGGACGAAGGCTTTCGAATAGAGAAGGAAGGAGATGATGATACCGATTGTGGCTTCCGAGAAGATATGACCATGCGGTAAATCCATCAGGGAGAAGCCTCTTACACCATAGATGGTGAAAAGACCACCGACCAAAGCAAGAATCGCATAGGCAAGGTTACCAATCTGATTGACGATCGGCATCAGGATCGAAGCGTAACGGTTTGCTTTGACAGAATCTTCAAAGAGTTCTTCGTTATGGCTATCAAAACCTTCGATGTTCTTTGCCTCGTAGTTGAAGACCTTGACGACTTTCTGACCGGAGATCATCTCTTCGATATAACCGTTGGTGGCACCGAGTTCCATCTGCTGCTTTATGAAGTAACGGGCAGAACGTTTCGTAAAGTACTTCGTGATCGAGAAGATGAGAACCGAGACCGCTAAGACGACTAACGTCATATAGAGATCCGTAAGAAGCATCATCACGAAGCAGGCGATCATGGTGATGATCGAGGAAACGGCCATCGGAAGAGCACGGGCGAGCATTTCACGGAGAGCATCGACATCGTTGGTGTAGACCGACATGATATCGCCGTGTGTTTGCTGGTCGAAATAGGAGACCGGCAGATCCTGCATATGGGAGAAGAGTTCATCACGGATCTTTTTCTGAATACCCTGGGAGATCAAGGACATCAGATAGTTATAAAAATAGGAAGCGACGACACCTAAAGCAAAGATGACGATCATCGAGATCATCAGAGAAGAGAACTTCATCGATAAACCGAAGATACCAAGTTCATGGGGCGTATCGTAGAAAAGGGTCGTCGCTTTACTGATATCGATGACACCATTAGCGTCCATCGCACCGGTTAAAGAAGGCGTGATGAAGTGATCGGCTAAGATCTGACCGATAAAGTAGGAGTTAGCAACCGAAGCGAAAGACGAAATCAGAATACAGAGAACAACCACGAAGAAGAGGAAAGGATAATAGCGGAAGACAAGGCCTAAAAGGCTCTTCATCGCACCGCGCCTTGCTTCTTTGCTGGCACCTTTACGGGCTTTATTCGTTGCTGGCATCGAAATCACCTCCTCCTAACTGCGATTCGTATAATTCCTTATAGACAGAGCAGTTCTGCATCAGTTCCTCGTTGTTTCCCTGCGCGACAAGCTTTCCACCGGCATCAAGAACCAGAATCGTCTCGCAGTCTTTGATGGAAAGAACACGCTGCGCGATGATGAACTTCGTGACATCCGGACGGGTCGAGGCTAAGCCTTTGCGGATCAAGCTATCGGTGTGGGTATCACAGGCGCTGGTCGAATCATCGAGGATCAGAATCTTCGGATTCATCAGTAAGGCTCTTGCAATGCAGAGACGCTGTTTCTGACCGCCGGAGACATTGTTACCGCCTTCGACAATCGGAGTATCCAATCCTTCCGGGAAACGGTGAAGGAATTCACTGGCCTGGGCTAAGTCACAGGCTTTCCAAATTTCTTCATCACTGGCGTTCAGATTTCCCCATTTGAGGTTATCGCGGATCGTACCGGTGAAAAGAAGATTCTTCTGTAAAACCACGGCAACCGAATCACGGAGCGTCTTTAAGTCATAATCCCGGACATCGACACCACCGACTTTGACGCTTCCTTCCGTCACATCATAAAGACGGGCGATCAAAGAGACGAGAGTCGATTTACTCGATCCGGTCGGACCGATGATACCGATAGTCTCACCGGAATGGAAATGAAGATCGATATCGCTTAAGACGTTCTTGCCAGGCACATAAGCAAAGGAAACATGGTCGAAATCGACTCTGCCGTCTTTGATTTCCATGACCGGGTTTTCTTTGTTCTTGATATCCGGTTCTTCCACGACAATCTCGACAATACGTTCGGCGGAGTTACGGGAGATAGTGATGAAGACATAGACCATCGAAACCATCATCAGAGACATCATAATCATCATGACGTACATGATCAGAGTCGTTAAGGAAGCCGTAGTAAGAGTAGTCGAACCGCTCCTGATGATGAGAGAGGAACCTAAGAAGGCAAGTAGGACCATCGCGGCATAGACGGCTAAGTTCATCAAAGGACTATTGAAAGCGAGAATCGATTCCGCCTTAAGGAAGTTCTTATAGATGAAATCGGAGACCTTGTTGAAACGGGAGACATGATAATCCTTGCGGTCAAAGGATTTGACGACACGGATACCGTCGACATCTTCCTCGACGGATTCGTTGAGTTCATCGTAGGTATTGAAGATCTTGACAAAGATCGGGTGGACCGTAGCGGCGATGAAGATCAGAAGGAAAAGAAGAACCGGAATGATGATGAGATAGATCCAGCTGAGAGTCGGTGCGGTGACAAAACACATGATGAGAGCGAAGATCATCATGAACGGGGCGCGGATGACCGTACGGATCACCATCATGAAGGCGTTCTGGACGTTGGTGACATCGGTCGTGGTACGGGTGACGATGGAGGAGGGAGAGAATTTATCGATGTTCTTAAACGAGTAATCCTGAATCTTCACAAACATGGCTCTACGGAGATTCTTACCGAAACCGGCGGAGGCGGAAGAAGCCCAGTAACCTGCCATGATGCCGCAGAAAGCTGCTACCAAGGAAATCAGAACCAGGATTCCGGTCCATAAAAGAAGCTTCCCTAAATCCAGAGCGTATACCGCCTGAAGAAGATACTGAATGAAGTAGGCGTTTAAGATTTCTAAAAGAGCTTCAAAGAAGACATATATCCAAGTGAGATAGACATCCTTCTTATATTCGCCGATATAGGAAAGAAGCTTCTTATAGGTATGCGGTTTTTCTTTCTTCGGTGCTTTCTTTTCTTTGACTGCTTCGTTGCTCATACCGTTTCGTCCTCCTGAATATTGGACCTCACTTTTTCTAAAAGAGAAGTAAGTTGCTTTATTTCTTCTTGGCTTAGCCCGGTGCGTAATTTTTCTTCCATCTTATCGTACTGGGCATGATAGACCTTATCGGCTTCGATTCCCTTATCGGTGACTTTGAGGATCTTGAAGCGTTTATCTTCGCCTCTTGGCACCTGAACGATAAGACCTTTCTTCTCGAGTCCTGCTAACGTAGCGGAAGTCGAAGCTTTCGATAACTTCGTAAACTTCCTCAGCGTAGTAGCCGTAAAAGGTCCATGCTGAAGAATCTGAACCAAAGTGAAAGCTTCCATCCCAGTCATCCCACCGATTTCCTGCGAACGGATATGCTTATCGATATACTTTTCGATAGCGATATGCGTCTGCTTGATCTTCAGTCCTAACGGCACTTCATATTCTTTTTCCATAAACAGCACTTCTCCTCATAAGTTCGCATCCTAACTATACTCTTTTTCCCCACAGTTGTGACGTTTTTCTTTTGAAAGCGGTTATCCTAGTTCGGGTGCGAACTATAATAGAAAAACAAACGAAAGCCCCAGGTTTCCCTGGGGCCAATAGACTTTAGAATCCACTACTTTGTCTCAGCAGTTTCTACAGGTTTCTCTTCTTCGTCTTTCTTACTGGCTTCGACAACTTCGGTCAAGGAAGAAGCTAACGAAGCAAGAGAAGACATATCGGAAGGAACGATCATCTTGGTCGCTTTACCGTCGGCAACCTTCGCTAATGCTTCATAACCTTTGAGAGTCAAGACGGCCTTTGAGGGCATGGATTCGTTGATCATACGGATCGAGTCAGCTTCGGCTTTACGGACCATCAGTTCACCGTCGGCCTGGGCTTTCTTGACCTTGAGAATCGCTTCGGCTTCCGCTTCCGCTTTCTTGATGGCGGCTTCTTTCTCGGCTTCGGCATTGAGAATGGCGGCTTCCTTCTTACCTTCGGCAATGGTGATAGCCGAAGTCTTTTCGCCTTCCGCAATCAGGATTTTTTCACGTTTTTCACGTTCGGCTCTCATCTGCTTCTCCATGGCGTTCTGAATATCCTTCGGAGGAAGAATGTTCTTGACTTCGACACGGGTGACCTTGATTCCCCAGGGATCGGTCGCTTCATCGAGAATCGCTCTCATCTTGGAGTTGATAAGATCACGGGAAGTAAGAGTGGCATCCAGATCGAGATCACCGATGAGGTTACGTAATGTAGTTGCGGAAAGAGCTTCGATACCGACAATCGGATTTTCGACACCGTAGGTATAAAGCTTCGGATCGGTGACGGTGAAGAAGACGACGGTATCGATCTGCATCGTGACGTTATCCTTGGTGATGACAGGCTGCGGCGGGAAATCGTAGATCTGTTCCTTCATCGAGACCTTCTTCTGAACACGGTCGAAGAAAGGAACCAAGAAGTGGATACCCGTATCCCAGGTCGTCAGATACTTTCCGAGACGCTCGATGACGAAGCGGTCGGTCTGATTGACGATACGGACCGAAGAAATCAGCGTGATCAGAATCAGAAAGACCAGAACACAGGCGATAACAATTCCGACGATAGCTCCAGTAGGCATTTTATGTTCTCCTTTTATTCCTTTACAACTTTGACAACGAGTTTGTTTCCATTGATGGAAACGACTTCGACGACACTTCCTTCCGGAATCTCCTTAGCGCCATCCATCAACATACCGGTCCAAAGCGTTCCGAAGATCTTCACTTCTCCGTATTCTAAGGGAGTGATGGTCTTAGTGACTTTTCCTTTCTTCCCGACGATCGACGCAACTCCGGTCTTCGTGTTCTTTCTTAACAGCAATCGGTTTGCGACCGGTCTTAAGAGAATCAGGAACAGAGCCGAAACTCCTAAGAAGACGATCAGTTCTCCCCACCAAGGCATACCGGGAATATAGGTGACTGCCAAAGCGACCAAAGAACCGATACAGAACCAGACCGAGACCAAGGCTTCCGTAGAGACTTCCGCAATCAAGGCGATGACGAAGACAGAGAGCCAGACAATCAGCATGATGGTATTTTCATCCATAGTCAGTCGGCCTCCTCCGTTAAGTGTATCACAACAAATCGGCGTTCCGTATCATAGGTAGTGACAAAGCGGTGGGAAGTAGAGGAAAAATCGATACCGATCTCACTTCCGATCTTCTTCACAAACTCGGTCGAGGAGATCCGCGAATAGGTCTTTCCACCCGAAAGAGGGAAAAGAGCATCTTCGGGATAAACTCCAGACTCGCATTCTCCCAGTGTCAACGGCTTCATCACAATCGTTTTCGTCTCATCGTCGTATCCGAGTTCTACCGCAGTAGCTTCTTTCAAATACGAAAGGCTCGGCTTATTGACGGTGATACAGTTCTTGCTGATGGTAGCGACCATCGCTTTCTCGTTCTTGCTGAACCAAGTGATCATAAGAGCCCTCCTCTGTTTATAGAATACAAACAAGTTCAACAAAATTCAAGACGATGTTAGAAATATTCTTTTTTTCATAACAAAAGCCCTCACTCGTGAGGGCTCAGTATCTGACTTGGAGCAACCGGCGGGAATCGGACCCGTATATGCAGCTTGGGAAGCTACCGTTCTACCACTGAACTACGGCTGCAGGTGGGAGTATTATACCAAATCAAAAGATAGAAGAAAAGGACATAAAAAGCCCACCATATCTATCGGAAAACATAGAAAAAGGCTACCCCCCCCTTAAAAGAAGAGATAGCCTTTGTAGAACAGATTACTTCAGAAGCTGATTGTCACCGGCAGGGAGAGTGGAAGGAGCGCTGGTCGGTGCAGCCGGCGGAACGACCGGAGAAGAAGACGGATCGAGGTTTTCCTCCTCGTCCTCGTCTTCACCCTCTTCCTCTTCCGGAAGAAGCGGTTTGAGGCCGGTTCCGGCAGGGATGAGCTTACCGATCATGACGTTCTCCTTCAGACCGCGGAGATAATCGACCTTGCCCTTGATGGCAGCATCGGTAAGAACCGCCGTAGTCTGCTGGAAAGACGCAGCGGAGAGGAAGGATTCGGTCTCGAGAGCAGCTTTCGTGATACCCATGATGAGCGGGCGTCCGACGGCCGGATTACCGGCATGCTCTAAGACCTTCTGATTCTTCTCGGTGAAGGTCACATCATCGACTTTCTGACCCGGTAAGAGCGTGGTGTTACCCGCGTTGATGATGAGAATCTTGTTCGTCATCTGACGGACGATGATCTCCAGATGCTTATCGGCGATATCGATACCGGCGTTATCCTTGTAGACCGATTTGACTTCCTTGATGATGTAGTTGCGGACGGTCGTAAGATCGGTGCATTCGAGAAGTTTCTTCGGATCGATATGGGCATTCTTGACGAGCGGATAGCCAGCCGGAATCTCCTGACCGACCGTGACGTTCGGAAGCTGGTTCGGATAGCAGATGAAATCGAGCTTTTCGAGTTCGTTTTCAACCGTGAAGACATGGCGTAAGCCCTGCTCCTTGATCTCGACAACTTTGCCAGGGATCGTAGAGATGACAGCTTCATCCTTCGGCTTCGGGGAACGGACTTCCAGAAGTTCCTGGACACGCGGTAAACCGGAAGTGATATCCTGCTGACCCGCGACACCACCGGTGTGGAAGTTCTTCAGCGTGAGCTGAGTACCCGGTTCACCGATAGACTGAGCGGCCATGATACCGACAGTATCACCGATCTCGGCAAGCTTACCGGTCGCAAGGTTACGGCCGTAGCACTTGACGCAGACACCATCGGTCGATTCGCAGGTGAGGATCGAGCGGATCTCCACCGACTTGATGCCGGCATCGACGATGCGCTGTGCCGCTTCTTCATCCATGCACTCATCGGCAGAAGCTAAGACCTCACCGGTCTTCGGATCGAGGACATCGTGCATCGGGAAACGGCCGACAAGACGATCGTATAAGGAAGCGATGACAGTCTTGCCATCGGCTTCGAGTAAATCGGAAACGACAAGTCCGTGATCGCAGTGGCAATCTTCCTCGCGGATGACGACGTTGTGAGAAACATCGACCAAACGACGGGTGAGATAACCGGAGTCGGCGGTCTTCAGAGCGGTATCGGAACCGTTCTTACGGGTACCATGCGTCGAGGAGAAGTATTCGGAGACGGAGAGACCATCGATATAACCGGACTTGACCGGCGTTTCAATAGCTTCGCCGTTCGACTTAAGCATACAACCCTTCATACCGATAAGCTGCATGTAGTTATCGGCCGAACCACGGGCACCGGAAGCCATCATCATGAACATCGGGTTACGCGGATTTTCCTTCATACGCTCATTGAGCTTCTTCTTCATATCCGTGTTCTTGATGTCGTTCCAGCAGGCGATCACCGCATCGTGACGTTCCTTCTCGGTCAAGAAGCCGAGATCCGCCATTTCACGGTATTCCGCAACCTGCTTATCGCCCTTGGCGTAAATTTCTTTACGTCCGGAGAGAGGTCTCATATCGTCGAGCGAGACGGTAAGACCGGACTTGGTGCAGTAATCGAAGCCCTGATTCTTGAAGGCATCCATGATGGAAGCGGTCTTGATGGAATCTTCGTCATAGTAATGGAAGATCTTATCCATCATGACCTGAATGCGCTTCTTATTGATAGGACTGCGTAAAGGCTGAAGCTTGACATATTCCTTGAAGGCATCGAAATCATCACCTTCCTTGAACTTGCCAGAAGCTAAGACCTTCTCATAGACTTCCTGAGCGGTGACAAAGAAAGCGTCGGAAGTATGGGAGAATTCATCGCTGAATTCCTTCTTCGCCGCCTTCTCATCGAGCGTGCTCTCCGGGAAGTTGATGTACGGGAAGTCTTCGGGGAAGATGTGGTTGAAAATGAGCTTTCCGACCGTGGTGAGAAGATATTTGCTGTTCTGCTCTTCGGTGAACTCGGTCTTCTTCAGCGAACGGGCCGGAATATAGATACGGGTACGGGGTGAGACTAGTCCGTTCTGATAGGCGAGATACGCCGTATCCGGATCGGAGAAGACCTTACCTTCGTACTTCTTATACTGACGATACTTTTCAGCTTCATCCGGCTCGTTGTGGGCATCGTAGTAAGAAGCATACATATCGTTGAGGCTATCGTCATCCTCGAGGGTGAGATAGTAGTTACCGTAAATCATATCCTGCGACGGGACGCAGATCGGCTTACCATCGGAAGGCTTTAAGATGTTGCGGTTAGCCATCATCAGGCACATAGCTTCGGCCTGGGCCTGACGGGAAAGCGGAACATGGACTGCCATCTGGTCGCCATCGAAATCGGCGTTGAAGCCAGGGCAGACAAGCGGATGAAGACGGATAGCCTTACCTTCGATCAGAATCGGCTTGAAGGCCTGGATACCGAGACGGTGAAGGGTCGGAGCACGGTTGAGAAGAACCGGGTGGTTCTTGGCAATCTCTTCGATCGCATCATAGACGCGCGGATCCTTATTGGCGATAAGCTCATCGGCCATACGCTGCGAAGTGACGGTCGAATCCTTAGAGAAGATAAGCTTGTGGGCGATGAAAGGACGGAAAAGCTGAACCGCCATTTCACGCGGTAAACCGCACTCATCCATATTGAGCGTCGGACCGACGGCGATGACGGAACGGCCGGAATAATCGACACGTTTACCAAGAAGGTTCTGACGGAAACGTCCCTGTTTACCCTTGAGGGTCGAAGAAAGGGACTTTAAGACCGTGCCGTTGATCGAAGTCGAAGGCTTGTTACGACGATCGTTATCGATCAAAGCATCGACAGCTTCCTGAAGCATACGCTTTTCGTTGAGAAGAATGACGTTAGGAGCATAAGCGCTGATTTCCTTCTTGAGACGGTTGTTCTTGATGATGACCTGACGATATAAGTCGTTGAGGTCCGAGGTAGCATAACGGCCACCATCGAGCTGCATCATCGGGCGGAGTTCCGGCGGAATGACCGGTAAGACGGTTAAGACCATCCACTCCGGCTTGATACCGGAATTCTTGAAGGACTCAAGAACCTCAAGACGTTTGATCGCCTTGATTCTCTTCTGGTTCTTCTCACCGACCGAGTTACGTAAGTCGTTAGAAACATCCTCGATTTCCTTATCGAGGTCGATTTCCTTGAGAAGCTTAAGAGCAGCTTCGGCACCGATACCGAACTCGGCACCTAAGTGCTTGGTGATATATTTACCGATTGAATAGAAGTCGAACGGCTGATTCTTATGCTTCATCAGGTTCAGATAGTTCTGACCTAAGGCATAATCCGGATCGTCCTGAGCGATCTTGCCTGAACCTAAGATTTCGTTTTCGATGACCGCCGGGAAAGCCTCTAAACGAGCTGTCTTCTCATCGAGAACCTCGCGGTACTTGAGAATCTTCGAAGTACCAGGATTGGTGACGATGTGAGAGACGAAATAGATGACTTCCTCTAACTGCTTCGGCGGGATACCGAGCGTGAGACCCATCTTCGAGGGCGAACCTTTGACATACCAGATATGGGCGCAGGGGAAAGCGAGGTTGATATAACCCATACGTTCACGGCGGACCGCCTTGAGGGTGACTTCGACACCGCACTTCTCGCAGATCTTACCGGCGAAAGAAGACTTCTTATATCTTCCGCAGTGGCATTCATAATCCTTGGCAGGACCGAAGATCTTTTCGCAGAAAAGACCATCCGGTTCCGGCTTCTGGGAACGGTAGTTGATCGTCTCGAACTTCGTGACTTCGCCATGTCCCCACTCGTGGATCTTCTCCGGAGAGGCAAGGCCGATTTTGATCGCCTTCAGTTTATTGAGATCGAACATTGCTTACCCTCCTTAGTTGTTCTCATCCTCATCGTCATGCGATTCGGATTCCGGATGCTGATTGTCTTCTTCCTCTTCCGGAAGAGGTTCATCGGCTCCTTCAAGAGGATTGTGGTCGGAATATTCGTTTTCCTTCTTCGTATCGAAGTTGACGATTTCGTGATGCGTACGGCGGGCATCTCTTTCGGCCTGTTCGGAGATGGTATTGATGTTGATCGGCTGATTCTTGTCGTCGAGTAAATTGACATCGATGGCAAGACCCTGAAGTTCCTTGATGAGAACACGGGTCGATTCCGGCATATTCGGCTTCGGGATGCTCTTGCCCTTGAGAATCGCTTCGTAAGTCTGGTTACGACCGACCATATCATCGGACTTGATGGTGAGCATTTCCTGTAAGGTGTAGGCAGCGCCATAAGCTTCCAGAGCCCAGACCTCCATTTCACCGAAACGCTGACCGCCGTTCTGGGCTTTACCGCCTAACGGCTGCTGCGTGACAAGCGAATAAGGACCGATAGCACGGGCATGGATCTTATCTTCGACCATGTGGTCGAGTTTAATCATGTACATGACACCGACCGCGATACGGGAATCGAACTTCTCACCGGTCTGACCATCGTAGAGAACGGTCTTACCGTCGCTATCGACACCCGCAGCCTTCATGAACTGCGCGATTTCATCCGCAGAAGCACCATCGAAGACCGGAGTCGAAACCTTGAGGCCTAACTTCTTGCAGGCTAAGCCGAGCTGGACTTCGAAAACCTGACCGATGTTCATACGGGACGGAACACCCATCGGGGAGAGAAGAATATCGATCGGAGTGCCATCCGGTAAGAACGGCATATCCTCAACCGGCAGAACACGGGAGATAACACCCTTGTTGCCGTGACGGCCGGACATCTTATCACCGACCTGGATCTTACGCTTCTGAACGACATAGACCTTGATGGACTCTAAAACATCCGGCGGAAGCTCATCGCCCTTATCACGGGAGAAGCGCTTGACGTCGAGAACAATACCTTCACCGCCGTGAGGAACACGGAGCGAAGAATCCTTGTCATCGTCGGACTTCGAAGAGAAAATGGACTTGATGAGATGATCGTTGGTGGTTTCGGTGACTTCGCCCTTCGGGGTCGTCTTACCGACAAGAATATCGCCTTCACGGACTTCGGTGCCGATCGCGACGATACCATTCTCGTCGAGATGGGCCTTCTTATAATCCGCAAGGTTAGGAACTGCACGGGTGAATTCTTCTTCCCCGAGCTTGGTCTTACGTCTTTCGACCGAATACTCTTCGATGATGAGGTTCGTGAAAAGATCCTCATCGACGCAGCGTTCGGAAACGACGACCGCATCCTCGTAGTTGTAACCGTGCCAAGTAGTAAACGCGATCAGAGCGTTCTGACCTAAGGCGAGTTCGCCATTATCCATGGACGGACCGTCGGCGATGATCTGCGACTTTTCGACATGGTCACCGACATGGACGACCGGAGTCTGAGTGATGCAGGTACGCTTATTGGAGCGGACGAAGCTTCTTAACTTATAGGACTTATTGACGCCACTATCTTCTTTGATATCGATGCGGCAGGAATCGACATAGGTGACATAACCCGGCTGATCGGCTAAAAGAGCCTCGCCGGAATCGTGAGCGATCTTCCCTTCGAGACCGGTACCGACAATCGGAGCTTCCGGACGGAGAAGCGGAAGAGCCTGACGCTGCATGTTCGAACCCATAAGGGAACGCTTCCCATCATCGTTCTCAAGGAACGGAATACAGGCGGCAGCGATAGAGACAATCTGCTTCGGAGAAGCATCGATATAATCGCATTCCTCGGCTTTGGCGGTGATGTAATCGCCGTTGAGACGGGCATTTACGACATCATCTTCGATGCGGTTGGTCTTATTGTCGACGCGCACATTCGCCTGGCAGATGATATGGTTCTTCTCTTCATCCGCGGTGAGCCATCTGACATCATCCGGATTGTTATCGATGATCCGGTTCTTGACCGGACGGTACGGAGTCTGTAAGAAACCGTACTCATTGACCTTCGCGTAGCAGGCGAGGTTCGAGATAAGACCGATGTTCTGACCTTCCGGAGTCTCGATCGGGCAGATACGGCCGTAGTGAGTCGGGTGGACATCACGGACAGCGGAGGAAGCGCGGTCACGGGTTAAGCCGCCACGGCCTAACGCGGAAAGACGACGCTTATTGGTAAGTTCGGCAAGCGGGTTCGTCTGATCCATGAACTGAGAGAGAGAATCCGAGTTGAAGAACTGGTTGACCGCCGAAGTCAAGGCTTTGATGTTGATCAAAGAAGCGATGGTGAGAGTCGAAAGATCCGAGGTCGACATACGATCGTGGATCGTTCTCTTCATCTTCGAAAGACCGGCGCGGAACTTATCCTGGATGAGTTCACCGACGCAGCGGACTCTCTTGTTTCCGAGATGATCGGTATCATCGGTGGTACCGATACCATCGGAGAGGTTGAGCATATAGGAAAGCGAAGCGACAATATCCGGAATCGTGACATAGGTGAGAGAAATCGTTAAGTCGGTACCGATGATATTGACAACCTTGCTCGGATTATGCGGATTCTCAACACGGACCAGAGTGACATGGTTATGGTCATCCAAAAGGGTGTTGACCGATAAAGTCACAGTGTGGTTGAGGTTACCTTCGAAGAAGGACTTCTTCTGTAAGTCGTTGACTTCCTCAAGAGTGAGGGTATGGCCTTTCTCAAAGACGACTTCGCCGTCATTGGAGATGAGGTCCTCGGCAAGAGTCTGACCGACAAGACGGTCATAGATACCGAGTTTCTCGTTGATCTTGAAACGTCCTGCCTTTCCTAAATCGTAGTGCTCATGATCGAAGAAACGCTGCTTGAGCATGAGGGCTGCGGATTCATAGGTATAAGGTTCACCCGGACGGAGCTTACGGAAGATGAAACCGACTGCTTCGCGCATACGGCGCGGACCGGAGACACCATCTTTCGCAGGGTTCTTGCCTAAAGCTTTATTGAAATAGTCGTTATCGCCAAAGAGGGCTTTGACGCCGGTAGCCGGAGTCGACGGCGTACCGTCTTCCTCTGCCGGAAGAGCGTCATCGACAAGCTTATCCGAATCGGAAACAAGGCCTAAAGCACGGAGGAAAACAAGTGCCGGAACCTTCTTCTGTTTATCGATACGGACGGAGACGAAATCACGGTTATCGGTGAGATATTCCAACCAGATACCTCTGGAAGGAATGATGTTCGAACCGTAGACGACGTTGATTTCGTTGCGGGTATCGTTTTCGGACTTCTTCAGCGTGACTTCATCGCTTTCCATCGAAACGTAGGCACCCGGAGAACGGATGAGCTGCGAAGCGATGCACTTTTCGGAGCCGTTGATGATGAAGGTTCCGGAAGGAGTGATCCACGGGAAGTCGCCCATGAAGATCTTGTCTTCATCGACGGTGCCGTCCGGATGACGTAAGCGAAGGGTGACATGAAGCGGAGCCGAGTATGTCAAGGCTGAGACCTTGCATTCAAAATAACCGTGCTTCTCGTCCGGATTTCCCCATTCGGAGGAGACGTAGTCGAGCTCGGCGACCTGGTCGGTGTCGGTCTCATGACCACGGGTATCCTTGTTGGAACGGATCGGGAAAATATCGCGGAAGACTTCGTCGACGCCCTGCTTTACGAACCAGTCAAAAGACTGGAGCTGGACATCGCAGAGGTTCGGAAGGGGAACGTTAGAGAAAGTCTTGGAGAAATCGATACGGCCTGTCTCAGTTCTTCTGTATTTGGTTAAGTCTAATTCTTCCATAGTTTTACCTCGTGTCTTTCTTCCCAGAAAAGGAACGGAAGTTGTCCTAAGATTTCGAATAAAGGCCGATAATTGGATTGTTTTTATCGGCTTTCCTTATAGACAACTAAGCCCACCCCGCCAAACGAGGGCAGGGTGGGACCAAAGGATACGACAGGGAAAAATACGGATTACTTGATTTCGACTTCGGCGCCGGCAGCGACAAGCTGCTTCTTGATCTCTTCGGCTTCGGCCGGAGCGATCTTCTCTTTGATGGCAACCGGAGCGCCATCAACGAGCTTCTTGGCATCCATAAGGCCCTTGCCAGTGATAGCCTGGACAGCCTTGATGACCGGAACCTTGGCAGTGCCGAAGGACTTGAGGATAACAGAAACCTCAGCCGGGCCTTCCTGAGCAGCGGCAGCACCAGCGGCCGGAGCAGCGACACCGGCAGCAGCCTTGACACCAAATTCGGCTTCAATCGCCTTGACGAGATCCATGATCTCGACCATGTTCATTTCCTTTAAGCCGGCGATGACATCTTCTTTAACTAACTTAGCCATTGTTCATTTCCTCCTGATAATGGTGTTACGACAATTTGCCTAATTCTTCGGAATAGGCTTAGGCGGCCTCGACCTGCTTGGCGCCTTCCGGATCGTTCTTCTCGCCGACGGCCTTGATGGTCAGAGCGAACTGAACGAGCGGGGCTTCCAGGACAGAGAGAAGACGCGACAGAGCGCCTTCCTTGCCTCCGATGCTGGCGAGCTCTTTGAGAGTAGCGGCATCGCAGAACGTTCCATCGATCATGCCACCCTTGATGGTGAACTCCTTATGCTTCTTGGCGAAATCGTTAAGCGCCTGAAGTCCTTCGCCTTCTTCCTTCGAAGTGACAATAGCGCTCGGACCCTTGAGCAAAGAATCGAGCTGAGAAAGACCATCTTCATCGACAGCCTTCTTCAGTAACGAATTCTTCTGCATTGAGAGATGCGCACCGTCCTTCTTGAGGGCGAGACGGAGTTCATTGACGTCCGCGACAGCCAGAGCGGAATAGGAGACGACGATGGTGGAATGGGAAGTTTTGAGAACATCGTTAAGTTTAGCGACGGTCTCTTTCTTCTCCGCTAAGATCTGCTGGTTCATCTTTTCACCTCCTTCGTGAATGAATATGGGAACAATATACTTTCAGAGCTATGTAGTTACTCAATCCTCGGTAACCATTGAATTAAGCCTTTTTCACTAGGCAGTTACGGTCTTAGGTATATTGGGTACCCCGAATTTGGATTGTCCTCTTCCCCGTGATTGGGGCGGAGAGGAGAAAACAGAAACGGATAGAATAGGATTATTAGATAGCTAACTTGATAGCCGGGCCATAAGTGGAAGAGATAACCGCAGTGCGGATATAAGTTCCCTTGATGGTAGCAGGACGGACACGGTTGACCGTGTCGACGATGGCCTTGAGGTTATCCGCTAAGGCAGAAGCCTCGAAGGAAGCCTTACCGAACTGAATGGCAAGGTTACCATCTTTATCGTTGCGGTAAGAAACCTTACCGTTCTTGATCTGCTTGATCGCCTCGCCGATGTTCGGCGTGACGGTGCCGGTCTTCGGGTTCGGCATTAAGCCCTTAGGGCCTAAGACACGACCCATACGGCCTAAAAGACCCATCATGTTCGGAGTCGCGACGATGACATCGAAGTCGAACCAGTTCTCCTTCTGAATCTTATCAAGGAGATCCTGCTGACCGACGAAATCGGCGCCGGCTTCCTTAGCTTCCGAAACCTTATCGGTGATAGCTAAGACACGGACAGTCTTACCATTGCCGTGCGGTAAGACAATGGTGCCACGGAGCTGCTGATCGGCCTGTTTCGGGTCGATATTGAGCTTGAACGAGACATCGATGGATTCATCCCACTTCGCAGTGGCAGTCTTCTTGACGAGAGCGCAGGCCTCGTCGATGGAATACTTCTTTCCCTTTTCGATGAGGGCTAAAGAAGCAGCATATTTCTTAGATTGTTTCATGGTGATTATGTTCCTCCTTTAGTCGTCGATGACGATACCCATGGACTTAGCAGAACCTTCGACGCAGCGTTCGGCCGCCTCTAAGGAATCCACATTGAGATCGGGCATCTTGTATTCGGCGATCTTCTTGACATCGGCTCTCTTGACGTGGCCGACAACATCCTTCGGAGATCCGCCGTGATCCGGACCCTTGCGGCCCTTTTCCACACCGGCAGCCTTCAGAAGAAGATAAGTAGTCGGAGTTGTCTTGAAGCTCATGTCGAACGTACGGTCTTCATAGATGGTGAGGATGCAGGGAACCACTTCGCCTCTACGGTTTGCCGTCGCAGCATTGAACTGCTGGCAGAACTTTCCGCCGATGCCGTAAGGACCAAGCTTCTGACCTAATTTTGCAGGGTTAGCTCCCCCGCCTTCGGAACGGATAATCATCACTCGCGTGACTTTCTTTGCAGCCATTTTGTTACCTCCTATAGCTTGCAATTGTGGTAAGCAGCCAATCACTGGCTTCCCACACATAGCCCGGGCACAATGCTCTCAAAAAATGGGCATAGTATGCCTAAGCTAAAATATCATACTAGCCGGAAATGGGGATTGCAAGAAAATTCTTCACCACTTTCTGTCCCTATATCCTATTTATTAATTGTAGCTTCTCTTTTCAGTGCTTGTATCCGTCAAGCAAGTGTGCTATTTTATTCCTCGCCTATATCAGGCTTACGGATGCACCGCTGGAAGTGTCACTTGACCATGTGCAACCGGACAATCCAATTATTTCCAAGGAGAAAAGCAATGAACAAACAGTTAGTTCAGCAGGTAACTGCCAGCCAGATCAGACACGATCTTCCTGAATTCGAAGTCGGTGATACCATCCGCGTCATGGTCACCATCCGTGAAAACAACAAGGAAAGACAGCAGGCGTTCGAAGGCGTCGTCATCTCCATCCGTGGAGCCGGTGCCTCGAAGACCTTCATTGTCCGTAAGGATTCTGCCGGTGTCGGTGTTGAGAGAAACTTCTTAATCAACTCGCCGATCATCGCCTCCATCTCCGTCTTACGTCACTCTAAGGTCAGAAGACATAAGCTCTACTATCTCAGAGCCCGTTCTGGTAAGTCGGCTCGTCTGGAAGAGGTCATCCGTAAGGATAAGATTGCTGCCAACTTAGCCGCCACCAAGACCAACGCCGATAAGAAGAAGGCTGCTAACCGCGCCAAGACCGAAGCTGCTAAGGAAGCTAAGGCCGAGAAAGCTGTGGAAGCTGCTAAAGAAGAAGCAAAGTAAATTCTTCCTTCTTCCGTTATCCGTTCTACCAAGTTCTCTTATTTCATTAATCCAGTGACATGAGGCGATCCTATAAGGGATCGCCTTTTTTCATATCTAGTGTCTGGGAAGATAAGAAGGGAAAAGAAAAGTCATTGTCCTAGCAGAGGATACTAAGAAGCCTATGTCAAGAGAAAAGAAATAAACTGAATGGTAATATTATGGATTGCGTATAAACAGGTTTTTAATGGAATATTATTGGAATCGAAGCGGAATCATTCTACAAGCAAATGCGGTTTTCAGAAGAGGACGGTGCCGGAAAATCTTCTTTTCCGTCAGCTATTAAAACATCTGTTCTAAGGAAGAATAAGGGTCTTCTTTTTCTAAGATCACTCTCTTCTTATCGCGGAAGCAGAAGGAAGTCTTCACAGCCACATTCTCCTTGATGACCCGGCTCATGCCTCCATCCTTCGGGGCTTTCAATGCGAAACCCTGAGGTTCCGCTAAATGAATCTCGAGAGAATATTTTCCTTTCCGAAGGACAACCCGTTCCTTGGTTCTCTCAACGACTTTCCCGAAATTATAAGTGCAGAGCCGGTATTCCTTTCCCTGGTAATGGATAAAACCTAATAACCCCGTGAAATGAATCAGACCAAATGGAATCGTCGCAATCGCAACGGTTAGGCCGTAGTCAGGACCGATCGAGTTATACCAGAAATATTTCGAGGGAAACGATCTTCCTTTATCTCCTTCGATATAACCGTAACCATCTTGGAAATCCACTTTTCTTCCTTGAATGAGGATACTTCCGGAAAGAGAGTGATACATCGAGTAGACATCGTGGGAACATTCCATCGAAAAAATCTGGAAAGGTCCCATGGCAGGATGCTTCAGGGGATGAAGGAAACCGAGATCGATCTCTCCGGAAACCGAGAGATCTTTCTCATTCACGGAGAAGAGAACACGGTTTTCCAGGATTCGGATAGCTTTCACGTCCGAAAGAGAATAGCTTCTCTCTTTCGTGATCAGCTGCATAGCCGGACCCTCATCGGAATAGGAGTCGATGATAGCTAAGGCGAAGCCATCCCGGGAAAGGAACTTATAATATTTTCCGAAGAAATAATGTTTCATAAAAAAACGATTTGCTTCTGCTTGCGTCTTCTATTCTAACGCAATCCTTTTTTCCTAAGAGAGGAATTTGTCTCTTTTCTTTATGAAAGTAATCATAACAATAATTTACATGGACGAGAAGAATATCATGATTTTAATTAATGATTTATGTTATGAAATAAAAATTGGCTTTTTTTCATAATTATTTTCATTTTTTCTTATTCACAGTCCTTGACCTCTTAGAAGCATTTGACTAGAATGTAATTAAGGACTAAAGGGGATTAATGCAATGAATCTTAAAAAAATAAGTTTGCAATCTATCTCCCTCCTACTGTTAGGCTTCGGTACCATTCCATCTACCAAGAAAACGTCTTCTTTTCCGTACGCTAGAAAACATCTTGAAAATATTCGACTTTCCACTAGTATCTGGAAGAACGCCACGATAGGTGAAACGACTGCCTTCACCTTCAATGGCAAATCCTATTCGTTAGCTTATGTTTCCGAAGACGATGCATACAAAGGCTATTTAATATTAGATAGCGATAATACCCTCTGCACTTATTATGTCGGTGAAGCAAAACCGGATCTAGCCAGTTTAGCTTCTCTTTCTCCTATTTTCTCTTCCGATGACATAGATACAACAGATAAAATCCTACATTCTACATCTACTGCTGATGAATTCCATGCGACTCCAACGCTGAACGAAGATCTTTACACTTCCCATTACGATAGCTACAGCAGTTCTCAGTATTTAACTTCCTGCCCTTTCTACTATAACTATTCGTATGGACCTGTAAAAAACGGATGCGCACCAACCACTGGCGCCATGCTTATTTCCTTCTATGATCGATATTCTTCAATGACAAACTTAGTCAATGGTCTTCTTCCGTTAGAGCATAGTGATAATAAGGAAGCGGTTGATTCTCTTATTATCGAAGTCGCTGATTATATGAAAACCGATACTACAAACGGAACCACACTTTCAAACGAGATGTCTGGATTAAATCAGTATTTCAGCGATGCTGGGTATAGCAACTACCGAGCATATTATTTAGACACTTTTGCAAAATATGTGAGTTTTATAAACACCAAGAAGAGCCCATGCTTTCTTCGCGTGAAAACCGAGAACAATGTCGGACACGCAGTCCTTGGTATCGGAGTCGCCAATCTTCGTTACTCTGGGAATTTTATGATTACCCATTACGATTGGAAGACATCTAATACGGGTGATTATTATGTCAATGAGTCTAAATTTGTTGGCTTCATCTATATGGGGGAGAAATAATCATGAAAACGAGAAATTTATCTGTTCTTGCTGTTCTCCCTGTCCTTCTTCTTGCTTCTTGTACCTCTTCTTCGCCGTTATCAGAGAATGACACCGCGGAAACGAAGCAGGCCTATGAAAATCTCGAGACGGACGATCTTTCCAAGGTGACCGTCACGGAATACCGCTATGAAGGAGATACCCTTTACTCCCGTTCCGTCATCTGGAACGGAGAGAAGAAGCTTCCTTCTCTCCTCCTTGCTTTGGCCAGGGAAGACAAGACCGGGAAAGAGAACTATGCCAATAGCGATGGGTTCTTCGACACGTCTCTTTATTATATGTCCTTCTATAAGACAGGCTCCGATACGATCAAGGACTATCTCTATATCCAAAACTTCGCTTCGGACGAAGAGACAGCTGGATACTTTCTTCATTCCGCTTCCGGAAAAGCCGTCGATGCTGTCTCCTATATTTTCAAAGGACTTTCCGAAGACGCTTCCAAAGAAACCGCCTCGGTCCGAGAGGATGTAGTCGCGGAACTCGCTAATCAGGAGTTTTCTGTCCATTCCGATCCAGTCTGCTGATCAAAAAGAAGTTCTTAAAGAAACGCAGAGAAGCCTCTTTAGGCCGATTCGTTCCGGGAGGTTTTTTCATATATTAAAAACCAATACGTTTTATATTTAAACGAACAGGTTGTTACTGTTTTATAGGAATTTATTGTACTAAAAAAGAGCTGCCGTATACCTAATCAAGGATTAGGAATAGAGGCAGCTCTTTATCGTTATTCTCCCTTACAGATTGACGACCGTCATCGCGAAGAGAGGAATATCGTAGTAAGAGAGGAAACAATAGAAGGGACGATCGACGACGAACGAGATTTCCGGCATCTCAGCCGGAGCACTAGCTGTACCTGCACCAGACACGGTCAAAGAAGTACCTTCGATTCCTAAGGCGGAGAAAGTGAAATCATTAGACTGTTTGCAGGCAAAAAGCTTTAACTGGGAAGCATTATCAACCAGTCCAGAATAGATTCCTACCGGACGGAACAAGTCTGCAAATTCAGAAGTATAATCAATCGTTTCTTTCAGGCTGAAATATGGGAAGAAGCCATCGATAACTCTTTCTTTCGTTCCGTTTTCACCTGCAAGATATGCTGAGGTAGCATCGACAGAAGAAAGAGAGACATTTTCGTTAGGAAGCACGAAGGTGAGATCCGTCCGATTGACCGAATAGCGGAAGGCACGATAATCCGTTCCTTCCCAATAGACGCCTTCATGGTTGGCCGTATCTCCGTTCACATTCGAAGTGCTTCCTGATAGGTTATGGAAAGTCTTTTCACCGGTAACCGCATCTTCCCGGGATTCCTTGACACGAAGTGCAGAATAAGTAAGAACGCAGGGATCATCAAGCTCAAGATCCGGGACAGGAATCTTTTTACCCAATTTCGCCGTCAGGAAATCCTGTGCATCCTTCACTCTGTTGGCATAACTGCTAGTGATGGTTGCAATGCCGTCATTTGCCAAGGTCTCACGGACTCCTGGAAGGTAGGAAAGGGTATTATTCGTTTGTGCAATCTGATGGAAAGTGAGGGAACGGAGAAGATCCTGGCGATGGACAGTTTCGGAATCATCATTCCAGTTGAACACCGAATTGAATGAAGAGAACTCCGCTAAACTGGAGATACCGAGTTTCGTCTTGACCGCATTTGCCGAACCAGAAACCAAACTCACGGCACTGTAGTTAAGCCCTAAAGTAAGAGGAGAAATGATTGTGTTCTCACTAGTGGAGAGCTTCGACATCGAATAGTCGAAAGCACCGCCGACGAAGGTGGATTTGTTCGTCCCATTGAAAGCCACGGGTGTCTCCGACACCTTTTCCTTATACTGAATATCGGCAGGAGTGGTGTCAACTACGGAAGACGTATTGCCCGCAACAGAAGATGTGGTTGTTCCTCTGCAACCGGCAAGCAATAAGACGACGGTAAGTAAGAAGAATTTGTTTTTTCTATTCACCATATCATGAATCCTCCTTATTAAAGCTTAATGTAATTGCACTTAGTGCAACGTCCGTTTGAATCAAAAACATGTTCGTGATAACAGACAACACGTCCACACGTGCACAAAGAATAGTGACGTTTAGAACTGGCAAGACAATATTGAGATTCTGTATGCTCTTGATGAGTCAACGGACAACGGCAATAACAATGATAGTTATCACCTATAGTAAGATCACGACAGACATGGGAATCCAATTCACAACTACAAACCGCATGTTTTGTGCCATTTGCATCTTTGACATAATAATTGTCCGAATGAGAGTGGGCAACATCACCACGAAGATCCATCGAATACCAGAAATGAAGATGATTACGATATAATTTATCGATATTGGCATGGAGACTTGATTTATTGTTCTTCCAACCTAGATTACCATAGAGGATGTCATTTTCCTGATCATAATCGTAGACGACAAAAAAGTGATCATCGTTTCCCACAACAACAGGTTCACCGTCTTTAACTTTTTCGACAATCTGCTTTCGGAATGCCGAAAAGCTTGATACTGTATTACCTCTGTAAGAAAAACTAGGTGTCGAATCATAATAGCGTCCTTCACTTACATAGATGGGGTTATATACATGGGAGTATTGATCAACAGGAGACATGACCGCCTATTGAACATTTGGAACCGTTTCAAGATAATCCTTGATAAAGTCCCCATAATATTTAAAAGGAAAAGCACAACTTGTAGCCTTTCCTTTCACTAGATACCCTTTTTCAATGGCAAGAGAATAAAGGTGCCCAATAAAAGAGCCATTGTTCATCATCTTATCTAGGTAAATTGAAAAATTCTCTTCGGCCGTTTTGCTTGAGTCGGAAGGAACATTTACATAAATATCCTGAACGCAAGGACTTTGCTGGTATGTTGAATCATCCAGTGTTGTGTTATACACAGTCGCCTCGCATTGTTCAGAAATAAACGAGTCGTTTACAAGTGCGTCATAGTAACCGAGAATAGCAGTAAGAGCAACATAAGCACAATTGCCTACATTATTCGTCGGCATATTTTTCTGTAGATGAGAAAAATAGTTTTTTGCAAAAGCTTTATTAAAAGAAATGGAACGTGTATATTTAACTTCTAAATTGATAGGCAAAATGGAAGCCGCTGAGGAGTCAGTGTTTTTAACCTGATCTTCGTTATCCGAAGATTCGGTCTCATCAGATTCGCCATAGGCAAAGCTATGCTCTTCTGCCTCAGAACTGACATTCTCTCCAAAAGAACAGGATGCAGCTCCGACGGCTTTCTCATCATGAGAATTGAAAAAGCCTTCTAACGGAAAAGCAGAAGAAATAGCAAAAGAGGAGAGAAGCAAAAGCAAACAACTAGGAATAAACTTAGAACGTGTTTGATTCATAGCAACGTCCTCCTTTCATCTTGAATATAAATAGAAAAAGAGTCTGCTCAATGTAAAAGTTGAGAAAATGTAATTGTTTAATATATGTTAGCGCTTACTTGTATTCTTATATGAAAATTCCATTCAAATATTTTAAGACTATTTCAAGAAATCAACGCTTACCACGAAACAAGTAATCGCACCATTCTTACTAGCAGGTAATATTTCTAATGCCTGTCAATAGAAAACCCTTGACAGCCTGATACTAACCAGCTATACTTCTTTCCGTAATCATTTTAGGAGGAAATATCACTATGGTTAAAATCCGTTTAGCTCGTATCGGCCGTACTCATACCCCGGCCTATCGTATCGTCGTTTCCGATTCCCGTCGTACTCCGCATGCGGAATCCTTAGCTCAGCTCGGTTCTTATGATCCGCTCTCCGGAGCCTGCTCGATCGATGAAGTCGAAGTTCTCAAGTGGCTCAACAACGGTGCTATCCCGTCCGATTCCGTCAAGACTCTTCTCAAGGATAAGGGCATCTACAAGAAGTATATCGACGCTAAATTAGCCGCGAAGAAAGCTACCAAAGAGGCTAAGTAACATGGAGAGCCAGACCAACCTCGATCTCACTGAGGACATCCGTTCCCTCATCGAACCGTTGGTTAGCAAACCGGAAGCCCTTCTCATCAAGAGGATGGACAAACCGGAGGACCTCGGAAAGAAAGAGCAGAACTATCTGATCCTCTGCGAAAAGGACGATTTAGGAAAGCTCATCGGCCGCCACGGAGTCATTTCCGACTCTCTGCGCACCATTCTCAATGTTTCCATCAAGAACATGAGAAAGAAGGTTCATCTCCGCTTCGAATCCTTCGACGAATTCAACGCCAAAGGAGAAAGCAAGTAATAAAGGCGAGAGACAGGAAGGCTAATAAGCTTTCCTGTCTCTTTCTGTTAAGAAAAGAAAAATGGCAATTAAAAAAATCGGTAAAATCGTCAATTACTTCGGCCTCAAAGGTATGCTGAAGATCTCTGTCACTTCCTCTACTCCTCTCAACCGTTTTGCGGTCGGTAAAACCGTTCTCATCCCCGATGACAGCGGGGAGAATCAGTCCTATAAGATCTCTTCTCTCCAGCCGAAGGATTCCCGTATCCTTCATATCGGCTTAGAGGGTTATGACACCATCGATTCGATCCAGTCCTTCCTCGGCAAGGATATCTATGCGAATGTCCGCGCGCCGAAAGGGACTTTCTTCTTCGATGATCTTGTCGGTATGAAAGTCCTGACCGACAAAGGGGAAGAAATCGGCGTTGTCGACCATATGGAGAAGATGCCGAAAGCGGAATATCTTGTCATCGGCGACAAGATCTATATTCCTTTCCTGATGGATAATTTCATCGCCTCGGTCGATAAAAAGAAGAAAACCATCACTCTGACGGCCTTAGGAAGCGAAGCCGCCAAACAATGAAGATCAAAATCCTGACGCTCTTCCCGGAATTCTACGATTCCTTTCTCAAAAGCTCCATCATCGGAAGAGCGATTTCGAGAGGGCTAGTCACCTTCGAACTCATCAACATCCGTAACTATTCTCTTGATAAAAACCATCGGGTCGATGATCATCCGATCGGCGGGGGGGCAGGTCTTATCATGCGGATGGAACCGTTGATGGATTGTTTAAGAGCAAACACCAGTGAAAAGACCTATACGATCTTTTTAGGTCCGAAAGGTCATCCCTATCAGCAGAAAGACGCCGTCCGTCTCAGTAAGATGGACGAGATCTGCCTTATCTGCGGGCACTATGAAGGAGTCGATTCCCGCTTTGAGGAAGAAGTGGACGAAGAGATCTCCATGGGAGATTTCATCCTCACGGGAGGAGAGATTCCGGCGATGGCAATCTCGGACTCCGTCGTCCGTCTTCTCAAAGGAGCAATCGCTGACGATTCCACCAAAGAGGAATCGTTCTCCAATGAGATTCTAGAGTATCCGCAGTACACCTATCCTTACGATTACGAAGGAAAGAAGATTCCGGATATTCTCTTCTGCGGAAATCACCAGGCGATCGAGGAATACCGCCGGAAGGAAGCAATCCGGGAAACCTATCAGAAGAGAAGAGATCTTTTTGACAAGATGACGTACTCTCGGAAAGATGCTCCTCTGATCGAACAGGTGAAACACGGGGATACTTCTCTGACTCCAAAAGAGAAGGATGCGATGGAAAAAGGAAAGAAGTTCGTCGAGAAGAATCTGAAAACCAAGTAAACGAAAAGGATGATTTCCTCTAGGTGAAACAAAGGGAGATCATCCTTTTTCTGTTGTTTTACTTCTTCAGAATCGTATTGTAGCCTTTTCCGTATTTGACACACTTCTTGACCCGGGCTAAAGTCGCCGTCGAGATCGTAGTCTCCTGGCTTACTTCGGCATAGGTTTTCCCTTCCAAGAAAAGCTTTGCCGAATGAATACGTCCCGAAAGAGATTCCAGCTCTTTTTTCGAAAGCAGATCATCAAGGAAGTCTTTGGCTTCCTCTTTCGTCTTAATCTTGACTAAGGCTGAATAGAGTTCCTCGTGCTCTTTCTCGGTCAATGTCTTTTTCTCTGCCATGTGGAATATCCTCTTCGTTTCCTGTTAGGAAAGCTTTTAACTCCGCACTATGTGGCGAAGTGAGAATCTCTCTATTTCCGGATTCGATGATTTTTCCTTTTTCTAGGAAGATGATCTTATCCGAAACCGCTTGGGCCAATTCCATCTCGTGGGTGACCACTAGAATCGTCTGGCCTTGCTTCTTCAGAGAAAGAATCGTTTCCGCTACCTGTCTTTTGAGCTTCGGATCCAGAGCAGCCGTCGGTTCATCGAAACAGAGAACTTTCGGAGCGAGGATCAAAGCGCGAAGAATAGCTACCCTTTGGGCCTCTCCACCGGAGAGCTGATAGGGATAGGATTCTTTCTTGCTGAGAAGAGAGACGCTTTCTAGAAGATTGTCGGCTTCTTTTTCTTTCTCTGCAAGTGTTTTCTTATATTCTCTTCTTCTTTCGGAGAAAGAAAGCTTCTGTTTCTTCCCTTCCCTCCGTATTTTCGATTTCACGGGAAGAAGAATATTATTCAAGACGTTATACTGAGGAAAAAGATTATAAGACTGAAAAACAAGGCCGAAGTTCTCCCTCCGTTCCTGCTTTTCTTTTCTGGTAAGAGGAGAAGAGTCAATCAGGACTTTTCCGTCCAGAACCACCTTTCCTCCTGCGCTCGGATCGCTATCTTCTAAGAAATTCAGAAGACGGAGAAAAGTAGTTTTTCCGGACCCCGAATCTCCGATAAGACAGAGGGTTTCCCCTTTCTCTAAGGAAGCGGAGAAATGATCTAAGACCGTTACGCCGGAATAGGATTTGGTGAGATTTTCAATTTCTAAATACGCCATAATAGACTAACCCTCAAAATAACTCAGCTTCTTCTCTAAAAGTTTCAGAAGCAGAGAGAGAATACCGACAAAAACCAGATAGAAGACCGCCGTATAGAAAAGAACCCAGACAATCGCATAGGTTCCAACAATATGGTCGGCTGCTAACATGACCTCATTGACCGCGATGATTCTGGCTAAGGCCGTATCCTTGACTAAGGAGATCGTCTCATTGGTCATCGGAGGCATGATCTTCTGGATGATGGGAACAAGAAGAACCTTAAAGAAAATCTCACTCCGGGAAAGACCTAAGACCGCTCCGGCCTCCTGTTGACCTTTCGCTATCGATTGATAACCGGCGCGGAAGATCTCACTGAAATAGACCGCATAGTTGATGACGATGGCAGTGATAGCAGCAGCAATACGGGGTAAAGAAGGCCAGTTGAATAATAAACCCGGAACATAGAAGACGACCATGATCTGAAGCATCAAGGGAGTTCCCCGGATAATCCAGATAAAGACCTGCATGATCTTCCTTACGGTCTTAAAGCGGCTGAGGGAAAAAAGGCAGAAAAGAATACCGAGAGGAATCGAAAGAATCCAGCTGATAACAAAGATAAGACAGGTAGTGCCAAAGCCATCCAATAGCTTCAGCGTCACCTCCGAAAAAGAGATACTCATAAACGGCTAGTCCGAGAAAGCGATAGGCGCAAAAACCGTGTAACCGATGATGATGGTACCTCTCTTGGTAATGTAATCCCAGGAGGAAGTATCTTCTTTCTCCGCGGAAGAGGTATCCGTATCCGGTTTTACAAGATCGTTGGTAAGACCGTATTTCTTGGCGATATCCGCCGTGGTGCCATCATTATAAAGAGAAGCGAGCGTCTCATTGATCTTCCCCATCAGAGCCGTTTCTCCTTTTCTTCCGGCAATACCGTAATATTCGGAATCGAAGGAATACTGCGAAAGAATCTTCAGTTTACCGGCATAGGAAGAAGAACCGGAGAGATAATAACCGGCCATCACCGAATCGATAATCGCCAAATCGCTGGTTCCGGAAAGGACTTCGGTAAGAGCGTTCGTCTGCGCCGAAAGCGGAGTCGAAGTAGAACCGGAGAACATCGCATTGCCGTTAAAAGCATCCTCGCCGGCGCTCCCCTGTTCAAAGGCAACTTTATAGTTATCATCGGAAGTGATTTCACTATCCGAGAAACTTGCCTTCGCAACTAAAACCTGAGAGTTCGTCATATAGGGCATAGAAATCTCCATGCTCTCTTTTCTTTCCGAGGTGATCGTAAGACCGTTCCAGATGAGGTCGATCTGTTTGGCGGAGAGTTCTGTCTCCTTCTGTTCCCAGACGATTTCCTGGAAGATAGGAGTAATACCCAACTGCTTGAAAGTAGCTTTGGCTAAGTCGATATCAAAACCTTTCAGGGTAGGATAATTATCGACATAGCCCGAAGCCGCGGAAGTTTTCCCCGTCGAGCAACCGGCAAGAAGAGAAAGCGAGGCGAAGACAAGAATCATTGTTTTAGTGTTTTTCATGTGTTTCCGTTTCCTTTAGTTGACTAAAATCTTGCAGTATTATATTTTAGTCGACTAAAATTGTCAATCCTTTAGTGCACTAAAATTTCATTTTCTTATTTTGCCTTATTTATGGTCTTTTCCTGATCCACTGAAAAAGCCTCCCGTGGATCAAGGTTTTTCTTTCTCCACCGAGAGGCTCTATTTCTATCTTTTATCTGCTCTTATTCATCCCGGACATCATCGCCTGCATCGCATAAGGATTCTTCCCCATCGACTTCATCTGTTTCTGCATAAGGACGAAGTTATCGCAGAGCTGAGTGACATCCTTCGGCTGAACACCAGCACCTTTGGCAATACGGATCTTGCGGGAAGTCTTGATGATCTCCGGTTTCTTACGCTCTTCTCTGGTCATCGAATGGATGATGACTTCGGTCTTCTTGAGCATCGCATTCGCCTGATCGATCTGTTCATCGCTGATCTTCGGCATATTCGGAAGCATACGTAAAATGCTCTTCAACGGTCCCATCTTATTCATCTGCTTCATGACCGAGAGCATATCGTTAAGATCGAACTGGCCCTGTTGGAGACGGCGGGAAGTCTTCTGCGCCTGTTTCTCATCGATCTTCTCCTGCATCTCCTCAACCAGAGAGACGATATCTCCCATACCGAGGATACGGTCTGCCATTCTCTCCGGATGGAAGTTCTGGAAATCGGTGACTTTTTCACCGACACCGGCATACTTGATAGGAATGCCGGTGAGTTTCTTAATCGAAAGAGCGGCACCGCCACGGGAATCGCCATCGAGTTTTGTCATGACGATACCGGTGATCTTGATCTCTTTGGCAAAGGCCAAAGCGACATTGGTCGCATTCTGACCGGCTAAAGCATCGACGGTGAGCAAGGTTTCATCGCAGGGTACACGGGCTTGGATATCCTTGAGCTCCTGCATCAGCTTCGTATCGATTTCCAAGCGACCGGCGGTATCGAGGATGAGGATATCGTATTTCTCCGCAACGGCTTTGTTATAGGCGGCAAAGGCGATCTGCGGAACCGGGGTACCGCTGCGGTCGGAATAAGTCGGAACCGGAGGTTCACACTTAAGGCCGAGGTTCGTCAACTGGTCGATAGCGGCCGGACGATAGACATCGAGGGCACCGAAAAGGACTTTCTTGTGGTTCTTCGTTTCAAAGAGCTGTGCAAGTTTCGCGGCGCTTGTGGTTTTACCGGTACCCTGAAGGCCGACCATCAGAATGACCGTCGGTTTTCCGTCCATACGGAAGGCGATATCGTTGTTGCCATCTCCGAGGAGCTTGACCATCTTGTCATGGACGATCTTGACGACCATGTCGCCCGGAGAGACTTTGGAAAGAACCTTTTGACCGATTGCTTCTTCTTTGACTTCACCGATGAAGTCGTTGACGACATCGTAATTGACATCGGCTTCCAGCAATGCTTTCCTTACTTCGGAAAGCATTTCATCCATATTCTTTTCCGTCAAGGTCGCTTGGCCGCGGATCTTCCGGAATATACCGCTAAGGCGGTCGCTGAGGCTTTCAAATGCCATGGTGGAATTCTCCTTTCATTGCTTCACAGATTCTTTTTTTCTCTTCTTCGGAAGCGCTCTTCTCGAGCTTGTCGATCTGGTCGAGCAATCTCTGATTCCGTTTATAAAGATGTAATTTATCTTCGTATTTGAATAACAGCTTCTCTCCGGAGAGAAGAGATTCATAGACGGCGTTACGGCTTACTTTCTCATTGTAGGCGATTTCCCCTAGGGAATAGTCTTCAAAGTAGAAAGCTTCCATTCTTCTCCGGACGTTTTCGGTAAGTAGTCCTCCATAAAGAGAAAGCAGTTCCCCGATATAGGCTTTCTCTTCGATTTTCTCTTCGCTAAGCTCCATAGGCTAAACGCATCAGTAAGAAATAAAGAAGATCGAAAAGGAGGAAGACAATCGCACAGACTAAGAAGCGGACCCAGAAACCGTAGGAGCGGTAGAAATGCGCTCTGTCGGGTTCCTGAATGATTGCGAAGATGAAGGAGAGAATCACCGAGGTGACAATCTCCGCGATGTAGTAGTTCGGAATCAAGGCCTGGCAGACAATCGAAACGATGGAATTGAGGAAGAAGATCACCAGCAACCAGATCAAGAAAGAACGGGTCATGCTTTCTCCTCCTCTTCGTCACCGACTAAAAGGCCATAAAGATACTTATCGAGATCGAACTCTTCGAGATCATCCATCTTCTCGCCTAGCCCGATGAACTTGACCGGTAAGGAGAGACGGTCACGAATCGATAAGAGAATACCGCCTTTCGAGGTGCCATCCATCTTGGTGATGATGATACCCGTAAGCGGGACCGCCTCCTTGAAAACCATCGCCTGGTCGATACCGTTCTGACCGGTGTTGGCATCGAGGATGAGAAGACATTCGTGCGGTGCCTCCGGAATGACTTTCTTGATGACACGGATCATCTTGGAAAGCTCATCCATGAGCCCCTTCTTGTTCTGCAATCTTCCGGCGGTATCGATAAAGACGATATCGTAATGTTCGTTCTGCGCTTTCTTCATCGCATCGAAACAGAGAGATGCGGGATCGGCATTCGGATGGGAGAGGATATCGACACCGACTTTCTCCGCCCAGAAAGTGAGCTGTTCGACCGCACCGGCACGGAAAGTATCGCCGGCGACAAGAAGAACTTTCATGCCTTTTTCTTTGTACTTATGGGCAAGTTTTGCGACCGTCGTCGTCTTTCCGGTGCCGTTGACACCGCAGAGGAAGATGACGCTCGGTCCTTCTTTTGCTAACGTGAGTTCGGTCGAGAAGGAGCCGCCTTTATTGGCGTAAGAAACAAACATCTTATCGATGAGAAGGTCGTTGAGTTCTTTCGGATCGGTGATCTTCTTCGCACTGGCTTCCTTCGCCGCTTCCCTGATCAGTTCCAGAGATAAAGAGACACCGACATCGGCCTCGATCAGGATTCGCTCAAGAGAATCGAAGTATTCCTGATTGACGACTTTGTTGCTTTTGGCAAGCTTGTTGAGACGGTCGGTAAAACCGACGCGGGATTTATCGAGTCCGGCGACGTATTTATCCTCGATCTCTTTTTCGCTCTCCTTATTGACCGGTTTACTTTCTTCCTTCGTTTTTTCTTCGGGAGCAGGAGCTGGAGCAACTACTTCTTTTGGAGCAGCTTCTTCTTTCTTCTCCTCTTTCCGATGAGCGAACTTCTGTTTCAGAAAATTGATAAGACCCATGATTACATTCCTACTTTCTTGCTGAGCGCATCTTTGGCGGCTGCGATTTCCGCCTCTTTGGTATTATGGCCTTGGCCTTTTCCTAAAACGACATCGCCAAGCCTCGCTTCGACCGTAAAACAGACATTCTCCGAAAGGAGATTCTCTTCCTTGACGACCTGATAAGTGACGTTAGCTCCTTTGAGGACTTCCTGAAGGCGGCTTTTATAATCTCTTTCCAAAGACATCTGACTGGCGTCTTCCAATAAGGGAGTATAAATCGAAACAAGCAGTTTCCGGACAAAGTCATAGCCCTGATCGAGATAGACCGCTCCGATAAAGGATTCGAAGACATCTTCATCGATATGTTTATGGAATTTGGTGTTGTTCTTCTCTCCTTCCGAATAACGGACCAGAGAAGCAAAACCGAAACGGTTCTCCGAAAAATCGGTCAGTGTCTTTCCTTCGACTAAAGCAGCTCTGCGTTTCGAAAGGACGCCGGAATTGGCTTTGCTATCGGCTTGATAGACCATGTCTCCGACAACCATATCGAGAATCGAATCCCCTAAGAATTCCAGCCGATCGTAGCTCGGGCAATCCTTATGTTCGTTGGTATAGGAAGCATGGGTAAAAGCCTGCTCATAAAGAGCGATATCATGCGGAACGATAGAGAACTGTGCTAAGACTTTCTCTAAACCCTCAATCATGGTTTTCACTAGCCGAAGCAAAAGCTTCCTTCACTTTCTTCACGACCTGTTTCTCAATCATCCTATCGACCACCTTCAAAGCGCAATAGAAAGCTAAAGGATCAGAATTGCCGTGTGCTTTTACCGCTAAGCCGTTGATACCTAAAAGAATAGCTCCCCCGTACTGACGGTAATTCATCGTCTCTTTCATCTTGGCAAACCCTTTGTGGGCGAAAAGATAGCCGATCTTGGTGAAGAAGTTATGCTTGAAGGCTTCCTTGATCAGATCGTTCATGTTCTTACCCATACCTTCGGTTGCCTTAAGGAAGATGTTTCCGGCATAACCGGGGGTAACTAAGATATCGTGGGTACCATCCAAAGCATCTCTTGCTTCGACATTTCCTTTAAAACCGGGAACCTTATTTTCTTTTAATAACTTATAGGCACCGACTACTTCTTCGGTTCCTTTTCCTTCCTCGGTACCATTGGAAAGAAGATAAAGAGAAGGATTCTCACTTCCGAAAACCGCCTGATGATAGATTCTTCCCATCAAGGCGAACTGATAGACTTCTTCCGCCGTGTTGTAGTTATTGGCTCCGACATCCAATACAACGGCCGGAACATTGAGCTTCTTCGTTGGGAAAGGCGTACATAAAGCCGCGCGATCCACGCCTTCGATATTGCGAAGAAGAATCGTAGCACCGGTGACAAAACCACCGGTCGAACCGGCGGTCAGAACACCATCTGCTTTTCCTTCCTTGACCGCAAGAATCGCCTGATACATCGAAGAGGTTCTCGCTCTTAAAAACTCAAGAGGTTTAATCTCCATCGGGATGACGGTATCGGTCGGTTCGATTTCATACCGGCTTTTCTCGACGTCAGCAAAAAGAGGTTTCAGTTCTGCTTTATCTCCGAAAAGAAGGACTTTCGTATCCGGCTTTTCTTTGAGATAACGTTTGATACCTTCGGCTAAGGCAGCAGGACCGTTATCGGAACCCATCATATCGATTGCAATGGTAAACATGGGAAAACCTCCATCAAAAAGAGAAAACAGCTAACGAATATAATAACAGATAAAACTCCCTGAAGAAACAAGGTTTCAAGCTCTCTTCCTCATGCCAGATTGATTTCTTTATCGAGGTCGAGGGAATGAAGATAAGCGGCATTATCCCTGTCTCCGGGATTTGCCAGAATCTCTTTAGCATCTTCTCTTGCGGTCTGGAAAACGTTGAGATCCGAAACGAAGTTGGCAACCTTCAGTTCACTCTTACCGCTCTGATTCGTTCCCCCGTAGGAACCACTGCCGCGCTGACGGAGATCAAATTCCGAAATCTTCAGTCCGTCATCGGAATGGACCAGGGTATCGAGTTTCTCTATCGCGTCTTTCTCTTCTCCGTCATAGACAAGAAGAGCCAGAGCGAATTCTCCACTTCTTCCGATACGTCCACGGAGCTGATGAAGAGTCGATAGACCGAAGTAATTGGCATCGTAAACAATCAATAAAGCAGCCGAAGAAACATCGATACCGACCTGGATGACCGTGGTCGATACCAGGATCGGTTTTTCTCCCGAAGTGAAGGCATCGATGGTCTTCTCCTGCTCCTCTTTCTTGATCCTACCATGGAGAAGAAGACATTTTCCCGGATAATGTTCCTCCATATCCTGATAGACGCTTTCGGCAGAGGAAGGCCCTTTCTCGGCATCCGAAATCTTCGGAGCGACAATGAAGACCTGGCGCTTTGCCGCTAAAGCTTTTTCCACCGCCTTATGAAGAAGAGGATCTTTCGAGGTGATGCGGAGAGTCCTTACATTTCTTTTTCCGTGCGGGAACTCGTTTAAGGTCGAAACCCTCACATCTCCGTTGATGATCTGGGATAAGGTACGGGGAATCGGAGTAGCCGACATCATCAGTACGTCGGTTCCTTTTCCTTTCGCTAACAGCTCTTCTCTCTGCTCTACCCCGAAAAGCTGCTGTTCATCGATGATCGATAAACCAAGATCATCGAAAACAACATCGGAAGAGAAAGCAGCATGGGTCGCAATCAGAATATCGACCTCCCCTTTCTGTATCGATTCCAGAGCTTTCTTCTTTCCTTGGGAGGCTCCGGCTAAGAAACCGATCTTGATCGGATAGGAAGCAAACACCTTCAAAGCGTTGTTGTAATGCTGTAAGGCAAGTTCATAGGTAGGGGCCATCAAAACACCTTGCTTCTTCCTCAGCCAGTTAGCATAAAGCGCCGCAAAAGCGACGATCGTCTTTCCAGTTCCGACATCGCCCTGAAGAAGGCGGAACATGACCGTATCGCTTTCTAAATCGAGGACGATTTCCTTGATCGAAAGAAGCTGATCATGGGTCAGTTTATAAGGTAGGTTCTTGACGAACTTATTGATGAGATTGTGGTCGATGCTATAGGGGCTTCTTTTTCTTTCATCCGCCTGTTTCTTCAAGGAAAGAGAACGGATGCAGTAAGAAAGAGCTTCTTCATACTTAAAAACACGTAAACCCTGATAAAGGTCTTTTTCATCCCGTGGAAGGTGGACACAGCGGAAAGCATCGTATTCATTGATGAGGCGGTACTTTTCCACAAGCCGTGGAGGAAGAGGAGAAACGATATAGCTTGCTTCTTTCGGATAGGAAAGAAGCTTCCTTAGGACCGAAGTGAAGTAGGATGGAGAAACACCTTTCGGAAGCGTGTAGACAGGTCGAAGACCTGTCATCACATAATAGGAATCCAAGTCATGCAACGAATGGATCACAAAGGCGTTCCTTGCCAAGGAATAATACGCGACAAAAAGCATCTCTTTTCCGACCGAGAGCTTACTCAGATAGAAAGGCTGGTTGAATAAGACACACGAAAGAGGTTCTCCTCCGAAAAGAGAGACTTTGAAACGGATGATGGAGGTGCCTCTGGGGTTGATAGCCTTCAAAGAGGTGATTTTTCCTTTGAAGACATAGCGTTCCTTATCTTTGGGAGCAGCAGGGATAGGCGTGACATGGAGATCTTCGTAGCGGGAAGGAAAATGGCGGAGAAGATCTTCTTCGTTATTTGCCCCTAAGGCCTGATAGAGCTCGCGTTGGTTCATGGTTTTATTATATCGGAAAAGCGCCCCTCTGACACGGAAGGGCGCTTCTTAGTTAGGTTATTCGACCGAGACGAAGAAGGAATAGACGGGCTGATTTCCGTAGTTGACATCGATTTCGAAGTCATCGCCGTACTTCTCGCTGACTTTACCCTCGACTTCTTCCTTCTCTTCCGCCGTCACATCTTCGCCGCAGATGATGGTGATCAGAGAAGAATCGCTATCGACCATCTTCTCCAGTAACTCCATCAGCGTATTGATCTTATGTTTATGGCAGCAGAGGATTTTCTTTCCCATGATGCCCATGAACTGATCCTTATTGACGGTCACACCATCGATGGTCGTATCCTTGATGGCGTAAGTGATCTCACCAGATTTCACACCCTGGATGCTCTCCTCCATCATCTTGACGTTCTCTTCTAGAGAGACATCCGGATTGAAGACCATGCAAGCGGTAAGACCCTGCGGAATCGTCTTGGTAGGAACAACCGCAACATGAGCGATATCCTTGGTGAGTTCGGCAGCCTGAGAGCAGGCCATTACGATATTGCCGTTATTCGGGAATAAAAGAACGTTTTCGGCATTGACCTCTTTGATGGCATTGACGAAATCGGCAGTCGAAGGATTCATCGTCTGTCCACCGGAGACGATATAGGTGA
This sequence comes from uncultured Eubacteriales bacterium, assembly GCA_900316035.1. Taxonomy (GTDB): domain Bacteria; phylum Bacillota_I; class Bacilli_A; order RFN20; family CAG-288; genus Enterosoma. Next base: position 54,801 of record ONBI01000003.1, read on the forward strand.
CATTGGACTGACGGAACATCTCTTCGATACCTTTACCGACCGCAACCGCAATCAGCGCGAATTTCTGCTTCGGTTTCTTCTCTTCGTCGATACCTAAATGCTTGGCCTGATCTTCGCCGGATAAGGTCTTATCGGCCTTTAAGGCGACATTGAGCTTTTCGCCGCTATCTTCTTTGCCCTGTTTCTTCTCTTCCGATTCGAAATCATCGAGAAGCTCTTCGTGCTGCTCCGACATATTGTCGCACTTCATCGTCTTGAACTCGCCGAATTGCTGGGCATAAGTGAAGATGTTACCCGGTTTCATCGTGTGGATATGGACCTTGACGAGGTCATCGGAATGGATGAAGACGATGGAATTGCCGTGTGCTTCCAGAACGGCCTTGAAACGCTTCTCGTTGAAGGCTTTCTTGCCCTTGAGATCATTCGGATCGGCAAGCTGAAGAAGGAACTGGGTGCAGTAACCAAACTCCTCATGGGAGAATTTGGCCTGAACGGAACCATGGCCTTCGACGGTATCGGCAGTCATCGGTTTACCGGTCGAATAAGGAGCCGTCTTCTCGGTAACGGTGGCCATTTCCTTCTCGACGATCTTATTATGAAGCGCCAAAGCAAAACCTTCTAAGATCTTGCAAAGACCGGCACCGCCGGAATCGACGACACCGACTTCTTTCAGAACCGGAAGTAAATCCGGCGTATGTTCCAAGGATTTCTTCGCTGCATCGGAAAGAATATCAAGAGCCTGATCAATCGGCATATCGCGCTCGGCTTTTTCGTATAAAGCAGCGCTGGCTTCACGGATAACCGTGAGAATCGTACCTTCGACCGGTCTCATGACAGCTTTATAAGCGACATCTTTTCCGGCGACAAAAGCTTCGGCTAAGCCGATGGCATCGACTTTGTCCTTACCGGAAAGACTTTCCGCAAAACCGCGGAAAATCTGGGAAAGAATGACACCAGAGTTACCTCTGGCGCCCATGAGAAGACCACGGGCGAAGTCCTTGGCGACAACACCGATAGAATTTTCGTTCTTATTGAAGACTTCCTTTGCCCCGGAGGACATCGTCAGGTTCATATTGGTTCCGGTATCTCCATCCGGAACCGGGAAGACGTTGAGGGCATCGACTTCCGGATACGCGTTATAAAGGTTGTTCGATCCGGAAATAATCATCTGCTTTAAAATCACACCATCTATGGTAATCATGGCGAAGAATATTCCTTTCTCAGCAAAACTATTTCAGAGCCTGGACGTAGACGTCAACCACTTTGAAGGGGATGCCGAAATTCTTTTCTAAGACGTAGCTGACCTGTTTCTGGACTTCGTAACAGACTTCTGCAATCTTGACTCCCTTGCTCAGGACAATATAAAGGGAGACATCGTATCCGCCTTTCACCGACTTGACGGAGACACCATCGGCGAAATCCTCTTTCTGGAGGAATTCCGATAAGGGATTGGCGAAGTTCTTCTTGTCAACGAGTCCGACAACACCATAAACGGAACTGACTGTGATGCCAGCTAAGTCCGCCACTGCCTGAAGGGAAAAAGAAACCTTTCCGATTTTGTTAGTTTTACCGATGTTCATAGCACAATTTGACCCCGATATTATAAGGAAAATAGCGTGAGAAAGCAAATTGCCAACCACCGTTGAAAATTAGATTACCAAAGGAAGGAAAAAATCAGTTAAGAGAGAGGTTTGCTTTCCCCAAAAAGAAGACCAAAAGGAGCAGAAATAGAGTAGCAAACAAAAGAGAAACCGCAAAGATTTTCTTTCCTTGGTTCTCTTCCAAAAAGACAGAAACCGTAAGAACAAGATAAGAGAGAATAGCCGATCCTAATACGGTGATGTAATACCAAGTTCCAGAAGAAGCATAAAGAGCAAGAGAGATCAAAGATAAAGAATAAGAAATAAGACTTGCCCGGTCATAGCTCTTCCTTAAGAACCCAGCGATAGAGAAAACAAACATGACAAGAAAGAAAAGAAGAAGGAAAGCAAAAATCAATAATACCTCTTCTCCGGCTTCCCCACGGAAGACCGAAGAAAGAGAAAAGATGATTCCTTTACTATCTTTCAGAAAAGGAAAAGCAAACCCAAGATAAAAAAGGAGACAGGCAAAAAGTCCAAGACTACGGCTTATATAAAAAAGAACTTGGGATTTACGGGAATTCATAACCTTAATTATATAACGGAGAACAGTAACAACCGTTTCATTAAGTAATAAAACAATCGTCATTTTTATAAAAGCGTATTTTGCAAATAGGACCTGAAAAAGTCGGCAGCTTCCGCCTTATTCGGAGTCTTCCCGCGGACGGGGAGAAGCAGAAGGCGTTCGACTACGCGCCCTACCTACCGTGGTCGGAGAGCATACCCGACAAGCTCAGGGCGGAGCATTCCGACAGGGAAGAGAAGAAAGACGAGAAGAAAGACTGAAACAGACGATTATGAATGGATGGCCATCCATTCATAATCGTCTGTTTCAGTATATACGTGACGCTTACGGATAGATCATCCTTCTCATCCTCCTTGCACAGAGAGGATACCATCAAATAAAGGGACCCAATCAAGGCCCCCAATTTCCGCTTACAATTCTTTCCTTGTTATTGGGTGAACGTTCCGCCTTTGGATTTCCAATGCGAATCTGACTCATTTCAGCGGAAGACTGCTTTCAATTGAACAGAGAAATCACCTGAAGAAGCATCAGAAGAAAACCAATCAATTGAGCAACAATAACATGGGAAAGGGGAACTAAATAATGAAGCTCTTTTTCGTGTTCATCCATATCACAAGAATCCAGAGAAGAATCCGGGTGATTGAGACGGATCAAAAGTCGGCGTGCACCTCGGATGATAGAATAAGAAAAATAGTAGATGAGAATGCCAACAAGAGACAGGCATTCGAACAGAATAATATTGCCTAAGGAAAGAGGAGAATAAAAAATCTCAAGGAGAAAAGCGACAATATTGAAGGAGAGAAGAGCAAAGAAAACAACGATTCTGGTAACCTGATTGGCGCGATTTTCTTCCGTCAAAGCCTGTTCTTTATGAATTTCTTCCGGTGCTCGATCATCTTTTCTTCTCATGATGGATATCCCCCTTCTTCAGAATTCGTAATACCCTTTCCCACCGATATCCAATAAATGGAAAGTCAGTGGCTGTTCTGTGATATCCGTACTGAATTCGATTCTCCCTTGGTAAATCAGGGAACTGCCATCCACCCGATAACTGCCAATCCTATATTCCGTCAGCTTTTGCGGATAACTTACGAACACGGGATTTTCTCCTTCTTTCACTAAGGAACGACTCGGCTCTTTTTCCGGAAGAATTTCAAGTTTCATCCAAAAGCCTTCCACGTAACGCTTGTACTGAATACCAACATAAATAGAATAGTTGGAAGAAGCAAAAGTTCTTCTTGTCTCTTGATAGGAAATGACCTCGTTATTAATCGAAATTGCTTTGATATAAGTGGCGTAATTTTCTAAAGTGATTTCTTGAGGAAGCTTAGAAGGATGATTCATCGTCATTTGAAGAGATCCTACTAGAAAAGCGACGCCTAAGAAAAGGCTGCCCAGGATGCCAAAAGCATAATAGTTTCTTTTCATACCTTTTTCCTCCTTAAATCGATAAGGTAAAGCGAAAATAACCTGTGTGAGAAGCCGTATCACAAAAACCTATGTACACATAATATCGTTTGCCTTCTGGTTTCAGATGAGCAATGCTTATTTTTCCGTTATTAGAATAGTATGTATGTAGAATATTGAAATTTGAATCCAAAAGGATAACTTTGAAATATTTCACTTCAAAGACCGATTCGACACCTACTTCGTAATCCATGCCACTTGCACCTGTAACGGGGTAATAGACACAAGAATCCCTACTGGTATCTAAATAAGACGTATGACTATATGTGATTGCACCTGAAGAAGAAAGATCAGAGCGAGTTGGTTCCTCATTATACACACTAATTTTGTAAGAGAAAGAATCATCGTCATCATCATAAGCACAAACTTTTACTTGAAGATAATAAATGTATCCTTTCTCCAAATAGGCATGGATTGTTTCATTACCCCCGTTGATATACAAACCTCGAGAAATGATATCCATTTGCCAGTTATACAAAGTTAAAGCAAGGCCAGCGTTTCCAAAACCAGTAAAAGTATAAACACTACTTCGCGTAGGAACAAATTTATACCATTTATAATAATTTGATGTATTTGAATCTCCAGTAATCACGCTGGGCGTTGTCGCTTCCGATAAGGTTGGTCCAAAACGCGTGGCCAAGAAATAAGTGTACCCACCCTCAGAGGTAGAATAGTTGTGTAATGTAAAATGGTATTTTTGTCCGGCTGACAAATAGCAAGTGATCTCTGAACAATGATGCAAAGAAGCAGAATTTTCATAAGAACCACCATCATTATTTTCTGAAAGAAGATTGTTTGCACTTGAATACAGGGAAAGAACAGTGCGATAATCAGATCCAAACGTTTCAAATAAATAGTTACCACTGACATACGGAGTAAAATATATCGTTTGAACCCCACCAGGGACCAATTCTATTCCCTTAGGAGAATCTCCTTCATAAATAGTAATGGAAGAAGCAGTCGGAAACTCATTGACAAAATGCTGAAAAACAATTTGACCACTTGTCAAAGTGTCCAATGAATTAGAAGTCAAAGTGTTATCTTTAACTATTTTTAATGAAATAGCTGTAGTAAGAGTGGAATTCCAGTTGACGTCGGCATTTTTTTGAATTTTATTGTATGCTACTTCAAATAAATCAGATTTACCAGACGACTTTGCTTTATATAGAAGAGGATCTTCTTTGTTGTATGTGTCTTTTGCAGTAACTAATTGACAAGCTATTGACTTTATTAGTTCTCCACGCTCCTGAATCATTGTGTTTGTGTTAGTGTAAGCGTTCAAAAAAGTGTTGCTGAGAATAAAAGAACCATCACTTGTTTTTGTTAAATCATAGTTGGAATTCGGATAAGGAGAATGCGAATAAACATAATTCAAGACATCAACAGCAATATCAATAACTTTTGAAATGTTTTCTCCGATGACAGGTATGAAACTGATTGCTTTAGAAGCAATATCAACAATTTCAGTATCGATTGGATTAGAAGAATTTTTAACAGAACCTCGAGCAGTTAATGAGTAAGATGAAAAAGCATAGCCATAATCACCATATGGATCATAACCCGATTCCCATGGATTCTTATGATCATTGTTTTGAAGCTGAAGATCAACTCCAATTTCAGCAATGGCTAACCTAGTAGAGAAAGCACCATAGGAGGCATTGACAAGACCAGTACTGCTATCATAAGAAGCATATGCATCATAAACAGGTGAAATGGATACAGAACCAACTTGTACCTTTGATAATTTCTTAAGGCTGACATCAAACAAAAGAAAGGATGAAACATTCCGATTAGAATCTTTTGCGGTTTTAATATAAAAGCCATATTCGGGACCGATACATAATTTCTGACCGCTATGGATAAACAATTCTTTTGGAATCAATTGAACAACAGGATTATCATAGCCATTGGCATTTCCAGAAAGCCTCTTTGTTTCCCGATAAGAAGAATCGGAAACGTATTTTTGTAGAAGAGAGTCGTAGCTAGTATACTCAAGGTAATCCGTACAATTGTCAACACTGGAATTGCCATTTGACGCAACCCTAGCCGGCCGCTGTGAAACACTATTTTCTGAAATTTCTATCTCATTATTTACTTTACTGAGAAGAAAATCATTCCGGAAATTCAAAGATGTCAACAGTTGAGATACCTTTTTGTTAGAAAAATCATTTCCATCGATTTGAATATAATTAGAAAGAATATATGATTCGGTAGCAGAAGAAGCAAGCATAGTATATCGAAGAACTTCTTCCCCTTTAGAGTAATCAACTATCAAAATTGGTTTAGCATGTTCATAACAGAGAACAAGATTTACAAGCCCGTAAGTTGGGAAAGCATTGGAACTACCAACTATATCAGCAACGTAAAGAGGAATATCGCAATAATCATCCATACGATAAAAGGAATAAACAAAAACCGAGAATGTTGTATTAGAAGAAAGCTGAACAATACCAGCAGAATCTTCACTATTATCTGAGAAAGAAGGGAAGGTTGAATCGTCAATAGATTCATTCTGACGCTTGGCCTGAGGGGCAACAGCAATTATGCCATTGTTTCCAGTTTCTCTAAAACTAGAAACTCTACCAAAAGAGGAGTTCAACCCGTAAAGAAGAGAAAAGAGGAAACAGATAATGAGCATCTTTTTCATTCCTTTATCCCTCACTAAGAAAATAATAGCTTCAAAAAAAGCAATTGTAAATAGAGGGAAGAGTGTTTCCTTAATTTTAGTAAATGGAATAATCTAACAATTATCAGGGAAAAAGGCGCCGAAAAGTCATAAAGATTTTAGTAACACTTTGTTACAAATGCACAACTCAGTAAATCCAACAGAAAAGAAATCAAGCCTTATGTTTTCGAATATCGCACGGATTTCCGAAAAGAAGACAAAAGCCTTTGTCTTCGGTATTTGATATCTAAAAGCAATCATAAACGAAGCAAAACAAAGAGCATCACTATCGATTAGAAAAGTCACAAAGGCTAGTACAATTCATCATTCCTTTTCGCCGAGGAATCAGCTTTACGAAAAAAGAAGATTGCGACTATCACATGGAATAACCAAAAAAAGGACATCCTCAGTTGGATGCCCTAGAAATTTACAGAAAAAGCGGCTGCAGCTATCTTCCCCGTGAGGGTATTTTCGCCGCCCGGGCGCTTAACTTCCGAGTTCGGGATGGGATCGGGTGTGTCCGCCGGGCC
>ONBI01000019.1 GCA_900316035.1 uncultured Eubacteriales bacterium
CTTCTGGATTTGGCAGGAAGACCAACAAAGGAATCAGTCGCCAAACTTAAACCTAAGATGGTCTTCCTGCCGAACCCACTTAAGTTTGGCTCATCTATTCTACCGGAATCGGTCCGGTGACGAAGGGATTAACGCCACTTATCTCCACTATACGGAAAATTCTTATTCGAACAGCATTTGGGTCAGCACAAATTCCTTGAAGCGCGGAAGACGGAAAGAAAGATGGCCATAGGAAGGAGCTTCACAGACGCCACTGCGGAGTAAGAGATCACGATAATAGGAGAAAATGTTTGACTTCATGTCTAAACGTCGGCGGATCGTTTCGGTTCGGTCATCACTTGCTTGGCTCATCGCTTTCACAACATCCTTTGCACGAGGCGGTAGATCCTCATAGATCTTCTGATAGACAAAATCCGAAAGATAGTAATCGAACTTATGCAGCAATTCTTCATCGACCTTTTTGGCGTTGGCGGCAAAAGCCAAGTAACCCAAAAGCTGATAGGCGAAAGCATAGCCTTTTGTCAATTTGCTGAATTGAATGGCTTCTTCTTCGGACAAAGACAATTCCTTTTGGAAAGATGTCTTGATATTGTTAAGATTCAACGCCGTTAAATGCAATGGCATCGCCCGATACAGGAAGGTAAGGCTCTTTTCGTTCTTCAAAGAACGGATGTTCTCATAAAGGCTGGTCATCAGCAGAAACACCGGGAAGTGTTTTCGGACCAGAATCTGGAATTCCTGAGTAAAAGCACGCATAGATGAGCTGTTTGTCACTTCATCAATCGTGATCAGGACCTTCTTCCCACTCTTTGCCAACGAAGAGAAAAGCTCTTCTAATAAGGATTCGATGTTAGAAATCGGCTTGTCCCCTTTTAAGGAAAAGGTTAAGCCTTGGAAGGAGAAACTAAAGGATTTCTGCGCAAAATGGAATTTCGCCCTGCTCTTTTCATAGAGCAGGGATGCTAAGCTTTCTAATAAATTCAGGTTCGGGTTCAATTCAACAACAACCCAATCCTCTTTTGAATTGAACACATCTTCGAGATAAGAAAGCAAAACCGTTTTCCCACATCCATGGACTCCCGTAATGATGAAAACGCGTGTAGATGGGGATTCGCTTGTAAAAGCAGAGACCACTTGATTCACAGCAACTTCCCGCGGAATCCTCAATTTGGGTTTTCCACCAAAGGATATCGTAAAGGGATTTTCTTTCTGCATTTTTTCCACCTCTGAAAATATCGTAGCTCCTAATAACTTTAAATAAAACTGTAACGCCTAATAATTGTTGTAAATTCCAATAGCTTTCTAAAAATTTGGAACTCCTAATAACTTTTCCGATGTGGATTTCTGAGCGCTTCGCTCACGGCTTTTTTCATTCAAACGGAACTTACTATTGACATATACATTAAATTAAATCATAATTTAGGTATTCTGTTTGCTATTTTTTCTTTCTGATAAAAAATTAGGATTATTTGTCTTTCCTAGAGAGGTAAAAACTTATGAGCCAAGAATATGAATTCCAGATTCCGCGAAAAGATTTTGGCCGTATTCTCCGGAAACACAGAATATGGTATCTGCTTGGAATAATTTTCCTCCTTCTCCTTTTGTCCGGTGATGGCATTGCTCTAGGACTGACCATTCGAAACGGAGTGCAATGGTGGCTCATCGCTTTGATTCCGCCTTTGTCTATTTCCTATGGTGTTCTCTGGTTCTTCTCAATAACCGACGGAGGTGCCCAGGTCTTCGGCGACTGCAAAGCGGTTTTCGATGAAAAAGGAAATCTCACGATCTCCTGCAGGAGGGACTACGGCATTTCCCCAGCTGCCAAACTGGGAACGGAAAAGACCATGAATATCAAAAGGGCACAGCGGGATGGCAAGTACTGGGTTGTCTATGGAGATCATCGTTTATGGGCTGTTCTTCCTGCGGATATTCCACTTCCTGCTTCTGTTTTAATAGAAACAAAGAAGTGAGGCCTTAGGTGTTTCTACTAACAAGGAAACGTCTTCGATAAAGCATTACTTTCTTCCTAGAAATTCCTATTACACTAATTGCAGTAAGGTTTGCATTCCTTGCTTCATATCCAAACGAAAGGTCTCTTGCTTTGAGAAAAAGAAGCAGGAGACTTTTTATAAATAAGAAAAAAAGAATTTCTCCCCTGGAAGTTTACTGCTACTGTCCTTCTTTGCTACATCCCTCACGTTCTGTTAATCCGCCTTGCTAATCCTTCCTAGAGAGGGCATTAACAGCAGCAAACGCAGCGTTGAGAAGTCAATAAAGAAAATAGAGAATCCTTAGATGGACAACATGACTGGCTAGAAGTCGAGGTTAGTCATACGATTTGCTTTCTTGTCTTTTTCTTTTTCCTCCCCCCCAATGTTTGAATAAGCTTATCCATTTGCAATAATGAGACTTCAGAAAAGTTAATTATTAATTTTTCTGCAGTGAGATATCAGCATATGGAAATAAAGCGGAATGTTAATCTGAACAAACTCATCCGATCCATGTGGAACGGAATGATCAAGGTCATCACCGGAATCCGAAGATGTGGAAAGAGCAATCTTCTCGATCCCATCTTCAAGAAATAACTCCTAGGACAGGGAGTGCCTGAGAACCGAATCCTCAAAATCGATCTCTCGGAGGACGGTAACGAACCTCTCCGCAATCCTATCGAGTTAGGAAAAAGAATCCGAGCTATCCTCCCCAAGGAAGGGAAGGCTTTCCTCTTCCTTGACGAGATACAGCTCTGCGAAAGCATCGACAGTCCCTATTTCGATGATGTCAGGACTACAAGCGGCGAAAAACCGAAAATCACTTTCTATAGTGTTTTGAACGGCATCCTCTCCGCCCATAAGAACGTTGACTGCTATGTCACCCGCAGCAATTCCAAGATGCTGACTAAGGATGTACTCACCGATTTCAGGGGCAGAGGTTGGGAAATAAAGGTGCAGCCGCTCTCCTTTGAAGAATACCTTTCTGCTAAGTCCGATTCCAATCTTCCCAGGGTTTTCGCTGAGTATCTACACTATGGCGGGATGCCTCTTTCGCTAAGCTTCGACGTTCCTTCCGACAAAGAACATTATCTGAAGAGCCTTTTCGAGGAGACCTATTTCAGGGACATTATCGAGCGGCATTCTCTTCAAAACGATTCGAGCATCCGTGAACTTACGGAGGTCATGGCCTCGTCGGTCGGATCGATCACGACAGTCAGCAAGATTGCCGACACCTTCCGGACGGTCGAGAAGAAAGGCATAGCAAGAGAGACCGTGTCGAGCTACCTCGGATATCTTTCGGATTCCTTCTTGCTAGAAGAGGCAGAAAGGTATGACATCCGAGAAAGAAAGATCATCGGAAGCGGTAGGAAATATTATTTTGCAGACACCGGCCTCAGAAACGCCCTGCTCGGCTTCCGACAGCGAGATGTCGGTCACCTCATAGAGAACGTCATCTACAATGAACTGATCCGGCGTGGGTATTCTGTGAGCGTCGGCGTCATCAGCGTGTTCGACAAATCCAACCCTAAATCAAATCCCATGTCCGATCTCGAGGTTGACTTTGTGGCCGAGAAGGGAGATGAGCGGGATTACATCCAGTCTTCCTACAAAATCTACGACAAAAAGAAGCTCGAACAGGAGACGAAATCGTTGAGAAGTATTTCCGACTCCTTCCGGAAGATTCTGGTGGAGGAAGATGATTTTCCGCCGTACTACGATGGCTTCGGCATCTATCATATCGGCATTTTCGATTTTCTGAGGAAGGGCGACTCCTCCGAGAATTAATTTAAACTGCAAAAATGTTAATTATTAACTTTTCTGAAGTCAATTTCTTTTCTATATATAGATTAAAAGAAAACGACAAATTGAAGAACAAGTCCTTTGGGCATCGTCAATTCTTCCTACATGTACGCTATGAAGGGAGGCTTCCCAATATTCGGCCAAGCTTCTGACTATTCATGAAAAAACAGGCTTAAATTTACATACTTCAAAGTAATTTACTTCAAAGTATATTATTTCTTCACCTTTTGAATGGTCTCGCCCGAATGTTAGAATAGTGGTAGCAACAAGAGGATACAGCCATGGCAAAATATGTAAAGGTCTCCGCTCGTTTAGACGAATGTCCGGATTGTCTTAACCGCACTTTTCTTTTCAACATTGAAGGAACTCTTCAAGACCTTTGCGATGCGATCTCCTATCTGATCGGAGCCACTTTTGAACATCCCTATGAGATTCAAGACCCTTACTTCCATTACTGGACAGAGGAAATGCTCGCTGGGAATGATGACGATTTTCTTCATCTCCTCAATCTTCAGGAATACCGTCTAGACCAGATTGATCTTTATTCGAACCGCACTCTCTATTATTGCTATGATTTCGGTGAAAATTATCTTTTCAAGCTCCATATCGGAACAAGACTTTTTGAAAAGGAAGGAGACCTCATTGCCATTCCTGTAAAAGGTTATGGTGTCTCTATTTTCGAAGATAACAAGGATGGCTTATTGGATTATTATCAATATCGGAAATTGCCGAAAGAAGAATATCCTTGGAACTATAAAATGACAAGGAACAGCAACGGCTTCTTTAGGGAACTGACGGTAAAGGAAATGACGAAGAGTCTAGCCGACCTCGGTTCTATCGACCCCTTATTTGTAGACGAAGAAGATATCGATTTATCTTTCTATTCCAGTAAAAAGACAAAGGAGGATTCCGTAAAGTAACACCGACGATTCCTTTTTATTCTTTGCTAAGGGAATCGAGGAACACAAAATCCAACTCTCTGAAAAGATTGCCTGAAAGAAAAAAGTCCTTTTTCTCCAACGAATCCCGTTAGAGAAAGAGGATTTTTTCCTTATTCGTTTTTCAAGGAAGTATGGATAGGTTCTTTCTTCTTGGTATCTTCCGGTTTGGACCGTTCCAAAGAACGCTGAGGCATATATTCCTCGAGATCGTTGAAGACGTTGATTTTTCTTGTCGCTCGGTAGATAGGATAAAAGGTAGGTAAGAGGATGACGATAGTGATGAGGCTAGTAAAGAAAGAACCCGGTAAAGCAGCAACCGAGGTAAGTTTTGCTTCTTCATAGGTCATTCCTAAAATCGTATTGAAGAGAATACGCAAGTAGAATTCTCCGATGACGTTGACCGAGAGAGAGACAAGCATCGAGAAAGAGAGACACTTGAGAATGTTATCTAGCTTGAAAGAGAATACGGAAAGGAAAAGAAGAAGGCCCTCTAGGATGCTGCTTACGATAAGCAGAGTCAAGGTGAAGCCTTTGACCGCGTTACAATAACAGACCACGATATAGATATAGAGAGCCGAAAGAAGGGAGGAAGTGATATAGAGAAGAAGATTTCCTTTGACGTGATGCTTGATCAGCGCCCTAAAAAGGGTGCCAGAGATAAATCCCATAAGGAATTTCAGAATAAAGGTTCTCACATAGACGGTATAGGGATAACCAAAGACAATATCGTTAAGCCCCATACCTAAGGCTCCGGCGATTCCACCGACCCAACCGCCGCAGAGCAATCCTGCCAAGATACAGAAAAGATTCCCGAGATGCATCTTGGAAGTTCCGATAGGGATGAAAATCATCGTTCCGACAAAACATAAGGCCGTGAACAAGGCGATATAGATCAGTTTCATCAAGGCTTTTCTGGATTTGCTCATAGCAGGTGTTCTTCTTTCTTTTGGAAAGCTATCCTACTATATACGATAGAAAACACTTTTGTTTATGAAAAATGGGATGAAAGTGTTTCAGGAGAGGATTCTTCCCTAAGAAAAAGGGGCAGAAGACAAATTCCACCCCTTTAAGACAGAGAAGGCGATTTCTCTATTTCATTCTCGACTGAGAGATCATCCAGATTGCTTTGCGGAAGGAAGCGATGAGATCATCCATCTTTGCGGAGACGAGATAGTTCTTCTCTTCCTCGGCGCTCGTCTTGATTTCGGTAGTTAATTCGGTAAGCAGGCGATAGTCTTTAAGGACTTCCTCCATCGCATCTTCGGCGCTGATATAGGTGCCGCTATCTTCCTGGATCTTGGAGAGTTCCAGGAATTCGCTCATACGGGAAATGGGTTTTCCTCCGACCTGTAAGAGCGTCTCTGCGACTTCATCGATTTCTTCGTTGACTTCGTCATAGTAAGATTCCAGCTGGGCGTGGATAGTGAAGAAGGCATGTCCCGTCACATACCAGTGATAGGACTGAAGTTTGTGGTAGAAGACGACTAAGCTTCCGAGTAATCCGTTCATCGAAGCATTGACTTTGTTCTGTTGCATATTGTTTTTCCTCCTTGGGACCTTGTCCCTTTCTGCACTTAGATAATATTCTTTTGAAAACTTTTTAAATACCAATATTCTCTTTAGTTTTTGCATTATTTTCTTTTTTCCAAAATTCTTTGTTTCTTCTTTATATTTTTCATCACGGATTCTCCTATTTCCCGGTTGCTTAACCCTATTTATGGCATTATCTTTCCGATTTTGAGGAAATTATGGCAAAATAGAAATATGAAAACAGCACAGGAAAACCGCTATACCTTCCCTAGCCTCCCCGTTCTCTTAGAAGAAAGGGAAGTATGTGGCAAAGATCATCATCAGGAACTGGCCCACTGGCATGACAAATTGGAACTGATTCAGGTCAAAAGCGGTGAGATGCATTGTTCCGTCAACGGATCGGACTTTTTATTGAAAAAAGGCGATATCTGCATCATCAACGAAGAGCAGATCCACCGCATCTATAGCAATGAGGAAGAAGACTGCTTGGCAAACACTCTCACCATTTCTCCGGCCATGTTACAGAACATCACGGAACTGTATAACAAACTGATTCTACCCGTCATCAGCGACAGCGATTTCACCCATATCCGGAAAAACGGTCGTAACTCCCATGCGCGGATGATTTCCAATCTCATGGAGGAGATGATGGGGTTAGCAAAAGATCAGCCGACCGGATACGAGCTACAGGCTCTTGCCTGTGTCGCGATGATCCTGCGCCAAGTCTATCTGGTTTATAAGGAAGAGCCCCTCCGAAGCGAACAGGAGGAAGATCTACGTCTATATAAAAAGATGACTTCCTATATCTATGAACACTATAGCGAACAGATAAGCCTTTCGGATATCGCCTCCTCGGCCGATATCAGCCGCTCCAAATGTTCCGTTCTGTTCCACAGATATGCAGAAACCTCTCCGATCGACTTTCTGAATTCCTATCGTTTGGAAATGGCAGCTACACAGCTTTTAAGCACTAAGGAGACCATTGCCTCTATCGCCTTTGCCTGCGGTTTTAACCAGCAGAGTTACTTCAGCCGTATGTTTTTACGGGAATACGGGATGACCCCGAAAGCCTATCGTCAGGCTAAAGCGAAGGTGTGAAAACGGAGCACGTCATTTTTCGGAAGGCAGCTTTGAAACGGAAATCTTCCGACATCAAAGAACTCCTTTCCGCTTCTTGCTTTTGTCGCTGAGGAACACAAAAGCATTCTTCGTAAGGAAGGCTTGTCTCAAAGAAACGGGAATGGAATCCTATCGCCGTTTTCTGTTGGAGAAAGAAAAACGGAAGCAAGGATTTCTTCTTTATTTTCTGTTGATATAGTCAAACTCCGGCTTACTCTTCAAAGGATAGGAAACCAAAGAAGAAGCATTCAGATCCTCCGCATGCATATCGATAGCATGGATGGTGAAATTGTCGTAAGTGTGATAGTAATAGATTCCTTTATCGGTGTTGCAACAGGAAGAGTAGATCGTGATTTCATATTTGTCTTTTCCGAGATTACAGCATCCTCTCTGCTGTTCGACCGAGCCTAAGATATGGAAGAACTGGCTCACCGAAGAGCCTTCCTCTTCGCCAGAGACGGAATTGAGTTTCGTAAAAGCGACACGGACGAAACGGGAACCGGAGGATAAATCTCCGGGTAAGCCGATTCCACCCATGCCACGGCTGTACTCTTCCAGATCGACTTTCTCCGAGAAACGGTTCTCCCTGCTTTCCGGAGAGAGGGAGCGGTAATCGTTGAGACGGAAAAGCTGGATCAGGAAGGGAGGATTGTTTGTCATCACACCGACGGGGTTTTCATAGACCTTGAGCCCTTCTTTGACGCTTTCGATGACGATGCTTTCTTCTTTATCGGAGATCATCCAGTGAAGAGGAGTGATCGGGAGAGAAGAGCTATAGGCAATATCCGAAAGCCTTAAATGGGAAAGAAGATTCTTTGCTTCTTTCACACTCTTGCACTGCGAAAGAATCCAGGGGATGAACTCAAAAGGAGCGATGTTGTCCTTTCCGTCTTCGATCGGTTTTTCGAAATGGGCATAATGAGGGAAATTGAGTCCTGCCATCGATAGACCGACTTCATTCGTGGCATCGTAATAAAGCGGATAGCCGTCCTGAACAAAAGCCATGCCGATCAAAGCATAATGGGAAGCAATCGTCTCTTTCTTCCGGAAAGGAAGAGGGTAGTTTCGCGGGGTGATAGTCACACTCTCCTGATACGAAAACTCCAGATCCAAGTTACGGCCGAAATAATGATCCTTCGTCCGATAAGATACGCAGGTACACATAGGATTTTCCTCCGTTTTCTTTTAATGTACTCTTTTCGATTCCAGAAAACAAAAGGAAAAAGAAGGCCATTGGATTTTGGTATTTGCATGAGATTTTTCTATCTTTTTACCCAGAAGAAGTTTAGAAAACGGTTGAAAAAGAGGCCTAAGAAACCTAGCCTGGTTTCTTAAAGACTCTTAGAATCCTATATGGAAAAGAAGACTCAACGTTTCTATTTCTTGCTTTCTTCCTTTTCTTTCTTCATGGCCTGCTTTCGCATCCGGTTCAGGAAGAATCCCGTCAGATCATCTTAGAGATGAGAAATCCTATTCGGTAGGGAAAGTGGAAGAAGGAAAGCAATCGGAGAGGATCCGGTTCTTTTCTTTTCCTTGTTTCTCTCTCCTTAGAAAGATATCTTTGTACTATAAGAATCGGAGAAAGAATATGCAGATAGAAATCATCCAACATGAGTCTTATGAAGCACCCGGAGAATATCTCCTCTGGGCGAAAAGAAATCACCACGAAGTAGAGATTATCAAGCTTTATCAAGGAGATACTCTTCCTAAGGATGTCACTTCCGATTTTCTTCTTGTCTTAGGTGGACCACAGTCTCCTTCCACGACAAAGGAAGAATGCCCTTATTTCGATTCGGAGAAAGAAATCTCTCTGATTCAGAAGTATGAGAAAGAGAAGAAAATCGTCATCGGGGTATGTCTCGGTGCTCAACTGATGGGAGAAGCCTTCGGAGGAAGATTTGAGCATTCTCCCTATAAGGAAGTAGGATTGACAAAGATGGAACTGACAAAAGAAGGAAGAGAAGATATTAACTTCTCCTCTTTTCCTTCTACCTTCCTCTCCGGAAGCTGGCATTCCGATATGCCGGGATTAGCAAAAGACAGTGTCGTTCTAGCGAAAAGCGATGGCTGTCCTAGAGAGATTATCCGCTACGGGGAATATGCCTATGGTTTCCAGTGTCATCTTGAATTCAATCCTCTTGTCGTAAAGGGACTCATTCAGAACAATCCCTCAGATCTTATTCAAAACAAGGAGAATCCTTATATTTCTTCTCCGGAGGAAATGCTCCGCTTTTCTTATGCTTCGATGAACGGATATCTTGATAGCTTTTTAGATAGCATCACAAAGAGATATCAATCTCTGAAATTGAGAAACAATTAATAAGCAATACTAGGAGTTGTTAATCTAAACAATGTAGGTTATTTCCATTTAGTCTAAGAATTTAAAAGCAAGTATATCCTTTATCTCATTGAAGCCCTGGGAATAGTAGAAGATACCATGATCATCAAAGCCGATGATATCGGATGGCGTTACCCAGTTGACATTGGGAGTCACGATAGCAAAAGTCTCCCTCTCCGTATAGAGGAACGTCGCGGAGATGATGTCGTTATCATAGGCAGTCAAGGCCTTCATATAGGGAAGAATCTTTTCTGGCGCTTCGCTTTCGTTTCCTTCTTTATCCGTAACTAGAGTGCTTACCAGTTTATTTTGGTCCTGTCTATTATCCGTACTTATTTCATGCTTGTAGTCTTCAAAGGCTGCTATATAAGTTTCAAGAGTATCAGAGACAAAGGAGGTAGGTTCGAGAATCTTTGTTTTTCCTACTCCTGCTTTGGTGCAGCAGATGTTGTATGGATGATATTTTCCTTCGCCACTATAAGTCTTTACGCCAAAGAGGACATGGCCTTCTTTTTCCACATCAAAGGAGTTCTTCTTTTCGTTTTCTTTGGCATCCAGTTCCCCTTGAATATAGAAGGCAGCAGCCATGCTCAAACAGGAAGAAAGAGGAAAAGCTATAGCTAATGTAAGAGAAAGGAGAGCTATCCGAGAAAGGTATTTTTTGGTTTTCATTCTAAGGAATAAGAATCTCCTTCTTCTTCATCGTTTTCGCCTTTACGGTATTCGAGAATATCGCTCGGTTGACAGTCTAAGACTTCACAGATCTTGCTTAAGGTAGACATACGGATGGCCTTGGCTTTGCCGTTTTTCAGGATAGAGACATTGACGATAGAGAGACCGATTTTATCTGCCAGTTCTCCTACCTTCATCTTCCTTTTAGCAAGCATGACATCGAGGTGAACGAGGATCATATCGTTAAATCGTTCTCCTTTTTGAGGTCGGTGCTATCCTTGACAAAGGAAGATAAGGAAAGAAGTAAAAGCGAAAAAGCAACAAGACATAGTCCAATCAGTAAGAAGATCGTCTCCATCATGAAATCGAAAGGATAGAAGATCAGAAAGAAGATATTCCCTAAAGAGAAAAGTATTCCATCGACCATCAAGAGAATCGCTCCTCTTTTCAATAAGGAAGCATTCCGATAAGAATAAACCTCTCCTTTTTGGAAACGATGAAGAAAAACAAAACCGAGAACTACATCCACCGTAGCAAGAAGAGTGCAGCCATAATAAAGAAATCCTTTGAGGATCCTCATGACCAAGTTGAAACGGTCGGCTTCGGCACCGGTTAAAGCCGGATTGACATCCTGTAAAAGAAGATAAGGATAAAAAACACCGAGTAAAAACACTCCCAGGACACAAGCAAAGATAAAGACCAGATACATGGAGCGGATGACTTTACGGGATAACATTCTCTATCCTCCTATTCACGGATAGAGAATAAGCTACACTTTAAAATAAGTCAACAAAGATTTAACGAATTACATTAAATGTGATAGAGAAAAAACTTCTTTGCACTACAAGGGAAAAACTCGTTCTATATCAATGGCAGAGTCACGATAAAAGAAGAACCCTGACCGGGTCTACTATCGACTTCGATCTTACCGTTCGATAGCTCGACGATTCTTTTCACCAAAGCTAATCCCAGACCATTCCTTCGGTCGCATGAGAGAGGTATCTTCCGGATAGAACTTATCAAAAATGTGTTTCTGTGCTTCTAAGGAGATGCGGCATCCGTTATCGGGGAAAGGGATGATGTCGTAATGTTTTCCAAATAACGCCTGTATTCCTTGATTGCTAGAGAGAATACTCCGATTGCGTCGTATCCCTGCATCGATAGGTACAGGCATAAGGAACGATTGAGATCTTGGTTATCTTCTACTATTAAGATATGGATTCTAGTTTTGCTTCCTTCTTTTTCTTCCTTTTAGGCGGGTCTTCTTTTTCCTCCGCAAAGGAAAAAAGAGATTTTGCAATCTTAAGGATTCCTTACCGATTCTTTGACATTCCGGTAGCAATCCCAAAAAAGAAGCAGATTGCCTTAACCAAAGAGAGGGAATCAAAAATGAGCCGTATCTATTTCGTCACCGGAGCAGCCGGATCCTTAGGAAGCAACATCTGTCTACAGATGATTGCAAAAGGCGATTATCCGAAAGCCGGTTTTGAATTTGCGTATTCCAAGAACTTCGTCACTTGGTATGCCGGAAAATACGCCTTCGACTATGGGAAAAAGGAGTCCGTGTCTGCTCCGTCTCTCCGGGGCTGATAGAAACCAGAATGGGAAAAATCGAACTCTTTAAAAAACGATGCCCATCTTATCGAACATACCGCCGAACGTCGTTTAGGAGAAACGGAAGAACTCGGCTTTGTTATCGTCTCTTCTGCCGATAAGAGAAAGGGATATCCCAAAGGTGTCGATATCCTTGCCGATAGCGGAGAAATCACCGGAAGAGAGTTCCTCAAGTAGACTTTTAGAACAAAAGTAAAAACGGAGAAAAGACCATGGTCTTCGCTTTGGCGAAGGAGTCCTTTCTGCGTTTTGTGTTCTCTCTTTACCTCGGACTATCTTCCTATTCTTATAAGGAATAGATCGGAAGCCTTCTTTCTGAGAGAGAGTTCAACTCTGGCTTGTTTTATTTGCAAGCCGATTAGGAAACAGAAGAAGTTATTTGGCAGCGGATTTCTTTGCTTCCAGTCTCTTTTCGGCTTCGGCGATGTTTTTCTTCAAAGCCTCAGCGCTCTTCTGCAGAGCGGCGTGCTCCTGCCAAGTGAGCGGAGGCTCTAACACGGCTTCGACACCATCGCTTCCGACGATGCAGGGAACGGCCAAGGCGACATCCTCGATTCCATATTCGCCGTGAAGATGGTAAGAGAGTGTCAGAACCGATTTCTCATCGCGGACCAAAGCGGCGCAGATACGGGTGACCGCCATAGCGATACCATAGCAGGTGGAACCTTTCTTGGCGATGATCTCGTAGGCAGAGTCCCGGACCTGCTCATAGATTTTCTGAAGTTTCTGCTGGTGTTCATCGATTCCGCGGGTACGGCAGAAGTTATCCAGCGGAACGCCCGAAATGTTCGTCAGGCCCCAAAGCGGCACTTCGCTATCGCCGTGTTCTCCGATAATCATGGTATGGACCGAACGGATGTCGACACCGAGATAGGTACCCATATTGTACTTGAGTCGCGCCGTATCCAGAACGGTACCGGAGCCGAAGACTTTCTTCTCCGGATAACCCGAAAGCCGGACGGCTTCATGGGTTAAGACATCGACCGGGTTTGCAACCAAGAGGAGGTTCCCTTCGAATTTTGTCTTCTTGATCTCCTTTAAGATGGATTGAAGGATAGCGATATTCTTGTCGATAAGATCCAGTCTTGTCTCTCCGGGTTTCTGCGCCGCACCGGCGGTGATGATAATCAAAGAGGCATCCCCGACTTCCTCATAGGTTCCGGAATGGATATTGATTGTTCCGGCAAAGGGAAGGCCATGACTGAGATCCATCGCTTCGCCTTGCGCTTTATCCGTGTTGGCATCGATAAGGACGATTTCTCCGTAAAGGTTCTTTTCCATCAGGGCAAAGACGATAGAAGCACCGACAGCACCTAAACCGACAACGACTGCTTTTCTGGGATTGATCATATTTGTCTTTCTCTCCTTTTTTCTCATTGTAATCTTTTGGAAAAATTCTTTTCGGTTTGATGCTTAGAAAAGAAACCACTTTCGTAAGAAAAGAGTGGAAAGGACGATAGGAAATTCCGAATTTCTCTTTAAAAAAAGAAGAGGAACCGCAAAACAAACATCTTGAAGAAACAAAAGTTCCTTTTCTCATTTCTTGGGCAACAGGAAAAGGCAATTCCGATAGTTTGCAATAAGTTTCTTTTCAGAACAGAATAAATCGCTTATTTCTTTTTTGTCGTTTTCAACTTGAGGAGAGCAACAAGAAGAATAAAGACGACAAAAGACGCATAGGCGATGAGAGTCCCGGTTCCGAAATTCGAAACCGAACCTCTGTCAGCCGATATGGAGGAGAGTATAGAGAAAATCAACAGAAGAAGAAAGATAGCAAGGGCAATAAAAACGACAAGAAAAGTGACTCCCGTTCTTCCAAACCGGTTTCCTTGTTTTTTCTCTTGTTTAGGTGCCTCGGAGGGAACATCCGGATTTCCTGTTTTTTCTTCTCTTTCTATCGTTTCGTTCCGATCGGTATCGATTGTTTCTTTCTTCTCTTCCTCCTGTAAAGATTCCTGTTCGATTTTCTGATTTGCTTCTTCTACTTTATGGATATCCTGAGAAAGATAGGAAGAGTTATCCTGTCTTACCGCGCTGAGATTCTTGAGTTTTGCTATCTCCACATCGATCGTATTCCATCTCTGATAATGGGAGCAGGAAAAAAGAACCGGCAGATTCTGGTTCTGATGTTTCTTATCGCTGCAGATTCCATGGTCCTCTTCCGAACCCAAGGTCTCTTCATAGCCGTTCTTATTGAACTCCCTATTAATCAGGAAATGCTGACAGGAGAGACAGCATTTGTTTTCCAATTTGATTTCCGGCATTCTGTGTTCCTTTTATGAAGATATCTTTATTATAAGACGAAAAAGCAATTCTAATATCACGGCAATTTTAGCAGTTCCCTTCCCTACTAGAGAAAAAAGCATTTATCCAAAGACAACGGCAAGGTTCCTTTTTTCATAACCTATAAAGTTACGACTTAAGCATGACCTTTCCGCTTTTCACTATACCGTTTTTTGGATTTACACTATACCAAATTTCGTGTTTTCACTATACCAAATTAGCAGTCTCCTGCTAACCGCTTACCCCTCTTTTCCCTTGTCTTTTCTCTTATAGGCTCTTATAGTAGGACCTTAAAAAAAGAGGAGACAATCTATATGGACATCAAAGCGGTGTTTTCCGATATCGATTCGACGTTATATTCCCATAAGACAAATGGTGTACCTTCTAGTGCAGTCCATGCGGTAGAAGATATCCAGAAGAAAGGCATCAAGTTTTTTCTCTGCAGCGGAAGAAACGCCTATCTGATCCGTAAATCGGGTGTCTATAACTATGTAAAACCCGATGGTATCGTCACCATGAACGGAGCACAGGCAATCGTCGGAGAGGAATCCATCTTCTTACATCCGATTCCTTCCAATGTCGTCGATGCTCTGATCAAGTTTGCTAAGCGTCTCCGTTTCGGACTTACCCTGATCGAAGAAAAAGAAGGCCATATCAATATGATCGACGAGAGAGTCATCTCGGCCCATGAGAAATACGGTACCCGTTTCCCTCAGCCCCGCACCTTCCCCGATCATTACGATAGAGTCGTCTATCAGGCTATCGCCTACTGCGATGAGTTCGATGAATCTCTCTTCTTACCTCATCTGACGGAATGCAAGACCGCAAGATGGGATGAATATGCCGTCTACATCATGCCGAAAGACTGCGATAAGGCAAGAGGAGCGGAAGCGACCATGCATCATTTCGGATGGAGTATGGATCAGTGTCTTTCTTTAGGAGACGATATCAACGATATCGAAATGATCTCCCATTCCGGTATCGGAGTAGCGATGGGTAACGCCCAGGAAGAAGTAAAAGCCAAAGCAGATTATGTGACCGACGATATCGATGAGGACGGTTTTGCGAAAGCTTTGCTTCACTATGGTTTGATTTCCGAGATAAGGAAATAAAGTCCAAACCTAATGTATTTCTTTCTTATCCTTCCTTCCCAAAGAGGGGAGGATTTTTCCTTTGGAAAGGAATATTTCTTTTCTCCCTCGTAAAAGAAAGACAGAAAAGCGATAATAGAGGTAACAGAAAGCCGTAAAGGAAAAAACATGGAAAACAAAAGCACGAAGAAAGCCGAAAGTCTATCCGAAGAAGAGCAGAGGACTCTTTTAAACAAAGCGATCTCTTTCTATCAGAAGGGAAATTATAGCGATGCGTTTCCTCTCTTTCTGCAATTAGGAAAGATGGGAAATCCGATCGCTCAGTTCATCTTAGGTGTCTGCTATCAGGATGGGACCGGGGTTGAAAAGAACGATAAAGAAGGTGCGAGATGGTATAAGGCTTCGGCCGAACAGGGCAATGTCGATGCTGCCGTCAACTTAGCGCTCTGTTATGAAAGCGGAAGAGGTGTCAAGAAGAGCCTTGTTTTAAGAACCAAGTGGTATGGACTGGCGGCCGAGCTCGGGGATGCGCAGGCTCAGTTCTGTTATGGAAGATCTTTCCAAGATGGAATCGGAGTCGAAAAGGACGCGAAAAAAGCCTATCAATGGTTTAAGAAAGCGGCTAGCCAAGGAAATCCGGATGGTCAGCTCTCGTTAGCGGTATGTTATCAATTGGGAGACGGAACTAGAAAGAATCAACCGGAAGCTTTTCGCTGGTTTGAACTTTCCGCCAAGAACGGAAATCCGGGTGCACAGTTTATCTTAGGGTATTTCTACCAGGAAGGAGAAGGGGTCAAAAAAGATCAAAAGGAAGCTGTCCGTTGGTATCTGAAAGCCGCAAAGCAAGGGCAAGTAGAAGCGCAGGCTCGGCTTGGGGACTGCTACCGGGATGGGATCGGCACAGAAAAAAACGGAAAAGAGGCTTTCGGCTGGTATAAAGCAGCGGCGGAACAAGGTAATCCCTATGCCGAAGGATGTTTAGGAACCTGCTATATGATCGGTACCGGAACAAAGCAAAATCAAAAGGAGGGTTTTACTTGGCTTAAGAAAGCGGCAGAACACGGAAATCCTCAGGGAATGCATAATCTCGCTATCGCTTATGAGTGTGGAGAAGGGGTCGAAAAAGACGAGAAGACGGCTTTTTCCTGGTATCAGAAAGCTGCGAAATCCGGATTGGCGGGAACACAAGACAGTCTCGGAGATTGCTACGCGGACGGTACCGGAGTAGAGAAAGATACCAAAGCAGCCGCCCGTTGGTATAGGAAAGCAGCCGAACAGGGATTCCCTTATTCTCAGTATAAGTTAGGTCTGCTCTATTTAAACGGCGATGGAGTTGAACAAGATGATTCCATAGCTTTCTCCCTCTTTAAAGCATCCGCTAAACAGGGATATGCTCCGGCTGAGTATCAGTGCGGTCTTTGCTATGAAGACGGAATAGGTACAAGAAGCAATTCAAGGGAAGCCTATCAATGGTATTTGAAAGCAGCCGAACAGGGGCTTCCGGAAGCCGAGTAT
The DNA here is from genome assembly GCA_900316035.1 of uncultured Eubacteriales bacterium. Lineage (GTDB taxonomy): Bacteria > Bacillota_I > Bacilli_A > RFN20 > CAG-288 > Enterosoma. The sequence goes on from ONBI01000019.1 coordinate 16,895, forward strand.
TATCTAGGTACCTGCTATGAAGACGGGTTCGGTGTCGAAAAAGATTTATCCGAAGCCTTAAATTGGTATCAGAAAGCAGCCGCAGAGAACAACACGGAAGCGGAAACCGCTATCGGTTACTTCTATGAAGCCGGAGAAGTCGTAAAGCAGGATTCCAAAGAAGCTGCCAAATGGTATGAAAGAGCAGCCAAGCACGGCGATACTGCGGCGATGATTTCCTTAGGGAACTACTATCGAAACGGAACCGGAGTTGAGAAGAATCTGGAAAAGCATTTCTACTGGATGAAGAAAGCGGCGGAGAAGGGAAATGAATTCGCTTACCGTGTCGTCGGTGACTGCTATCACGAAGGACGTGGAACCGAAAAAGATGAGAAGAAGGCTTCTTATTGGTATCAGAAAGCTAAAGATGCAGGATTAGATCCTACTCGAATAGCCAAAACTAGATAACCGCCAGCATTGAAAAAACATTCCTAGCACCTTGTAACGAGACGTTAGGAATGTTTTTCTTTGTATCGAATAGATAAACTAAGAAACAGTTTTCTCTGCTTTCGTTTTCGGTTTTTTCTTCTTTCCTTCGGAGAAATAAAGGAGAGAAGCGCTTGTGACAACGGCGAGTGAACCTACGTTATGATAGACCGCACCAGAGACCGTAGTGAGAATTCCGGCAATCGATAGACAGACCGCTACAAGGTTAATAACGATCGAGATCGTCAGGTTGATATCGATACGCCTTCTGGTTTTCCTGGCGATACGGAAAAGATACGGAATATCAACAAGACCGATGGAAAATGCGACGAGTCTGAATGAATCCTATCGATATGTATTTCAGAATCAATTCGATGAGCTTGTTGCACTTTCCCAAGAAAAGCCACAGGACTGGGAGAAGTAAGGATTCCTCTTATCCGCGGATGGGAAGCAGCACTTGCTTTTAGGGTGATTTTCTAAGATAATATCAGCGAAAATTCACCCTAAGAAATTATGGATAACATCGAACAGATTCAAAGCTACCTCAAGGAAAAAGCGGATTTACAGGCAGAAATCCGTCTTTCACCTTTCGACGGAAGTATCGAAATTAAGACCATCGGAAACGAAAAGTACATTTACGTCCGCAAAAGAGAAGCTGGGAAATACAAATCCACTTATATCAATAAATACAGTGAGGAGCTCTATTCTTTAGCCGTCACTCAGTCCCAGCATGTACGGGCGGTAAAGAAACAGATCCGGGAGATAAGTAAAAAACTTGCCCAACTCGGTTATCAGGAAAGTGAACTTTCTCCGAGGGTTTTGCTGAACATCGATTTTGCCAGAGCCAATGTCAAGAGTTCCATCTATGATCAAGCGGTGCTAGAAGGGGTATCCACAACTTTTCCACAGACGGAAACGATTCTCGAGAACGGGATCGTCAACGGCGTCAACACCATCGACATACAGAAAATTCTTAACCTAAAACACGCCTGGGAATTTATCGTGGATCCCGATGTCGTCTCTTGTCCGACCGACTATCCTCTCTTATGTTATATCGCCCGTCTTATCAACGAAGGCTTCTATACAAACGGCGGATCCATTCGCCGAATCCCGGTTGTCATCGGCGTTTCTTCCTATGTTCCTCCGATTCCGGAGGAAAGCGAAGTCAAGAAGGAAATCGAGGACATTCTGCAAAGAAAAGAAGAAAACATAAAGAAAGCCATCGAATTGACACTCTACTGCATGAAAAGGCAGATCTTTGTCGACGGAAACAAAAGAGCAGCTATTCTCTTTGCCAACCATTTCATGATAGGACATGGTCTTGGTCTACTGGTTGTGCCGGAACATGAGGTTTCGGAATTCAAGAAGCACTTAGTAACCTATTACGAAGGCAAAGAAGAAGATACCATAAAGAAATTCCTGAAGGAGAAATGCTGGAGGCAGTTCTGATTTAGGGTGAATTTTTACTAGGAGAAAAGAAGATTTTCACCCTAAGAAGAAGTGGATTCACCATTTCCCATCCTATTTTCTAATAGGAGCAACCTCTTTCTTTTGGTTGTCTTCGTTTAAGGTATCTTCAAGTTTTCTTAAATGGTATACTTAGAAAGCTTTTGAAAGAGGATACGCAGATGAAAATATCGTTATCTCATGTAAGCAAATACTATCAGGACGGAGAGAAAGCGACCAAAGGACTGGAAGATATCACTCTTTCCTTTGAAACGGATTCTTCCTTTGTCGTGATCACCGGCGAAAGCGGAGCCGGTAAAACCACTCTCTTCCGCCTTCTTACCGGAAGTGAAGATTTCGATGAAGGAGAGATCACCTTCGACGATAAGCCTCTCTCCGGTCTCAGCGAGGAAGAAAGAGCGAAGTTATATAGGGAGAACATCGCTTTCGATTTCCAGGAATATAACCTGATCGAAGGTTTTACCCCGATTGAAAATATCGTTCTTTCTTTAACCAAATCCGGTTATGGATTACAGGAAGCAAAGAAGAAAGCCAGTCAAGTTTTAGATCAGGTAGGACTGAAGAAACAGAAGAAGATGAGAGTCTCAAAGCTCTCCGGAGGCGAGAGACAGAGAGTCGCAATCGCCCGTTGTCTTGCTTCCGATGCCAAGGTCCTCCTTTTTGATGAGCCTACTGGAAACCTCGATCCGGATACCTCAAAAGAGATTGTTAGACTCATCGAAAGTCTTCAGGAGAACCGTCTGATTCTCTATATCACCCATGATTTCGATCTGGTCCGCGATAAAGCGACAAGACATATCGTTTTAGCCGATGGTCATGTCGTCAGCGATGAGATTCTTAAGACCAATGCTCCGAAAGAAGAAAAAGAAGAGCCTATCGTCAAGCATCCTACAAAAGCGAAGTCGACTCTTTATACTTCTTTTCTATTTGCCATCAAGCGTCCCGCCAGAACTCTGATGACGGTCCTTATTCTTCTTTTCTGTTCTTCCTATCTATATTTCGGAGCCGTGGGTACTGCTTCGATGCGGGATATGGCAAGCGGTACTTTCTATAACAACGAGACGTATACAATCGGCCATGGCTTCGGAAACGAAGTCACCATCCTGAAAAACGCAGAAGGAGACTTCTCTGCCGAAGAAAGCAGTGATATCTACTACGATAATCTCGACTTAGAGAAAAATTTCAATTCCTATCTTTCTCCAGGAGATGACTTTGATACGGCTTTGAAGAATGTTTCGAAGACTTCTTCCGATTCCAACTATGCTTATGCGGTCAATCTCACCTATGTTCCTTATGCCCCGAGCAAAGTGAAACGGACTCTTTTCAAAGCAAAAGAAGCAAGAACCGATGCGATTCCTCTTACCATCTATCTTTCCGATTCCCAGGGTAAGAACTCTTCCCTTTATTCCACGTTAGAAGTCAGAGGATTTCAAACCGATGTCTTCCATCTGATTCCGATCATCCTTTATCAGAACCACTTCCGGTATGAGCAGATCACGGATGCCAGTGTTCTTGAAGAGCGTTCCTTTACTCTGAAAGGGGTCATGGAAAAAGTCGATAAAGTCGCCTACTTGGATAAGGTTATCACCTACGATTCCGGAACCGATACGACCGATGGGCTTTTCTCTTTCTCTGAGGATCAGGATAGAAAGGATTACGGAGATGTTGTGGAGAATACGCTTCTTCCCTTCCTGGATTATGAGGGCTCCTACTCTTATCCGACGGATAGCACTCTCGGAAATATTCTCAATCCGAAAGTCTCCCTCTCTTACGGGGGAAAATATCTTCGTTTCAATCAATATCTTCCTAGCATGGTAGGAGGAAAAGAATACGGAGACACGCATTTCTATCTTTCGGAGCAGTTCAAAGGCAAGCTTTCTTCCTTATCCCTTACCTATAACAATGCCGTTCTCTCTTTGAAGGATGTCCCAGAAGAGGATGTCGTTTACTTCTCTTCTTCGGAAGTAGCAAATCCTTATCTCTGCTATTATTCCCGTACGGCTCTTTATAACCTTGCTAAAGAGCAGAAAGCCTATGGAAGGTTCTACACAAGGAATCCTTCCGAGGTAAAAGATCTCGAAAGCAGGCTTTCGGAAAACAAGAATCTCAACGTCACCGAAATCGAAGCGCAGCATACCGAAACCGTGAGAAGGGAGAGTAAAGACGCCATCTCCAATATCATTTCCCGTATCGGGGATCTCTTTACGGTTCTTGCTCTCGTCCTCGGTTTTCTGATCATCCTCTTCTTAGTCCGGCTCCTCCTTTCCCGCTTCTATTACCGCAAGGATTCCGATGAGAAAGTCCTCCGCGATATCGGTTATACCGATAAGGATCTCTATCTCAACAATGCTCTTCAGTTTGTTTTCCTGATGGTGCTCTGCATCGTTGTTTCCCATCTTGTCTTCACCTTCACGATTCCGCAATTTGTAGGTTATTACGTAAACCACACTCTTCTCTTTGTCTTAGCGATCGTCCTGAGTCTTGTAGTCTCCTTCTATGTGTCTCTACCGAGCAGAAGACAGCATAAGAGAAAGGAGAGACACCATGATTGAAGCGAAAAACGTGTCGAAGACTTTTTATCCGGGAACCAGAAAAGAACAGAAAGTATTGGAGAACGCTTCCTTAGCTCTTCCCGATAAAGGTCTTGTCTGCTTAGTCGGTCCATCGGGATCCGGGAAATCGACGATTCTCAATGCTATCGGGGGACTTATCTCCTACGACGGCAAAATCCTTTACGACGGAAACGAAGAGAAGATCGAGGAATATCGGAGAAACCATATCGGTTATATCTTCCAGGATTTCCTGCTCTTCGAGAATCTCTCGATCCGCGATAACATCAAGATCGGACTGAATCTCGCTTCCGTCTATGAGGAAAAAGAAGTCTCTCGAAGAACCGAGATCCTCTTAAAAGCAGTCTCTCTCAACGTCAATTCCTCCCGCTTAGTAAAGAATCTCTCTTTAGGTCAGAAACAGAGAGTCGGTATTGCTAGGGCGTTAGCCAATTCTCCGAAGATCCTATTAGCGGATGAGCCTACCGGAAATCTAGACAGCAAGAATTCTCTCCGTATTCTCGATATCCTCAAGGGCTTAGCGAAAGATAGACTCGTTCTTATCGTCACTCACAATATGTCTCTTGTGAATCTCTATGCGGATAAAGCTTTCCGCATTCAAAACAGAGGCTTTGTCGAGTTCAATCCGAAAGGAGAGAAAGTCTCTCCGGTCTACGAAGAAGAAACAAAGAATGTCTCCTATCATAAAGAGGCCGGCAAGATCGGTTATCTGAATATCTCCTTCTATTCCGAAGAAGAACAGGGAGAAAGAAAGATCACCATCGTCGAACGGAACGGCAAGCTTCTGATCAGCGGGGAGAATATCGCTCTTGCCAATAAGGAAGAAATCGAACCGCTTGTTCAAAGTATCGATTCCGTTTCCGAAGAGAAGAAAGAAAGTGTTTCTTCTGTCGCTTCGGCTAGGGAAGCCGAAACAGAAAAAGAGGATACCTCTTTATCTTTTGAACCACGTCATGATAAAAAGCCTCTGAAAGAGCGTTCCTTCTTCCTCTCTCTTTTCCATCGGAATCCGCTCAGCCAGACGAAATACAAAGGCAAGACCAGCTTCAAAGTCATAGAGGTACTTTTACCTCTCGTCGCTTTCTTCTTCTTCAATCTTTACTATGCCAGCATCGATACTTCTTCAAAGCTTCTTCCTACCTATTATCTCGAAGACAACATGATCGTCGGACACTACACCAAAGAGAAAGAAGAGGAAATCCGTTCCGATCCTTCGAAGGCATTCTCTATTTCTTTAGACGATTATCTTTCCTGGTCCGAAGAAGATTCCGGAATCCTTTCGGCTCCTTTTGAATCTCCCCTCGGTTCTAAGCCAGGACAGAGCATCACTTACGGAAAAGATTCTCCGCTCAAGGTTCCGGATTTCTATCTTCATTTTGCAAGCGGTGATACTTATGCTTATCGTTCCGATTATCCGCTTTCCTCCACTATCCCTCAGGGTGTCTTTTCCTTAGAGGACTATAAGACTTTCTTCCCGGATCAGTTATCTCAATATCAGCTTGCTTCCGATGAAGTCTTAGTCGATATTTCCTTATTGACGAAAGAATATAAAGCTGAGGCTCTCCATGCCAAGGATACGACCCTCACCTTCTTTGACAATATCGATAGCAAAGAGCTCCACGACATCGAAATCGAACGCATCGACTTGACGCCGTATCTTTCCAAAGTCGAATATAAAGTCAAAGGCTTTGTCGATACGGGTCTTCAGGCGATATATTCGACTAAAGAGGTAGCACAGAAAGCAAAGATGCTCTCTTTAGCATCGGTTCTTTCCAATTATTATTCCTATGATGCCAATTATCTTTTTGCCCCGGATATCGCTTGCTTCCCGTCTTTGAAAGATACTTCCTTCTACCGTTACGAAGATACTTCTTCCGATAGCGATCTTGTCTATAAGGATCTCTCTTCTCAGGAAGGAACGGATCAAAGCACTTATGTCGAAGGACTTTCGCAGACTCTCTATAACGCTTTACCTTATATCATCCTTTCCGACAGCGCCAAGGAGGATTGGAACCTTCTGGCTTCTTCCGATAATAGTTATTTCTATAGTCCTGCTTTCCTCATGGATAAAGGAAGTGTCTCTTCTAGTAAGAATCCGAAGCAGAAAATCATGGTCTTCAAAAAAAGCCTTTTCCATAATAAGGCCCTGGATTCCTATTCGGAGTTCTATCGTTACCTCGTCGTGGAAAAACTCCTCAGCAACTTCAAGGTAGATAGCTCCTATGATGAAGCGGAGAAAGACTCCACGAAAGTCATTCTCCATCTTCCCAAAGGCTTAAGCGATGCTTTTAAGGGAGCCACTTTTATCCCTCAGCAAGGAGAAGCTTCGGCGGTCTTTTCTACCGATATAACTTCCTCTGACGAGTTAGACTATGGCTCCAAGCTAGAGAATATCGAAATCGGTTCTTCTGTCGAGGGGGCTTCGATCGACGATCCGATCGTCTTATCCCGCATTTCCTATCTCCGTTTCCTTGCCGGTCTGAAATATCTTGACAGTGTTCTTTCCCTTTCTCTCTTTGATATGAACGGCACTCTCAATAGCACCCAGGTCTCTTATCGGCAGGGAAACTTCTTCCTTTCCAAGAATCCGAATAAATCTATCTCCTATCTCAACAGCAAATATCAGGACCAAGGGGTTATCTTTGAAACGGCCAAGAGTGTAAAAGAAACGCTTGCCTATCAGCAGCTTGTCTCCGATGTCCGGATCTATCTCATCGTCCTTCTTGTCCTTTTCCTTCTCTTTATCCTCTTTACGGTCCTCAACGATATCGGAAAGATCAATTCGCTCCGTTACAATATCGGTGTCGAACGCTGTCTAGGTATGACAAAGAGAGAAGTTATCTTGGATTGTTTAGGGGATACGTTAGCGAACTTCCTATGGGAAGCTCTCCTTCCTACTCTCCTGTTCTCCTTGATTCTTGCTCTTGTAGGGCTCTATTTCTGTGGCGTCAGGATTCTTCTTTTCCTTCTCTTCGATGTCTTGATCGAGGTTCTCTCGGTTCTTATTCCGCTTCTTATCCTATTAGGAAAGAAACCGGCCGATATCTTACGAAGTCTCAACTAAGGATTTAGGACAGAAAAGGGAATCCGCGGGGTTCCCTTTTTTCCTCCCTATGGTATAACCCTAACCACGTGAGCAAACGGACATGAAAAAGAGAAATCCCTACACGTTTACGACGGGCCTATTGTCCTTCCTTTTCTTTGTAGCTGCCTTAACTTCCTTTATCCTCATCGGTGTCTCTTCCCAAGGGGGAGAAGATCCTAGTACCGCTTTAGGAATGGTGTTGATCCTTTCTTTGGTCGGGTTTGGAATCTGTCTTATCCTCTATATCATTTTTACCATTATCGGATATAAGAAAAATAAGAAAGAACCTTCTCCGCAAGGAGTTCCTTCTACCGGAAAAAGCGAAGGAGAGATTCCTTGTCCTTATTGCCATCAGAGTATCCCTGCTTCTTCCTCTTTCTGTCCGAAATGCGGAAAGAATTTATTCCGTAAGGAAGAAGAATCCTCTCAAACTATATGGCTGTTTTAAAGCCGATTAGGCGATACAGCCATAAAAGGATACCCTGATTCTTTTTTGCTCCGATCTCATGTGTTGCCGAATTCTTTTACAAAATAATAGGCCATGTCTATTTTCTAGTCTAATCACTGCAAAAAGTTTAGAATTCTGAAAGTTTTTGCAGTGACTTCGGTTAGGAGGAAATTTCTTCAAGAAACAATCCGTTCCATTTTTATGATTTTGGGAAAATATTCCGCGGATAGGTTAAAAGTAGAAGATTGTTGAAATTGTTTTGGCCTGAAACCAGCATAGGATAGTTTCAGGAGAACCGGTACCTTTTGCAACCAAGACGGGTTATGTCTTTCAGGGTTGGTATACGACCAAGACACCGAATGTGACAAACGGGACCTTCACGGACCTTACCCCTGTCAGCGGAGATTTGAATCTCTATACTTCGTTTGTATTAGAAGCATAGAGAAAGCTTCTTAAGAAAAGAAAACACGAAGTGGAATCCAACCTCGACATTTTTATGTATTAACCTATTTTTGTCGAGGCTAAAGATCTAAGGAGTTATCGTTTCTTAGGAAATCGAGAAGGCTGATACGCAAGAAGCCCTCTTCCGTGAAGTACGGTTTTCCTTCTTCTTTGACAACAATCACTTTACGGAAGGAATCCGGAATATGACGTAACGATTCATATTCCTGATTTTTCTTTTTCTCGTTATCGATACTATAGGCGACCTGAACATAGTATTTCTTCGAGCCTTTGTTCGCAACAAAATCGACTTCGGTATCTTTAACGATACGCTTTCCGGATTCTTCTTTCGTGGGAACACTCACAATTCCGATATCGACTCGATATCCCCGATAGCGGAGTTCGTTATAGACCACATTCTCTATGAGGTCGGTCTGATCGACATCGCGGAAATTCAATATGGCATTCCGGATACCGATATCTTCGAAATAGATTTTATAGGGAGAGCCTATATAGTGTCTTCCCTTGACGTCATAACGCAAAGAGCGGGAAAGAAGATAGGCTTCTTCACACCAGGAGATGTATTGATCGATTGTGTCATTGCTTAAGGGTACATGATAGACACTGCGAAAAGTGTTTTCGATTTTAGTGGGATTGATAGGGGTAGAAATCATCGAGGCAATCACCTGCAGGGAATCCTCCAGCTTCCGCATATTGGTTTTCGGATGTCTTGCTTTGATATCTTTCAGATAGGTTTCCTGATAAATCGAAATGGCTTCTTCCTCTTTCTCTTCGTCATCCTTTCCGAGTTCCACAAGAGGGATTCCGCCATAACGAAGATATTCATTGAGAGCGTCATTCGGGGCTAAAGGAGATTCTTCGGAATATTCGGCAAAAGTCAGAGGCAATAGATGGATTCTGCATGCCCGCCCACCGAATTCGGTATCGACTTCCGAGGAAAGCAGATGGGAATTGCTGCCGGTGACGTAGACATCGAAGTTTTCATGAGAGGCAAGACTATTGAGAACACGGACGAATTCCTCGAGATTCTGAATCTCGTCAAGCAGGAAACAATAAGGCTTATCGTCCTTGATTCGGTCTTTGACATAAGCTAGGAATTTTCGGTCGTTAACTAGCCCCTGTCCCTTTTCTTTTCTTGTAGTAGGAATCTCCGGAAGATAAGGATCTAATCGGATAATATCTTCCTCCAAATCAAAAGAGAAACGGATGATGTGGCTTTCATCAAATCCGTGGGTCAGAAGCCATGGGGCGAAGATCTGGTTCAGAAGATAGGATTTTCCACACCGCCGAATACCCGTGATGACTTTGACCAAATGGTTGTTTCTTTTTTGAATCAGAAGATTCAGATACTTCTCACGCTTGAACATAGGATTCTATCTCTTTTCCTTTATATATTATCAGAAAAAGAAAGTTTAAAGAATAACAACGCCGACAAAAATGGATAAATGCATAAAAATGTCGAGGCTGACTATGGAACTATTCGGATTGCAATACTTTTCCGGAAGAAGGATAGAATAAATGAATACTTTATATGATACAGTAAAAGCGAATGAAGGATTTGCTTATGCGGATTGAAAAAAGAAAAGAGGGAATTCTTTGAACCTTCCGGCTATTTCTATGAGGAACCGATGAACCTCCTCCGTCAGGAGTTCCGTTCCCCTTCTCTGTATTCTTCTTTGCTAAGCGCCATTGCATCGGGAGCTACCCGCATCAAAGAGATGCAGGATAAGACCGGTTTTGATAGTGCCAAGATTGTTCAGGCTTTAGACGAGCTGCTTAAGATCCGGATCCTTTATAAAGACATCCCTCTCCTTAACGAAAAGAACAAGAGACTTCAGCAATATCGGCTGAAAAACGGGATGTTCCGTTTCTATTTCGGTTACGTTGTAAAAGGCATCAATGCGATTGAAAGAGGTTATGGAAAAGAATATTTTGAAGCGATGGTAAAACCTCATCTCCATGAGTTCATGGGAGAAGTCTTTGAAGAGATGGCGCAGGACTATCTTTGGAAAGAAGAAACGCTTGAAAAATACGGTTTTCCTCTTCTTCAGGTCGGAAAATGGAGAGAAAACGATCCTATAAAGAAAATCCTTATCGATATCGATGCCGTCGGAATCTCTTCTCCCGAAAAGAAAGAAGCTCTTATCGGAGAATGCAAGTTCAAGAACAAACCGATCGGAAAAGAAGAAGTGGAGACACTCCTAGATAGAGCTAGATTAGTGGATCCTTATCAAGTAAAAGGTTATTTCCTCTTTTCCCTCTCCGGATTCACGGATTGGGTCAAAGAGAAAGCAGAGAAAGAACCGTCGATTCATCTTGTCTCCATGGAAGAACTTTATAAATAGAGAAAAAAGTAAAGCTTACTAATCTATAGATTACTAATTTATAGTTTAGTAAACTAAAAAGTGGAAAAGATAAAAGGGAGGATCCGAAATGAGCAACATTCAAGACAGACTAAGCGAAGCTCTGGAAAAGAAGGACGGGAAAGAGATTCTTCGTCTTTTCCAAGAGGTGGAAGAAGGAGAAACCGAAGTTTCTTTCTTAGGAAATTACCTAAGAGAGGTCTATAAGACTTTCGAAGAAAAGAGCACGTTTATCAAACTGTTCTCTATCCTCGATGAGAAATTCTCTTCTTTTGATACCTATTATGCCGGGGAGTTTCTTCCGGTCGATTGCCTTATAGAAACCAAGGAATATAAACTTGCTCTTCGTATCCTCCGGAAATGTGAAGATCCGAATTGTTCCGATTGTACACCTGAATGGGTCTACTTCTATGAAGGAAAGTGTTACTACTGTCTGAAAGATTTTGATAAGGCCAGAGGGAGACTCCTCCGTTCCATCGATGGCGATTACGATGAGATGGAAAAGGAAGCTAGGGAGATGATCGATAAGATCGACTCTCTTCCCATATCGGAAAATCCGTAGTCATTCCTTCTTATATAATTTGCGCCATTCTTTTCTATTTCCTATAATTGAAGCACAGGAGCGAAAGCCATGTTAAATCTAGCCGTCGTCGAAAACGAGAAGAAAGCCAGTGATCAGACGCTCTCCCTTTTAGAGCGTTACTTCACCTCAAAGAATCTCCCGTACCATGTCAGTGTCTTCGAAAACGGTTTTGATTTCCTAGAGAATCATCCGGAATCTTTCGATGCGGTTTTTCTCGATATCGATATGCCTGGAAAAAACGGAGTCGAAGTTGCCGAAGAACTGAGAGCACATCATCTCGATCTGACGATTGTCTTTGTCACGAATCTGGCTCAGTTTGCCTTGGAAGGCTATAAAGTCTCGGCGATGGATTTCCTATTGAAGCCTGTTTCCTATGTCGATCTAGCCCATGTGATGGATAAGATCGTCGAAATGCAGTCTCCGAAGGATTTCGGCGACTTCCTCCTTCCGCTCCGTTCCGGAGTACGGAGATTCCGTGAGGAGGATATCCTCTATATCATCCTAAACGGTCATGATGTCATTCTCCATAGCAAGAACGGAGAAGAAGTATCTTTCCGCGGCTCCATCCGGAATATTGCCGAGAAGGTGAATCCCGATATTCTTATCCGCTGCAATTCCGGAACCTTCGTCAATCTTCTCTATCTGGATCGGATCGACGGAGACAACATTGTTCTTCAGGGAGGCGCCACTTTCCCCATCTCAAGAAGCAAAAAGAAAGATGTTCTTAAGGCGATGTCGGTCCTTTATCAGAAGGAGCTAGTGAAATGAACGAAAGTGGCATCATCGGACGTCTTCTTGTTCTCGGGATGGCTTCCTTCTATCTTGAGATCGCCTTAGCTACTTTGATCGTCTCAGCCAACGCCAAAAAGAGAAAGCTTTTCCCTCTTCGTGTATTGCTTTATCTTGCTTTTGCTACTCCGTTCTATTGGCTTCCTTCCTTAAATGCCGGAGGATACAATTTCTCTTATCTCATGGCTTTTCTCACGGCCTGGGGTCTTTCCTATTTTCTTTACGATGACGGTTTCTTCCAACCGATTTTCTCCGCAGTTGCTGCCTGGGGCTTACAGCATATCGCCTGGAACGTCCTCGGTATCGTCTATGATCTGATTCCCTCGGTCGCTTCCTTATCGGATGCTGTTCTTTATGTCATCTTTATAGCCGTCTATGTGGTTCTTTATCTGCTTTCCTATTTCCTCATCCGCAAAGCAAAACTGCATATCACCTATCAGAAGAATCAGCTTTTTTCTTTTGTGGTTGCATCGATTATCATTGCCGTAACCGCGATTCTTTCTCAGTTTGTCCATCCTTGGACGATTGTCGGAAGAATCT
>ONBI01000076.1 GCA_900316035.1 uncultured Eubacteriales bacterium
TAAATTCACCTGTGTTTTAAGAAGAAAGAAGCCTAAAGGATAGGATAATCCGTTGATGAGACGTGTCTTCTCTTCCTGTTTCTTCTCTAGGCCTGCTAATCTCTCAATCGCATAAGAGAAAGAAAGACTCAGTCCGAATAGATACAGGAACTTATCGACTTCGAAGGTCTCTTCCATGAAAAGTAATGCGGAGATGAAGATCAGTTCCACAAGCGCCTGTAAGATCCAAGTGAAAAGAAAAGTATAAAGAGAATCGTAGGCGTTCTCTAAAGCGATACCGTAGTGTTCTTTTGCTTTCTCCGGATCCTTCTTTCTCTCTTTCAGGAAGAGATTCTCATTCCTTACACATATTTCTTCTTTTTTTCCCTGTTCCAAGGTAAAGGAGATCCGTAGCAAAGAGAAGATCAAAGATAGCAAAGCAAGGAAGGATACCGCCGAAGCTTCCTTTAAAAGCAAGGTCAATAACCCGACCAAAAGAACTCCGTACGTCACAAGCGAACTCTCTATTTCAATCGCCAAAGAGATGACTTTACTGAGTTTTGGATAATCCTCCTCTTTCCCTTTCTTTTCCATATAGGGAAGAAGAAGGTTCTTATCGTATTCTTTTCTTTTTTGGAAATTGAGGGCGTTCTGTAAAAGAATCAGGAACGCAAAAGTTGCTATCGCCACAACCCCATAGGGAAACCCTCTTTCCTGCGGAGCGAAGAAAAGGATTCCTTCTAAAGCAAGCGATTGAAAAAGGAAAAGAAGGAGACTGAAAACAGAATATCTTCTTTTCCCAGGCCTCATTTCCTCACATTTCTTTTTGGTGTAGCTTTGCTTCAGAAGCATCTTCCCGGTGAAAAGAGAAAGGAAATCCTCTCTGCTCAGTGTCAGTCTTCCAAACTCAGGGTCCAGTAAAGAAACTTTCTTCTTTCCGATTTTCTTCACCACCACAAAATGGCTCCTACCCTCTCTCGTTATCTGAGCAATCCCCGGCAACATCTCTTTCTTCACTTCGTCTAAAGAAGCGATCTCAAACCCACGGTAAGAAGCTCCTTCGAAAAGAAGAGTCTCCCTTATCTTTGAAAACGTCTCCTTCTTTTCGTTTAAGGGATAGGTAGCGTAATTCAGATCCTTACTTAACAGAACCAGGATATTCCGGATACAGGCATTGGAGCAATCTTCTTTACTACTTTGGTAGATCATAGAAAAACCTCCTCAATGAGATATTGTCGGAAAAGGAGGTTTTTGTTTCAGGGAAAAGAAAAAATTTCTATCTCAAGTCAAAATCCGTCAGTACATTCCAAGGGAACAGAGAAGCATATTCTTCTCTTTTCCCTTCTTTTCCACTGCCTTTCAGAAGTGGCGAAAGAAGTTTCTCCGGTTCTAAGGAGACAGAACTTGAAAGGTAAGTGACTTTACCTTTTTGGTTTCTAGCTTCTAAAAGAGGGACAAGTACATTCTTATTGAAATCGGCTCCGACATATCTTGGATACTGATCGAAGTTCTCTAAGAACAGAGCCGGTATCGAAGAGATACGTTCTAAATCGTATTGGGCTTCTTCCTGGGTTCTCACATCTCTATCGGAGAAGGCCTGAATCCATTTCAGGGTAGAGATATAACTGGACTTGATTCCTTTTCTGGCATAAAGGAAACAGATGGCTTTCAGTAAATCGTTTGCCATCGTCTGGGAATGAAGAGAATAGAAACAGGAACCTACGAATGGTTCTTCACTCTCTTTTAATCGATCCGCATTCTTCTTAGCACTCACTAACGCTCTGGCTATCCCCTGTATCTTCGCTAGATTCTCTTTTCGACTCAGTAACTGATAGAACGATTCAAACGAGTAGAAAAGAGAACTCTTTGTAACATCACAGGGATACACGAGATCCAACGCCGCATTCTTCTCTTTTTCTAAAGAACAGGGTGCTCTTACTCCTTTTAAGGAGTCATCCTCTCTTTGATAGAGAAGCGACGTCGGATATCCTTTCACCGGAAGAGGACAAGCCAAGAGATGTTTCGGGCATTCTCTACAGACATTCCGGTCCATCAGGTAATAATAGATATCGCCTAAGGACTTCTTATAACAGGGAGAAGTAAAGAAAGTAGAAGGATCTTTACTGTACCTGGATACTTCGATCTGGGCTCTTAAGTCGTCCTTAAAGAGAAGAGAGACTTTCTCTTCGAGATTCTTCCTATCTTCCTCTTTCAGTTCGACTTTCTGCGCGAAGAGTTTCGCGCTTGCTAAGGTCGTTTGACTCATAAAGCAATATCCTTCAGAAGATCATCGACTTCCTTCTCTTCGACTTCCTCTTCTTCCTTCGGATTCTCTTTCTTGGTCTTAGAGTTCTTCGAATAGCTCCCTACATTGAAATCACGGCTTGAAAGAGCGACCATGGCGCTATAAGGATCCTGGATATTATTGGCCGAAAGAGTATAAGCAACTTTATCGATGAACTTCGTATTGAATTCCATCTTGGTCTTCTTCAAGGAGTAATCCAACAAGGCGTTGATCACCGGATTTTCCATTCCCAGATCCTTCCTCAGATGCTCGATTTCCTCAAGCATATAAGGAGAAGGTTTTCCGTTATACATGATCGCCAGATATCCTTCCGGAGTAAGAGAACGGAAACCTTCGATGACCTTAGCGATCTTGCTATCGGAAATCGGAGCGATACCGGTATCTCTACTGACTTCGATCGGGGTTTCATAATGATGGAAATCACGGACCGCCTGAAGGAATTTCTGCGGATAGAAGATATTGGAGGAATCCGTGCTGTTCAATATTAAAGGTAGAAGATCTTCCGGAGAGATTCCATAAAGGACAGCGGCATCTTCGATATCCGGAAGAGATTTCTCTAATGAATTCAGCGGTACCTGATGTTCCTTCAATAAAGAAAGGAACTTCTCTTTATCAAAAGAAAACTGCTTCTTATATTTCTTATCTTCCATAGGATCTAAGACAGGAGAAAGAGAGACATCTCCGTCTTTGACCGAAAGAGAATAGACATCGTTGAATTTACAGGACATATTGAGAAAACCCTCTTCCGGTATTCCTTCTCCTGCCTTGAAATAGGAACATAAGGAAATATAGCGTTTCTCTCCTACTGACTGCGCCAAAAGAGAACGCAACAGAACATCGTTGAAGAACTTCTTCGGACTTGCCGGAGGGAAAAGAGAATAACAATAGGTGACTTTTCTTCCGCCCCGTTCGTCTTTCTCTTCTTTCCGGTAGGTTTCTAATAGACCGACCCCTTCAAGTTTTCTTCTGGCCAAAAGGAAAGAAGAAACATCAAAACCGAGAAGAGAAAGGAATTCCTCACTTCTTTCATAGACACTGGTCTTCAGAAGAGAGTTGTACCGATAAAAGGATAAATATAAGGAATAAGCATCCTCCTTCAGAAACGGAAGATAAAGAAACGAAAGGACATCCTGATCCATTTCGGAAAGGGAGAAATCCAGCCGTATACGGAAGCAAGAATCGTTTTCTAAAACATTCATGTCCTGATTATACCATTTCCCATAGGTTCTCTAGGAGAAGAACCATTACTTTTCAAAAGACGTCTACAAACAAAGCAAAAGAAGGCGCAATTTATTATTTAATAGTATTTATTAAATATCTATCATTTTCATTTTACCATCTTTTCAAAATCACCGAAAACATCCCTTATTTCCTTAGAAATACAGGGATTTTAAGCAAACCCAGAAAATTCAAAATCTCTTTTTCCGGTAAACACTTTCTCTTTCTTCTTCTTTTCCTTTTCCCGTGATAGCGCTACCATGTTTCTTGTAGCTTTTCTTTATCCTATGCCGTGTTTATAATATTGCCGTTTCCCAAGATTCCCTTCCTAAGGAAGGGAGTAAAAGAAGGAGTATCTATGAACTATCGCATCGAGAAGAAGACGAAAATCGTCTGCACCATCGGTCCTGCCAGCCAGGACAAAGAGATGATGCGCAAGCTTCTCCTCAACGGCATGACGTGCATGAGAATGAATTTCTCCCATGGTACGCATGAAGAACATCTGAAGAAGATTCAGACGCTGAGAGAGATCGAACAGGAAGAGAATATCCTTATTCCTATCTGCTTGGATACCAAGGGTCCGGAGATCCGCACTTCGAAATTCGAAGGTGGACAGGCTACTTTCAAAGAAGGAGCCGAGACCCGTATCTATATGGGAGTTGAGAAAGTCGGTAACGAGAAGGAGTTCGGTGTCACTTACCGTAATCTCTATGCCGATGTCGCTATCGGTAACTCAATCCGTCTGGATGACGGTAACCTTCTATTGGAAGTTACCGGAAAAGACGAGAAGAAGCATGAAATCATCTGCAAGGTCATGAATAACCACGTCTGCAAGGATACCCGCGGTGTCAATTGCCCGGGTGTTCACCTGACGATGCCTTATCTCTCCGAGCAGGATAAAAGCGATCTGATCTTCGGCTGCCAGAACCACGTCGACCTCGTCTCCGCTTCCTTTGTCCGCAACGTTCAGGATATCCGCGATATGAGACAGCTATTGGACGCAAACGGCGGAAGCAACATCATGATCATCTCCAAGGTCGAGAACACCGAAGCGATTGAGAATCTTGACGATATCATCCGCGAATCCGATGGCATCATGGTCGCAAGAGGCGATCTCGCCGTCGAGATTCCGCCGGAAAAGGTTCCGTTCTATCAGCGCTACATGATCGAAGAGTGCCGTAAAGCCGGTAAACCGGTCATCACCGCTACCCAGATGCTCGATTCCATGATCCATAATCCCTTCCCGACCCGTGCCGAAGTCTCCGATAACGCCTGGGCGATCGATCAGGGTACCGATTCCGTGATGCTCTCGGGCGAATCCGCAAACGGCGAATATCCGGCGCAGTCGGTTGCGATGCAGACAAGAATCGCCGTCGAAACCGAAAAGCACTTCAACTATATCAGCGCCGAACACGAAGCTTTCGATACTTCCGATAAGACGGTCTCCGATGCGATCGCTTCCGCGGTCAGCGACACTGCCTTACTTATCAACGCTTCTCTGATCGTCTGCTTCTCGGTTTCCGGTAAGACCGCTATCCGTATTTCCAAGACCCGTCCTATCTGCCCGATCTTCGTTGTCTCCTCGGATATCGATACGTTAAAGCACATCATGCTCTATTACGGCTGCTATCCTTACCATGTCCGTAAGGTTCCGCAGTTCTCGGAAGATATGGAAGTACTGGCTCTTAAGATTGCCAGAGACTACAACTTACCTTTCGGTAGCCGTATCCTCATGACCGGCGGTACTCCGGTCGGTGCCGGTAAGACGAACTTCCTCAAGGTCTTGACCCTCAACAAGCCTGGGGAAATCAGCGAAGATTAATATCAAGGTAGGAGGTAAAAAATGAGCCCTGATAAAGTCATAGCCATCGATTGCGGTGGTACCAACTTACGAGTCGCTGTCGTCGATAAGGATCTCCACGTTCTCGCTGTCCGCCGTGTCCCCTCTCTTGCTAACAACCCGCATAAGCTTTATGAGACGATGCTTCTTCTCATCAAGGAAGTGATGAGAGAAGCCAAGATGGAGTCGGTTCCGGCGATCGGTATGTCGATGTGCGGTCTTGTCGTCCATAACAAGGTCGGAAGAGTCGGTAACTTAGGAATCGAAGGCGGATACGACTTCGAATCTCTCTTCCGCGCCGATTTCCCGGATACCAAACTGTATTTTGCTAACGATGCCAATTGCTCCGCTCTCGTCGAAGCCGAATACGGTGTCAACAAAGGACTCCTGGATTCTGCTTTCGTCACGATCTCGACCGGTATCGGGCTAGGTATCATCCATAACGGCGAGATGATCGATCTTCCTTTGGAAGGCGGCCGTCTCATCACCGATTACAAGGACACCCAGTACGAGGTCGAGTATCTTCTTTCCGGTA
>ONBI01000013.1 GCA_900316035.1 uncultured Eubacteriales bacterium
CGATATATGGTCCTGCTGAAGACAAATGAGCTAATCGTTTATTAGTCAAATTGCCTAGGAGTATGATATCACAGCGAGCCGCCTCATCCATAACAGAATTCTGTTATGGATGAGAATTTTGTATACCTATATATCGATTCATCACAAAAACCAAAAATATATATACTTGACAATTTAGAAAGTCAAATATAGACCACGAATTTTCTAGGCTCCTGGCATGTGCTTTAATCCTCCCGATGTTCAAAACGGAACCGGGAGGATTTTTTAAAGGCATGGTACACAGGGATAAGGAAGAGTTCTACAAGGGAATACAGAAGGATGCGGAGGACAAGGGAGACGACCCTTTTCTCCGTCTGCCTCTCCAGAGGGATAAGCTACAACACATTCCAGCACTGGAAAGATAGGCATCCCGCCTCCTTCGGGAAGCAGCCTCCGGATGAGGGTCCGGAAGAGCCTACGGAGGTTATCCACTTCAGGCCGGAAGAGGAAGAAAAGACCGATAACGGAGAAATTTACGTAGACGACAAACAGAGAAATGCCGGCGGAAGGGAATCCGGGGACGTCGAGATCACCATGACGATAAGCTGCCCGGACCCGAGGAAGCTGGCAAGGATAATGGAGGCGATCGCCGATGTATAGAAGGGAGACGAAGCCGGAGATTATTAGTGCTAACTTAGAAATGTACAAAATCGCTAACCAGAAAATGATCAGCTGAGTACGTTTCTTTTTCTTTGGGGAAGGTCCTAGGACCTTCCCCAAAGAAATCGACGATAATGTTCTCCGTCAAGGGAGGACAAACAGGAAAGACTATCTGATCAGCGTCGTGCAGTTCTACAGGGAGAGGAAAATGAAACCAAACTATTCGAAGCTGGCGGAACAGAACCATGCCGACCGCCGCACGGTGAAGAAGTACTTCGAGCATCCTGAGACAAAAAGAAAGATCCCCGAAAGGCACTCGATGCTCGAGCCTTTCGACGCCCTCATCGCCGATAAGATGGCAATACCCGGCGTCACGATGGCGGGCGCTTACGCCTTCTTAGCAAAGGAGAAGGTACTTCCGGGGAAGTACGTGACGTTCACTTGGTACTGCCGGAAGAAGGGCTACGCCCCGAAGCCGGAGGGGACGGCCCACGTCCGCTTCGAGACCGATCCGGGCCATCAGGTCCAGGTCGACTGGAAGGAGGACCTGAAGCTGAGGTCGAAGGACCGGAAGACGGTGTTCGTCTTCAACGTCTACTCCGCCACGCTGGGCTTCTCGAGGAAGCATTTCTTCTACTACTCCGAGAGCAAGACCGAGCAGGACTTCATGGCCTGCACCAACAGGCTCCTGAGGAAGATGGGAGGCTCGGTCGACGAGATCCTCACCGACAATATGTCGGCGATCGTCTCCGTGTCGGGGGACGGGAAGGACGGAAGGCGCCGCAAGCATCCGGGCATCCTGCAGTGGGAGAAGGACTCCGGGATCGCGATAAGGCTGTGCAAGGTCAGAAGCCCGCAGACGAAAGGGAAGGTCGAGTCGTCGAACAGGTTCGTCGACAGACTCCTGGCCTACGACGGCGAGGTGGAGAACGTGGCCGACATAGAGAAGGCCATCCTGGCCGTCCAGAACGAGGCCAACGACAAGATCAACCCGGACACGGGGATGTCCCCTCAGAGCCTGTTCGAGATGAAGGAAAAGCAGGCCCTCGGAAAGCTTCCGAACATGAGCCTGCTTGATTCGTTCACGGACGGAGGAACGAACGCGAAAGTGCCTTCAACGCTTCTCGTGACGTTCCTCGGAAGACAGTACTCCGTGCCTCTG
Source organism: uncultured Eubacteriales bacterium (assembly GCA_900316035.1). GTDB lineage: Bacteria > Bacillota_I > Bacilli_A > RFN20 > CAG-288 > Enterosoma. The sequence continues at coordinate 1,802 of ONBI01000013.1, forward strand.
GGATACACCGGAAAAAGCGTCAGGATCCTCAGGGACGGGAATAGCGTCAGAATCTATTATAACAGACAGCTGATAGCCGAACACCCCTTCGACCAGGATAAGAAGATCAACTACCTCCATGAGCACTACAGGGCCGGGCTGGCCTCGGCGATGGGCGGCGGATGCGACGACCTCGACAGACTGGCGGAGAAGAACCTGAAAGGATTCGAGGGAAAATGACGGAATCGTATCAGAGACTCAAGGCGGGGCTCACGGCGCTCAGGCTCGATGCCATGCACGACGGGCTCGACCGCGCGATAGACAGGGTCAACGACGGGGAGCTTAGCTTCGTGGACGCCCTTTCGCTGCTCGTGCAGGCGCAGGTGAGGGCATCCGAGACCAAACGGACGGAGGCGCTCATCGCCGCCGCCCACTTCCCCGCGAAGAAGACCTTCGGGGGATTCGACTTCGGCTTCCAGCCGGAGCTCAACAGGGAGGAGGTCCTCGACCTTGCCAACCTGAGGTTCATGGAGGACGGGTCGAACGTCCTCTTCGTCGGGATGCCGGGAGTCGGGAAGACCCACCTGGCGATAGCGACGGGGATGGAGGCCTGCAGGGCCGGGAAGTCGGTCTGCTTCGTGACGTGCAGCGCGCTCCTCGCCGACCTGAGGAGGGCCAAGGCGGAGAACCGGCTCGACTACCGGCTGAAGCACTACGTGTCGTTCTCGCTGCTGATCGTGGACGAGGTCGGCTACCTTCCGCTGGACACGGAGGCGGGCAACCTGATCTTCGAGCTCGTGGCGAGGCGCTACGAGCGGAAGTCGACGATAATCACGACGAACAAGCCGTTCGGGAAGTGGGGCGAGATGTTCGGCGACCCGATGGTCGCCAACGCCATGCTCGACCGGCTCCTGCACCACAGCAGGGTGTTCACGATAAAAGGGCCCTCGTTCCGCACGAAGGACTATGCGGCGGAGGCCCAGGGCGTCCCTATGCCATCAGCTGATGGCATAGGGAACAGGTGATAAGGTGTACATATTCTGGTTAGCGAAATCATACATTTTAATATTGACACTAACACGCCGTCCTCGTCAGCCTCGTCAAATGCGCCGAGGTCAACGGCCTCTATCCGGACATGTACATCTCATGGTGCCTTGAGAAAATCAGGGACGGAGCGGATCCGTCCTCCCTTATGCCGTGGGCGAAGGAATGCGAGAGATTCCGGATTCCGGACGCGACTAAAAAGAAGAAGTGAAATTTACGAAAGTCCTTACACGGGCTGACGAATTTTCGCACAGGCAAAAATGGCCGGGCTCTGAACCCGGCTTTTTCCGTCAGTTTTTCCGAAAAATTCCGAAGGGAAATCATTTGATGACACAATTATTCTGAAAAGAGCTCCAAATTGCCTTAGCCACGGCATTATGGAGCTCTTTTGACTTCCGGAAGCGGCAAACTCGGGACTTATCGCCATACGAATAAAACACATTCAGATGAGGGTCCCTTAAGCCAGCCAAATCAAGATTCATTTGCTATGCTCCTCTCCGTTTTTTCCATATCCTAACTACCTAATGGTACAAGAATTGGGTATGGTTCATACTCCGAAAATTTACAGCTCTTCCAAAACGAAAGGAAGCATATAGATCGGATAGAACTTCAGCATACCCTCATGACCCACATCCTTTTGGGACAGAAGAATCGAAGTCAGCACTTTCGAAGAGTACTTTTTACTGAATTCCGTAATGGATTCGTGTTTTTTTATTGCGGAGGACTTCACTTCGATAGGAACGAGCTTTGTCTTGGAAGTGAGAAGGAAATCCACCTCATAGTGATGAGAACTGTTTTCTTTTTTCCAGGTATGGTAAAAGAGAGATCTACCGGAACTGACAATCATCTGGGCAACCGCATTCTCATAAAGATAACCTAGATCCTCCGAAAGAGAATCGCTAAGCAGTTTCTCATAGATATGTTCATCGGTTTTCTCTCCCGAATGGAAAATAGAAGTAGTGAACAATCCGATATCGGCAAAATAGAGCTTGAAAATATCAAAATCTTCGCTCTGAGCCAAAGCAAGGCTAGGATCATGGACATCGTAACAAGGAAGGACGGTTCTCGAATCGACCAGATCCTGGAAGCGTTCCACATCCTTATCTATCTTCTTTTTCTTCGTGGCTTTCGAAATGATGTAGCGCTTTTTGTTCGTAGCCAGTTGACTGGGAATGGCATCATACATTCTACCGATCAAACCGGTCCCGTCGATACGATAGAAATCATCTTTATAAAGATCGATGATGCGTTTTTTCACTTCATCGATCTGCTCGAAGTTCTTTCCTTCGACATAGGCTTCCACAGCCTGAGGCATGCCGCCTACTGCCATATACATGCGGAAATCCCTCATCAGTTTCTGGTTTGTCGCTTCGCCCACTGGTTTATGGAGCTGATACAGCTGACGCAAGACATCATAAGTATCATTTCCCGTAGCCCACATAAACTCCTCATAGTCCATGGGATAAATCGAAATCTTCACTTCCTCCGAAGGAAGAACAATACCTTTGATGCTTTTCTTAATACTGATGAGAGAACCCGTTTCGATATAGTCATATCGTCCATCGGCAACAAGATATTTGATTGCCTGTCTCACTTTTGGCTGAAGTTGAATCTCATCAAAAATAAGGACGGATTGGCGTTTATATAAGGTAGTATGGGTAACCGTCTGTAGGCGAAGGAAGAAAACATCCAAGTCGGCAATATCCTCAAAAACATCCAAGACATTCGGTCCGACGTTTGCAAAATCCACGCGGATATAGGATTTGTATTCTTTCTTAGCAAACTCTTCCGCTATCGTCGATTTCCCGACACGTCTGGGGCCTTCTAAAAGGGCAGCATAATGCGGAGCATCGTTTTCCTTCCATTGCTTCAGCGCATCCAAGGCTTTTCTCTTAAAAATTCTTTGTTCCATGACTAAAATCTCCCACAGATTCCACGCTTTTCTGTATATAGTTTAAGTTCAAACTACCGTTTTTTCAAGTTTTAAAAAGCTAAATACTACCGTTTTTTCAAGTTTTAAAGTAGCAAAAACTACTGTTATTTCAACTTTTAGAGTGGCAAAAACTACCATATTAAAAGCATTCCTCATGAGTCGATTTGAATGCTTCTGTTATCCCTTTTTCCTTCCGGAAGAGCTGAGGCCTTTCTATCTATCTGTCCTTCCTTCTCCATAACAACCTCTATCGCAGAAATCCCGAAAAGACTTACAATAGAAACTATGAAACACGACCCATTCAATACAGCGCTATTAAAAGAGTTCCCTCTCTTTGAGAAGTACTATCAAGAAGTAGGAAAAAGCACCTTTGATCTAGATACTCCTTCTCTTAATTTCTTAGATTCTCTTTTTACTCCTTACTTCCTTCTCCAGGTAGAAGAACAGAACGACGAAGAAGTGAATCATGTTCTTCTCTATATTGAGAACATCTTAGAAGACGAAGAAAAAGAAGAAGAACAGAATCTCTTCTATCAGGGGTTCTTCTGTTCTCTCTATGAAAGAGGATGCGATCTTCTTTCTCTTCCCTTAGGAGAGAAAGAGAAAGAATACGTGAAGGATTGGTTAATGAAGGCATAGAAAAAGACGGACTCAGAGAAGATTCCTTTCTTCCCTCGGTCCGTCTTTTTTTGTCCTAAGCAAACATCGGAAGCGTCGCTACCACTTTCACAAGAACGAAATAAAGAGGAAGAGTGATGATGGAAAGAACCGTAGAAAGCATGACCGCATCGCTAGCGACATAGGATTCCTTGTTGTAGTTGACACAGAAGACGGCTAAGACCGCTCCGACCGGAGCGGCATTACCGATGATGAGAGCGGCTAACTGGATCTCGTTGAAATGGAATAATCCGGATGCCTGTAAACCGATGGTAAGAGCTAAGAATAAACCTGGGATAATCAGCATTCTTCCTAGGGCGATGATCCAGGCGGTCTTGTTTTTGAAGGCGGTCTTGACGTTACTAGCTCCTAAGGTGACACCGATTAAGAACATCGAAAGAGGAGTCGCTAAGACATCCCCGAAATGGAAGACCATATATAAAGCCGGTAAGGTCTTATCGATGCGCAAGGCGGAATAATAGGCTCCGTCAATTTCGGCTTTCGGAAAGACATCCTGAGTGACCCAGATGAGGAAACCTAAGAACATCAGGATCATGACCGGAGTCACAAAGATTCTTCGCATACTTGGCCAGAAGGTCTTCTTGGTTATCTTCTGTTCACTGATGACGATATAACCGTAGATATAGACAACTAGTCGGAAATCCACCGACATCAGGGAAGTAGGAATCAATACCCCGGAAGCAGAACCATAGACCTCTTTGAGAATCGGCATCGAGAAAAGAGTCAATTGTCCTACCGCTAAAAGGAGAGCATAGATCTGTCTTGCGGTTTTGCCTTTCTTGAGAAAGAGAAGATTTCCTAACAATATAAAGATCAGATAGAAAACAAGGTCATAGACAAAAAGAACGATGTTGGTGAGGAACTCCTCTTCCTTGAAATCGCTCATGAAGGCGCAGAAAGCCATACAGGGGATAGCGATATCAAGGACTAAGACATTGAGAACGTCTTTCGCTCCCTCTTTTAAGACGCCGATATGACGGAGAAGGAAGCCTAAGAAGATAAAGACGATCGAACCTAAGATCGCTCCTAGAAAGTTCTGATCCGTCAATACCTCTTGGACAACTTCCATTTTCTATTTTTCTCCTCTTTCTTCGCCAAAAACCTCTTTAGTGTAGTCGCTCAAAAAGGTTAGTGCTATTTAACTTAAGCAGCTTCTTTCTGAATGTGCTTTCTTTCCGCTTGAGGTTAGTGTTCTTTAACACTATAGTGGAGGAGTCACAAGGAAAAAGAATTATGTCTATACCGGATGAAACAAAACACCGACAGAACCTCAAAGTCGGAGATTACGGGCATCTCTCCGACCTGAAAAAAGGGCAAAGAGGAATCGTCCTGGATTTCCATAACAACAACGAAGCCTTACGGAGACACTTATTGGATATGGGAATCACCAAAGGAGTAATCATCGAAGTCAAGAAGGTCGCTCCCTTTGGCGATCCTGTCGATATCAAGCTAAGAGGATACGAATTAGCGATGCGCTTAGACGAGATGAAAGGCATCGATATCAAGGTGCTTCCGCCGGAAGAGAAAAAGGAGCAAGACAAATGAAAATCGGTCTTATCGGAAACCAGAACGCCGGAAAGACCACTCTCTTCAATGCTCTTACCGGCATGAATGCGACGATCGGGAATTGGCCCGGCGTCACGATCGAACGCAAGGAAGGCTATATCAAAGGGAACAAGGATCTCCTTTTAGTCGATACCCCTGGTGTCTATTCTCTTTCTCCTTATACCGCGGAAGAGAAAGTCACCCGAAGCTTCTGTCTTGATCAGGATCCGGATCTGATCATCAATATTGTCGATGCTACTGCTTTAGAGCGTTCTTTATATTTAACTACTCAGTTAGCGGAACTCGACTGCGATGTGATCGTGGCTTTGAATATGACGGATATCTTAGTCAAGAACGGTATCACCCTCGACGAAAAGAAACTCGAAGTGAAACTTGGTTTAACCGTCATCAAAATCTCCGCTAAGACCGGAGAAGGTATCCCTACCCTTATCGAAACCATCGAAAAGAGAACCTATCGGAAGAATCCGAAGCTCAAGATCTATCATCCCGATATCCAAAAAGAGATCGACCATATCGAAGGGGATCTCCATAACGAACTCGAAGAGAGCAAAAACGCCCGCTTCGGAGCAGTCTGCCTTTTTGAGTCCGACCCCTACTTCAAAGCTCTGACCAACACCTCCACCAAAGCGGAAGTAGCTGCCTTAGAGAAAGTCTATGACATGGATGCCGAACAGATCATCGCCGATCAGCGCTATCAGTTCGTCACTTCTCTGACCAGCGCCTGTGAAGTGAGAAAAGAGATGCCGGAATCTCTGACCGATAAGATCGATAAGGTCGTTCTCAACAAATGGGCCTGTTTCCCTATCTTCCTACTCGTCATGGCCTTCATGTACTTTATCTCGGTCGGAGTCGTCGGTTCCTTGACTAGCGACTTCATCTCCGCCTGCTTCAACGGTTCCGAAACCATTGAAGTCTTCTTCCGGGAAGTCCCCTTTGCCTGTAAAGGATTAGGACCGATCTTAGGAGATGCGATTCTCAATGCCGGAGGATCCATGTGGGCTGCCGATATGGTAGCAAACGGCTTGATCGGTGGTATTTCTACCGTTCTTGCTTTTATCCCACAGCTGGTGATGCTCTTTTTATGCTTATCCATCTTAGAAGGTACCGGCTATATGTCCCGTATCGCCTTCTTCTTAGATAAGTTATTCAAGAAATTCGGTCTATCCGGTAAATCCATCATCCCCTTCATCGTCGGTACCGGTTGCTCGGTTCCCGGTGTCATGACCGCCAGAACCGTCGAAGATCCGGATGAAAAAGAGATGACCATCATGCTTACTCCTTTCATTCCCTGCAATGCAAAGCTTCCTATCATGTCGTTACTTGCCAGTGTCATCTTTCCGAAATATGGATGGGTCATCTCCTTTGTCTGCTACTTGATGGCTATCGCTATCATCCTTACGACTTCTTTGATTCTGAAAAAGCGTTTCTTCAAAGTCGAAAACGACTCCTTTATCTCCGAACTCCCTAGCTACAAGTTACCCAATGCCTACTATTGCTATCGGGATGTCAAAGATAAAACGATGGACTTCCTTGAAAGAGCAGGAACTACAATCTTCCTTTGCACCTTCTTAGTCTGGCTTTTTACCCGTTACACCTGGTCTTGGAAATATGTAGGACCCACGGATTATACGGATATGACTACCGCTAACATCGCCGATTCCATGTTAGCTTCTCTCGGTAAGATCCTTGCCTATCTCTTCATCCCTAGCTGGGGTGGACACTATTCCTGGGGACTGACGGTCTCGGCAATACAAGGCTTAGTCGCTAAGGAACAGGTTGTCTCTTCGTTGGCCGTTATCGCCGGCGAAGATATTCTCTCCTTAAACGGGCCTTTTGCTTTCTTAGCCGATGGTTCTTTCGGTGCTCCCTGGATTGCCTTATCCTTCTTATCCTTCAACCTCTTCTCGATTCCCTGTGTATCGGCAGTATCCGCTATGCGAAGAGAATTAGGTTCTACAAGAAAACTCTTAGCCGCTATGGGTATCGAACTAGCCTGGGCTTATCTCATCTCCACCTTCTTCGGTGTCATAGGTTGGGGAATCAACGGTTTTAACGGGGTGATCGGTTTATGAACTGGGTAGATATCCTTATCGTTCTTGTAACGGTTCTGATTCTTCTTGCGATTCTTTTCTATAAGTTTGTGCTTCCTCCTCTCAAGAGGAAGAAAGGAAAACCTTCTTCCTCCTGTTGCAGGGAAGGAGCGAAGACTTCGAAACGCATCATCGATGCCTACTATCACGAGAAACGCAAAGAAGAAAAGAAGAAAGCAAAAGAAGCCAAGAAAGCAGAGAAGAAAGAGGAATAGACTTACGTGGAGGAGGCTGCAAAAACCTCCTTTTCCTTTGACAAGGAACGCATAACAGGAAGAAAAGTTGCATATTTTGATCCATCTGTTCAAAATTTTTCTTCCAAGCGCTTTTCTATGTGGTATCCTTTCTTTGGCAAGATACTTTCCTAAGTATCAAAAGCCGGAGTGTCACCGTTACATTGTGTGGGTGACAGAAAGGAAAAAGAGATGAAAGAATCTCTCATTAAATTTCTGGAACGCAGCCAGAACAATTCTGCAAATGGTACCAAGAGTACCGGTCTTTTCGTTGTCGAAATGCCGACAGGTTCTGGGAAGACGTATCAGTCGATGGATTTTGTCCACGACTATCTCGAAGGCAAGTTAGAAGAGTATAAGCTTTCCCACATCTTTTATCTGACACCATTACGGAAGAATATCAAAAGCGCCTATCAGGAACTAGAAGACAAATTCGATACAAAAGAAGGGAAAGAACTTCTCCGCAACAATTCTCTTATCATACCTGCCAATTCCGAATCGGTTATCGATGCATTAAGCGATAATCAGTTCACGATTCGTGAGAGCGAAATCATGAGGCTTCGTACTTTTTCTCCTCTTCTAACGCATGTCCGTGCACTGAATAAAGCGGACCCAACCCTTCAGTCGGATTTCCGAGAAATGATTCAGAACGATTATGAACCAGCTTTCCGTAAAGAGCTGAGAAATTATCTGAGACGTGTTTTACTTGGGCAAAACTACGACGAAAAGCTGAAGAAAATACAAGACGATTATCCTTGGTTGCTGAAGGCATATCCAGCGATTCTCACAAAGAAGAGAAAAGTCATCCTTATGAGCGTTTCCAAGTTTTATGCTGGAAACGATCCAATTATCGAAAGCACTTATTCTTTCCTCGATAACAACATCACGGATGACTCGGTGATTCTTATCGATGAATCGGATGCAGCAAAATCGTATCTTCTGAAACAGCAGATTGAAAACTGCGTTGACTATAAGCTGGATCTGCTTACGCTGGTCAACCGCCTCTATCATTCCACCAATAAAGATGAAGTCCCCTCTGCCCTTTTCCACCAGATCAAGAAAGAAGACTTGGACGAAGACAAGACGACCAAATGTGCTTACAAGAAACTCTGCAGTGTCTGCAAAGAAACCTATGACGATCATAATCTCGCCTATCAGTTCAAATTGGATGCCGATGCAGATTCCCAGAAATTCTTCCTTTTCCACGATTACACAACCACGACCATTTATGGCGATGATCAATCCAAAAAAGTCAACATCTTCATCAAAAACGATTCCGATAGAAAATTGAATGTCATCTCCCTCAAAGAAGAGGAAAAGTCCGATAATTTCAACTATCTTGTCCGTTCCTTACAAGGTGCCGTTAATTACTTTATCGGTTTTACTACGGTTGCCGCCTGGAATTACATGGAATACGTCAACAGCAAAGACCGCAAAACGGAACCTCTACAGTTCCCAGATGCCGTCTCTTCCGTTTTGAATGATTTCCACCTTGAAAGCAAAACGGTCACTAACCTGCAACGCATCGTTCTTAATAACCGCAAGCTGTCAATTCTGAAGAATCAGAAAAATCCTCTGAATTATGACTTCTATAGCGAAGGATTCGAGTATTACAGTTTCTCAAACGACGACTCCCATGATATGAATACGTTCCTCGCAATGACTTTCCTCGACGACACCCCAGAAAAATTCGTTCTGGCCGCCGCCAACAAATGCCGTGTGGTTCTTTTCTCTGCTACTGCTGAAGCGGATACCGCCATCGGGAACTTCAATCTTCGCTATCTTCAGGAACAACTCGGGGATAGATATTATCTCCCTGATGAAGAAGATCGAAAGCGTATCAAAGAAAACTACGAAAAGAGATTAAAGAAAAATCAGATTCATCCGGAGGCCATTCGGATTCTCGATGAAAAAGCGCCTGCCGATAGTCTTTCGCTTTCTCCTGCAGCAAAAGAAAATCTTTGCGCGATTCTCAATCAATATTCAGAACAGGAAAACAAAGATACTGGTGGAATGTTCCACATAGACCGTTTCGTCCGCTGTTTGATAGCTATCCGCAAATTCCTCGAGTGCCCCTCTTCTCGCGTTCTACTCATGATGACGAATTCTCTTCTAAAAAAGAGTGGAGAGCTATTCTCCTTCGATAATCTCAACAGTGGAATTCAGATTGTCTGTAAGGATTTGAATATCGAGCAACCGGTCCTCATTGCTCTTAACAGTTCCGAATACAATTCGCAACTCAAGCTCTTCCAGGAAGCTGTTAAAAAAGGCAGAGTGATTTTGGTAACGACGTATCATACTGCCGGCACAGGGCAGAATATCAATTACAGCGATGAACTCGATAACGAAGAATACGATATCGACTCTATTTACCTTGAAAAACCAACCTATATCATCTCCAGGATCGAAAGTCGCTCCGATGAAACCGACATCGTCAATTTCATCTATCAGGTTCTTTCCCTAAGAGAAGCCGGTGAAATTACCAATAGTGAATCCCGCCTTTTGGTTCAGACCGCTTTCCAGAACTACCAGAAGCTCAAAGCAGAGAACAATCTGATTATGGTAAAAATTTATGGCTCGGATGATGTCAACAACTGTGCGGTGTCCATTCTGAAGCAGGCTGTCGGAAGAATCAGTCGTTCCAAGAAAAAGCGGGACATTTCCCACGTTTTCATTGATGATGAAATTGTCAACAAGTTGGATTTCGCAACCGAGAGAGGACATTTGGAGACACCGGAATTCCAGGCTTTGATTGACTATTGCGAAGGCAAAGTAGACAAACACGTAAGTCAGGACGCGAAGCAACGTTACTCCGTCCTCAATCGAATTGACCAGATTACTACCATCTATCACAAGCTGATGAAGAGAAACAATCGCGGAGAGTGGAGTGAAGATAACATTCGTGTTTGGAAAGAACTTCGTGAATTTGTTTTGAAGCATCCAACCATTTCCGAAACAGAATTGAATAAAGAAGAAAACGAATCGATGCGGAATCTCTATCTTCCGAAAAGGGTCAATTCCGATGGTATCGAGGAATATTACTGTGCCTTCTCTCCTTCAAAGGCAGGAGACGAGAAAACGATTACCGATTATTCCTATTTCCAAAACGGGAATTGCAATCGAAGAATCAGTGCCAGTGCCCTCTATTTAGATGACATCATGAATTGCGAAGCAAAATACGCCCACAACTATTTCATAATGCAAGGTTATGCACAAAGCTTTGAAAAGAACGACTACATTCTTCTTCCGAATATCATCCATGATATCTATTTAGGGGCTTTAGGAGAAGAAATCGGAAAGTGCGTTTTGAAATGGTTGGTTCATAGAGATCTTGTCCCTATAGAAAATCCGAAAGATTTTGAAAAATTCGATTTCCAGCTTGCGGAAGATAAGGATATCTATTTTGATTTCAAATACTGGATTTCCTATCGTCCTCTCGAAAAAGAACAGCTGAACAAGTTTGCAAAGAAGCTTGCGGAAGTCCATGGAAAAGCCGCCTTCATCATCAACATCTTCGTGGATTCGAGGAACAAATATCAATGCTACAAAGCTGAAAGTTCGAACCTCTACATGATTCCGGATCTTTACACCATTCAGAACGGAAAAGCTATCCTTGACGATACGAAATTAGAGTTCCTTAAGGAAAGCATTAGTAAGGAAATGCAACGGCATGAATTTAAGAACAAAGACAAGTGAAATTACTCTATCTTTTGATGTAGAAAAGTTGGATGAAACCTATGATTTCTTCTATTTTCGGACATCGGAGAAATACATTCAAAGAGGAGCAAGAATCTTAGACCTTCCAGATCTACCTGCCAAAGCTTTAAGTATCACTTTTGACTATGGAGCGAGTTTCTTTGCCATGTTTGAAAAAGGTGGCATCAAGCTAAGCGAATTACAGCATAGTGTCAATGATGAAAATATCGCTATCAAAAAGGTTTCTTCTCAAGATCTCAAGCCTCAAATCCTAGGGAGGCTTCTCCTCTGTTCCCTTGCCAATTCCAATTACCAAGAAAATTACTTCAACAATCTTACAGGAAAGCTTTACTGGTTTCTTCCGGAAAAGCAGAAGAAATTTCTCAAAGCCGTTCAGATCGATATCGGACTTTACCAGTCCCATATGATTTTGGAAGCCACTTCTACGACTTTTACTAGAATCGATGTCTTCAAGAATCAAAAAGTTCTTAAGGTGTATCCGAAATATACTTTCTCCTATAACGGAAAACTGAAGCGAAGTCTGGACGAAAAAGAGGATTCCTCTCTCTATGTCCACAGAGTACCAGCAGAAAGCAAGACCCATCTGGATTTTTTAGATTTTTCCAAGACTAGAATTAAAGAGACACGTGCCTATCTTTTAGATACGACGTTGCATGCTTTCAATGATAAATTCCAAGGGCTTGCTTCGATGCAGTTTGTCGAGCAGGAAATTCAAGAACGAATCACTAATAAGAAAGACGAGGACTTCTTTGAAGGGGTAAAGCAGGCTCTCATCGGAAAGACACTGAACTTCATCAACCTCGATAAAACTCCGGAAGATCAGGAAGCTTTCTCCATTCTGAAAGAGAAGCTTCTCGCTTTGGCCCCCTATTGTTTTGAAAAAGAGAGTCTTGAATTCGATAACGAATCCCCGAATATTGTCTTCCTTCATGATCGGGACTATTACATCAAAAACGAGCTGGAAGATCCCTATCCCAAGCTTCCCCGGAATTGTGTTATCCAATGTGTGACAAGAGAGAATGCTTTGGCTGTCGATACCGAGGTTGTCTATAAGACAATTCTCAAAGAAACCGCCATCAAGGAAGATATTATTCACCAAAGAAGATTCACATTGGATGACTGGAGCATGTTTGGGTTTACTGGAAACTGGATTTTCGGTATTGAAGAAGACGATGCTGCCTATTTCTTGGAAGTCGCTCCGGATGGAAGTTTTGAGACGATAAAACCAATAGGCCTTTTTCAAGCCTATAAGTCCCCGATTTACCAGGACATGGCTTTGACTCTCCATTCGGAAGCTGGGAAAGGAAAGACCATCATTGCCGATGATAAAGGCAATATCAACGTCATCGCTTCTACCGGGATTCTCACTTTACCGGATAGTGAAGTGTTCACTGCTCCTAGCCGGAGCAAAGACTTTGTAGAAAACCATCTAGCGGGTCTTACAGGAATCAATCTCTACGAAAAAGATAACAATACCTTCTATAACTGCGGTGCTTTTGCTCAAGGGTTGAACAAATCCTTGCCAACCGGTTCTCTTCTTTATGCTGTCACTCCGATTCAGGGCAAGGTCATCATCAAAGAACTTCTTGAAACCATGAGTGTCCTTTTTGTCCGCTGGAATTCTTATACGGTCTTACCTTATCCAGTGAAATATCTTCGGGAATGGGTAGAGATAGAGAAAAATAGTAAGCCAATCGAGAAGAAGTAGGTCTAATTAAGAACAAAAGTTTCTTTCTTTTTCTAGGTGAGAAGAAAATTATGTTCTAAAATGAATCCGTTATGAAAAGCAGCGTCAAAAAGATCTGTCTCATCGCTATGTTTACGGCCCTAATGTGTGTTTTAAGTCCTCTTTCGATCCCGATCGGACCGGTACCGATCTCGCTATCTACTTTTATGGTTTATCTGATCGGAGCCTTATTCGATTGGAAAATCGCTCCTTTGATTGTCGGTCTCTATATCGTCTTAGGGGTTATCGGTGTACCGGTCTTTTCTTCCTTTAAGGCAGGACCGGGAGTTATCGCCGGACCGACAGGCGGCTTCATCATCGGGTATTTATTCGGTGTCTTAGTCGAATCTTTATTACTTACGTACTTCAAAAACAAGAAGTGGATGTATCCGGCTTCGATGGTCTTAGCTACTTTCTTCATCTATGGTTTCGGTCTTATCTGGTTCATGATCTTCATGGGCGATAAATACACCTTTGAAAAAGCTCTGATGGTCTGTGTTGTCCCCTTCTTAGGAGGAGATACGATCAAGATTGTCGTCTCCACGATGATAGCGATTCCATTACGGAAGCTCTTCGATGCGCAGAATGCGGTGAAACAGAGGTAGTTTCACCGCTTTTTTCTTGCTAACTATGCAGCATTTATGCAAATTGTGAGCAAAATGAGCAAAACGAACAAATGTACTTAATCGTTTGCATTCTTCTGTTGTAGAATATTGATGATTTCGGTCTTAAAGGAGACTGAAAACATAGAGTTAAGGAAAAATCAGGAGGTAATTCTATGGGAGTCAAAATTGTCGATACGGCTCTAAGAGACGGATCTCAGTCCTTGATCGCCACCCGTCTTACGACCGATGAAATCCTCAAGGTCGCTCCGCTTTTGGATCAGGCTGGTTACTACGCTCTTGAAGTCTGGGGAGGAGCAACGTTCGATACCTGTCTCCGTTTCCTCAATGAGGATCCCTGGGAGAGATTAAGAGCGATCCGCAAAGCCTGCCCGCACGTGAAGCTTCAGATGCTCTTCCGTGGACAGAACATCCTCGGTTATCACCATTATCCGGATGATATCGTCGAGAAATTCGTCGAATTATCCGCGAAAAACGGTATCGACATCATCCGTGTCTTCGATGCGTTGAACGATGTCCGTAACCTCAAGAGTGCCGTCGATGCCTGTAAGAAGTATCACGTCCACTGCCAGATTGCTCTCTCCTATACGACTAGCCCTGTCCATACCGTCGATTATTACGTCGAATTAGCGAAGAAAGTCGAGACCATGGGTGCGGATTCTCTCTGCATCAAGGATATGGCCGGCGTCCTTCTTCCGGCGACAGCCTATGAACTGATCACCCGTTTAAAGAAAGATACAAACCTTCCTATCGAACTTCATTCACATTGTACCGGCGGTATCTGCCAGATGACCTATCTCAAGGCAATCGAAGCCGGTGTCGATATCATCGATACCGCTTTATCTCCTCTTTCCGGTGGCACTTCTCAGCCTTGCACGGAATCCTTTAACTATGCTTTACAGGGTACGGAGTATGATCCGCATCTTGATGCCGATAAGCTCAATCAGGCCGCCTCTATCTTAGATAAGATCAAGCAGAAGTATCTCAAGAGCGGTATCCTCAAGGTCAAGGCCTTAGGCGTCAATCCGAATATTCTTAAGTATCAGGTTCCTGGTGGAATGCTCTCTAACCTTATGAACCAGCTGGATAAGCAGGGAGCTATGGATAAATTCGATGATGTCTTAAAGGAAGTTCCTAAGGTCCGTAAGGATCTTGGTTATCCGCCGCTTGTCACTCCTCTTTCCCAGATGGTCGGAACCCAGGCGGTCATGAATGTCATCACCGGTGAGAGATACAAGATGTCTCCGAAAGAGATCAAGGATTACTTATTAGGAAAGTACGGAGCTGCTCCTGCTCCGATCGATCCGGAAGTAAGAAAGAAGATCATCGGAGACGAACAACCTATCACCTGCCGTCCTGCCGATCTTCTCAAGCCCGAGTTTGAAGAGCTCAAGAAGAAATATAAGGATATTGCCCAGTCGGATGAGGATGTTCTCTCGATCGCCCTCTTCGATCAGGTCGCGATCAACTTCCTCAAGAAGAAGTACGGGTACTCGATTGAATTATGAACACATTCTTAAGAGTACTTGCGGATAATACGACTCCGAGCGGTAGACAACCGCTCTGGGAGATCAACAACTTCGGCGATGCGGCTCTCTTCTCCCTTATCTGTATCCTCTTAGTCTTCGTCGTTCTGATCGTCATCGCACTGATCATCGCTTTGATGAATAAGATTCCGGCTTTGGAAGATAAGCCACATGCGACGATGAAGGACGGAACGGAACTCGATGATGACGCGATGGCTGCGGTCTTCGTCGCCACGATGGAATTCCGTAAGACGAAGAAACAGGACTGCAAAGTCGTCTCGGTAGAACTTCTTGAAGATGAGAAGGTCGAAAAGAAAAAGGCCAAAGAAGAAGCCAAAGCCAAAGAAAAAGCTGAGAAAAAAGGAGAGTAATGTATGACTACCTATAAAATCAAAGTCAATGGTAAGACGTATGAAGTCAAAGTTGTCTCCGTCGATGAAACAGAACCGACTCCGGTGACGCATTCTGCAGCTCCGGCTGCGGCTAGTGCTCCGGTAGCCACTGCTCCTGTCGCTAAACCGGTGGGAGAAGGAACTCCGCTTCCTTCTCCGATGCAGGGAACGATCCTTGAAGTCAAGGTGAAGGTTGGCGATACTGTCAAAGCCGGTCAGACGGTCGTGATCCTCGAAGCGATGAAGCTTGAAAACGAGATCAAGGCTCCTTCTGCCGGTACGGTCACCTCGGTCCTTGTCAGCAAGGGCCAGCAAGTCAATAGCAAGCAAACTCTCCTCACCATCGCGTAATTAACGATATGATTCTCTTACAAAACGATTTCGTGGAGTTCTTCAAGGATTTCTGGGACTCCACCTCAATCGCCGGGATCTTCCAGGATGGTGGATGGAAGAATCTGATCATGATTCTCATCGCTTTCTTGCTGCTCTATCTTGCTATTGCCAAGAAAGCGGAACCGTATCTTCTCATCCCGATGGCGATTGGCTGTCTCTTATCCAACATTGCTGACTTAGGTTTCCGTGGCCCTAACGCCGCCAATAACCCGATCTTCTTCGAATATGTGGATACCGAAGGACACACCAAGTATTCGGGTCTTATCGGTTATCTCTATCAAGCCGGTATCACAACCGAGATCTTCCCTTGTCTCATCTTCTTAGGTATCGGTGCAACGACCGATTTCGGTCCTCTCATCGCTCAGCCTTCGATGATGATCTTAGGTGCTGCTGCTCAACTTGGTATCTTCATCACTTTCTTACTTGCGATTCCGATGGGCTTTACCGCTCAGGAAGCCGCTTCAATCGGTATCATCGGCGGTGCCGATGGCCCGACGGCGATTCTTACGGCTTCTACCTTGTCTCCTAAGTTACTAGCCTCTATTGCCATTGCTGCTTATTCCTATATGGCTTTGATTCCTTTCATTCAGCCTCCGATCATCCGACTACTGACCACCAAGAAGGAAAGAAGAATCCATATGGACGATATCAAACCGGTCTCGAAGAAAAAGAAGATTCTCTTCCCGATCGTTGTTACCGCCATCACTTCTTTAATTGTTCCTTCCTGCGCTCCTCTGATCGGTTGCCTGATGCTTGGTAACTTAATCAAGGAATCCGGTGTTGTTCCTAAGTTAGTCGAAACCTCCGCAAACGCTATCCTTTATACCTCTACCATCATGATCGGTATCTGTGTCGGTGCTACCGCAACAGGCGAAACCTTCCTCAACCTTCAGACTCTTGAGATATTCGCTTTAGGTATCTTCGCCTTCGTCATGGCGACTGCCGGTGGCGTCCTGATCGGTAAACTCATGGAAGTCTGCACACATGGTAAAGTCAACCCGATGATCGGTGCTGCCGGTGTCTCGGCTGTCCCGATGGCCGCCCGTGTGGTTCAGAAAGAAGCACAGAGAGAAGATTCTTCGAACTTCTTGCTCATGCAGGCTATGGGTCCGAATGTCGCCGGTGTCATCGGTTCGGCGGTTGCCGCTGGCTTATTCATCATGGCTTTCGGAGGCTAACTAAGCCACAATGAATTTCTCCGTTACGACCTTTGAAGAAATCGATTCGACCAACGAATATCTGAAGAGAGAGGCGGACAAGCTTCCACAAGGAAGCGTTGCCCGCGCTCTTCATCAGACGGCCGGAAAAGGGAGGAGAGGAAGGAAATGGGAAGACGATAAGGATTCCCTGATGTTCTCTCTTCTCCTGAAGGATAACCTCAATCCCGACCGTGTCTCCCTGTTACCGCTTCTTACGGGCGTGGTTCTCTATGAAACCCTTGAGGATTACGGAATTCAGACGAGTCTGAAATGGCCGAACGATGTTCTTCTTCACGATAAGAAATGCTGTGGAATTCTCCTAGAAGGGATGAGCGAAGGCTCTTCTCTGAAAGCTCTGATTCTCGGAGTCGGTCTTAACCTCAATGCAAAGAGGTTCCCTCCGGAGTTAGAGAAGAAAGCGACTTCTCTCTATCTTGAGACGGGAAAGACCTATGACGGAAAAGAGGTTCTGAATCACTTCTTAACTCATTTCGATAAGGAGTATTCGAAATATCTTGCAAACAAGGATTCCTATCTCGATATTCTCCGAAAGCATTCTTATCTCGATGGGAAGAAGGTTCTTCTCAACTACTACGGAGAAGGAAAAGAAGTGACGGTAGTAAGAGTCGAAGAAGATGGTAGACTTAAGGTAGTGGATAAAGAGAACAAACCTCTCTATCTCAATGCCGGAGAAGTCACCTTGGAAAGCGTCTATTCTCATCAAAATGAGACGAAATAGAGAAGA
Source organism: uncultured Eubacteriales bacterium (assembly GCA_900316035.1). Taxonomy (GTDB): domain Bacteria; phylum Bacillota_I; class Bacilli_A; order RFN20; family CAG-288; genus Enterosoma. Next base: position 19,646 of record ONBI01000013.1, read on the forward strand.
TACGATAAGGGATGAAAAGCTCTATATGCAAAGGAGGAAACACAAAAACTATGGAACCGAAAGATTTAGAGCAGTACGGGATTAAGGATGTCAAGGAAGTCGTCTACAATCCTTCCTACGAAGATCTCTTCAAGGCCGAAACCGATCCGTCTCTGACCGGCTATGAAAAAGGTCAGGTCTCGGAGTTAGGTGCGGTCAACGTCATGACCGGTATCTACACCGGCCGTTCGCCGAAGGATAAATTCATCGTTGTCGATGAAAACTCCAAGGACACCGTCTGGTGGACTTCTAAGGAGTATCCAAACGATAACCATCCGGCTTCTAAAGAGGCTTGGGCTGCCGTTAAGGATATCGCGAAAAAGGAGCTCTCCGGCAAGAAGCTTTATGTCGTCGATGGCTTCTGCGGCGCCAACAAGGATACCCGTATGGCTGTCCGCTTCATCATGGAAGTCGCATGGCAAGCTCACTTTGTCAAGAATATGTTCATCCGTCCGACCGAGGAAGAACTGAAGAACTTCAAGCCGGATTTCGTTGTCTACAATGCCTCGAAGGCCAAAGTCACCAACTGGAAAGAGTTAGGACTTCATTCCGAGACGGCCGTCATGTTCAACATCACTTCGCATGAACAGGTCATCGTCAACACTTGGTATGGCGGTGAAATGAAGAAGGGTATGTTCTCCATGATGAACTACTATCTCCCGCTCAAGGGTATCGCTTCGATGCACTCTTCCGCCAATACCGATTTAAACGGTGAGAATACCGCTGTCTTCTTCGGTCTTTCCGGAACCGGTAAGACCACGCTTTCGACCGATCCGAAGAGATTACTCATCGGGGATGATGAACACGGCTGGGACGATAATGGTGTCTTCAACCTCGAAGGTGGTTGCTACGCGAAGGTTATCGACCTCGATAAGGATGCCGAACCCGATATCTATCACGCTATCAAGAGAAATGCTCTTCTTGAGAACGTCACTCTCGATAAAGAAGGTCATATCGATTTCCACGATCGTTCGGTGACCGAGAATACCCGTGTCTCTTATCCTATCTATCACATCAAGAATATCGTTAAGCCGATCTCTCATGCTCCGGCTGCCAAGAACGTCATCTTCCTTTCCGCGGATGCTTTCGGTGTCTTACCTCCGGTCTCTATCCTCACTCCGGAACAGACCCAGTATTACTTCTTAAGCGGCTTCACCGCGAAACTTGCGGGTACCGAAAGAGGTATCACCGAGCCGACTCCGACTTTCTCTGCCTGCTTCGGTCAGGCCTTCCTTGAACTCCATCCGACCAAGTATGCCGAAGAGCTTGTCCGTCATATGAAGAAGTCCGGTGCAAAGGCTTACCTTGTCAACACCGGTTGGAACGGTACCGGAAAGCGTATCTCCATCAAGGATACCCGCGGTATCATCGATTGCATCTTAGACGGTGCGATTCTCAAAGCTCCGACCAAGAAGATCCCGTACTTCGATTTCGAAGTCCCGACTGCACTTCCTGGAGTCGATCCGAAGATCTTGGATCCGAAGGATACCTATAAGGATCCTGACGAATGGGATCGTAAGGCGAAAGATCTTGCTTCCCGCTTCATCAATAACTTCCATAAATATGAGACCAACGAGAAGGGCAAAGCTCTTGTCGCTGCCGGTCCGCATATCGACTGATTCTGTCACTCTGCCTTGCCTCCTATTGGGGGCAAGGCTTTTTTCTTCGTACCTGTAAAGTCCGATAAAGAATTTCTCAAACAGAAATCGGTAAAAAAGCTCGACATCTACGCGAGTTTCTGTTGAAGTATTCTTTCCTAGGTTGTCAATAACGGAATCGGACTTTATAATGGTAAAAGGCTTTTTTCAAACCTATGGAATCAATTGTTTTTCTGCTTGCAAAAGAAGCTAAGGATAATCCTCAGAAACCGCTCTTTGTCGATGAAGAAAAGATAATCTCCTACCAGGAGTCTTTTACGACTATTCAAAGAGTAGCTTCTTATTTCATCAATAAAGGAATCAAAGGAGAGAATATCCTTGTTTCGGTCTCAAGGAATGCGGATTGTCTTCTTCTCTTTTTAGGGATTGCCCTAAGTGGCAATACCTATGTTCCTTTTGATGAAACTTATCCCGAAGAGAGAAAGAAAGATATCCTAGAGATAGGAAAGATCAAGTATGGTTTTTCTCCTTCGGCTCCTGTCGTTTTAAAGAAAGAAGAAGCTTTTAAGGCTCCTATCGTACCTTTACCGGAAGAAAAGAGAGAAGATCCCTGTTATCTGATGTTCACTTCGGGATCGACCGGAAGACCGAAAGGGGTCTTAAAATCCAAAGGCAATGTCCTTGCTTTCTTAGAGAACTTCTCACTTTCTTTCCCCTCTTTTCCAAGAGGGTTATCCTTCTGTAATCAGACTCCCTTCTCTTTTGATGCTTCGGCAAAAGATATCTATCTGACGATCGCTACCGGTGGTACTCTTTATATTCCTTCGAAGGATAGGTTTGCTCTACCGAGTGTGATAGCCGAATACTTAGAGAAAAACAAAATCGATGTTCTTCTTTGGGTACCGAGTGCTTTAACCTTATTCAGCAAGATGAAGATACTGGATTATTATTCGCTTCCTTCCTTAAAGTATGTTTTCTTTATCGGGGAACCCTTTATGCCGAAGTATCTCAATTACTGGATCACTCATTGTCCGAAGGTCCATTTCTATAACTGGTATGGATCGACCGAAGTAGCAGGAGCAATCCTATATCATGAGATCAAAGAAGAAGTACCCTTAGATTCAAAGATTCCGATTGGGAAACCCTTAGGAAACAACGAGGTCTTCTTAGAGAACGGCGAAATCTGTGTTTCTTCTCCTCAGGTAGCTCTCGGTTACTTAGAAGAAAAAGAGAAGAATGCTCTTACTTTCCGTAACGAGAATGGAAAAAGAGTTCTTCATACCGGAGACTATGGAGAGATCGATAGGAACGGAGATTTCGTCTTTGCCTCAAGGAAAGATGATCAGGTGAAGCATATGGGATACCGTATCGAGTTAAGCGATATCGATGTGGTTCTTTCTTCGCTTCCTTATATCGAAACCGGTTGTACGGTTCTCAATCGGAAAAGAGATCGGTTAGTTTATTTTTGCTCTTTGAATGAGAAGATGGAGAATCCGATTCCTACGATCCTTAAGGAAGCCAAAGAGAAACTGGCTTTCTATATGGTTCCTAACGAAGTGAAGATATTACCTTCTTTACCTCTCAATCCAAACGGAAAAGTAGATAGATTACGTTTAAGCAATAGTGTGAATGCATAAGCAGGAGAACAGGACAATGGAAGAAAAAGAAGTACGGGAACAGGTATTATCCTTATTGAAAGACCTTCATCCGGAAAGCGAAGATCTTGAGACCAATAAAGAATTGGTCCATTCGGGAGAACTCAATTCGCTGGATATCGTCACCTTAGTCAGTGAACTGAGCGACACCTTCGATATCGAGATCTCCCCGAAAGAGATCGTCTACGAGAACTTCGATTCTCTCGATGGATTAGTCAAGATGGTTCTTCGTCTTTCGGACTAAGGGAAGACGATGACACCTCTTTCTTTTTCCTTTACATCGATTTACTTTCTCTTCTTCTTTCTCGGAGCTCTACTCATATACTGGTTCACTCCACGGAGATACCGGTATATTTCCCTTTTGTTCCTTTCTCTTCTTTTTATTGCTCTGATCTCCTGGGCTTCTCTGTTCTTCCTCTTTTTCTCGATTACGGTCATGTACTTCTGTGCCAGAGGTATCTCCGACAATAAGGAAAAAGAAAAAGAATACCTCCGGGAACATAAAGGAGAGATGAGCCTAGAAGAAAAGAAAGACTATAAAAAACACGAGAAAAGAAAAAGAAAATCTCTCTTAGCACTAGGTATCTCTCTTAACCTTGTAAGTCTAGCGGTGATGAAGTATATCAACTTCTTCATCGACACCCTAAACGGCATGATCCATTGGGGAGCAGAGAATACCTCGATTCCTAGAATCACCCAGTGGTTTTTACCACTAGGTATCTCTTTCTATACCTTCCAGGCGATCGCGTATCTTGTCGATGTCTACTGGGAGAAAATCAAACCCGAGAAGAACTATCTCAAGTTCTCTCTGTTTTTAGCTTACTTCCCGAAGATCCTTCAGGGACCTATCGTCCGCTACGAAGAGATGGAACAGACGCTCTTTGAAGAAAAAGAGTTCTCCTATCCGCAATTTACCGACGGTTTGAAGAGAATGCTTTTCGGTTACTTCAAAAAGATGGTCGTAGCCGATACTCTCTATGTCTTTATCCAGTTTGCTTTCGGCCATGTCGCGGATCTATCCGGTAGCGAAGCACTCTTAGCCATCGTTCTTTATTTCTTACAGGATTACTGTGATTTCTCCGGGTATATGGATATCGCGATTGGTTTAAGCGATACCCTAGGGATCAAATTACCGGAGAACTTCAGGCAACCATATCTAGCCGAGAACATCGATGACTACTGGCGAAGATGGCATATCACGTTAGGTACCTGGTTTAAGGACTATATCTTCTATCCTTTATCGTTGAGCAAGTTCTCTTTGAAGCTAGGAAAAGCTTCGAAGAAACTCATGCCTAACTTCGGAAAGAAAGTCCCTGCCATCTATGGTCTATTCATCGTCTGGTTCTTAACGGGACTCTGGCATGGAGCAAGCTGGAACTATGTCTTATGGGGACTATACTATGGCGCTATCATCATTTTAGAGATTATCTTAGAACCACTCACGGAGAAATTCCTTTCTCTTACCCATCAGAGTAAAAAAAGTGTCCCTTATAGGATCTATGAACATCTTGTCTGTATCTTCTTACTAGCAATAGGAAAGATCCTTTTTATGTGTTCTTCTTTAAAGGATACCGATATCTTCATCACGAAGATCTTCTCCGGTAGTAACACCTACTTCGATATCACGAACCTCAACAACCAGTTAGGATATCTCTCCGTCATCTTCGCCAGTGTTTCCTATTTGCCGGTATTGGTGATCGATATCCTTCAGGAAGCAAAACCCAATACGACCTTCTTAACAAAATTCGATTCTCTGAAGCTTTATATCCAGTGGCCTTTATTGATCCTCTGTGGAATCGCGACCGTATGGTGGGGATTCTACGGTAGCGGATTACCGCATTTTGCTTTCGGTTATACCCAGTTCTAGAAAGAAGAAAAGAAGATGGAAAACGAAAAAGAGAATAGTAATAGCAATACCGAAATAAAAGAAGAAGAGAGAACCTCTCTTCCTGCTCCCATAGAAAGCAAAAAGAAGAGGATCGGAAAGAACATCTTCCGTTTCGTCTCCTTTTTTGCCTGTTTCTCCGCATGTCTTAGTTTAGTTGCCCATTATCTCTTCTTCTCTCTGGAAGAAGGAACTCCCTATGGTCTTTTCTATAAAGAGGAAGAGAAATCCCTGGATGTCGTGATGATCGGTTCTTCCACTATCCGCCACGGTTTTATCCCGATGGAGATGTATGAGGAGACCGGACTTACCTCTTACTCGATCGTCGCCAGTCCGAATCATCTGGAAACCATCGAAATCCAGATCAGGGAAGTCATGCGGAAACAGAATCCGAAAGTCGTCTATATTGATCTCAACGGCATCAACAACCAGACCAAGAAAGAAGCTCCTTCCTTTGTCAAACAGTATTACGAAGCGATGCCGGAAGGAGAAGCCAAAAGAGAACTCAAGCAGAAATATCCCTATCTCAAAGAACAGAAATATGAGCTCTTCCCCGGTCATAACTCCTTCCGTCAGCAGTCGTACTGGGAAACCCTGGTATACGGCGTAAAAACCTTCGATAAAGGGTATTCCCCGATGAAAGCTACAAAACCCGTTAAAGTAACCAAAGTCGATAAAGAGAAAACCTTACCGATACCGGAAGACGGCTTGAACTATCTCAAAGAGATCCTTTCGATCTGCAAAGAATATCCGACCGTCAACTTCCTCTTCGGGGAGATGCCTCGCTACTTAGACGATACCATCTCCTCTTTCGATCTTTATCAGGTACGTTCTCCTTTGGATGCTTACTATGTGGTGAAAAGTGCAAAACCCTATGTGGAGGAAGCCGGATTCACCTTCTTAGATTACTTCTCCGATGAAAAGATTCTTCCCGACTATATCGGCTTAGACCCGGAAAAAGATCAATACGATGCCGAACATCTCAACCATCGGGGAGCAAAGAAATTCACGAAGTTCTTCTCCTCTTATCTTCTTAAGAACTACTTCAACGGCAAAGCACCCGAACATTCCTCCGATATCACCTCTTCCTTTGAAGAATGCCTGAAGAAATATCACGAAGAAGATGAGAAGATCGAAGAGAAAATGAACGGGAAAGACAAAGACGACGAGGATTGAAGATACCCGAGGAAACCTTACGCTTTTTCCGTTTTTCCAGGAGATCCGAATCTTCTTTCTGCTCCTTCCTGAAAGATGAATATCTTCCTTTCCTTTTCCTTTGTGTCTTCCGAAGATACTCTCTTTTCTTTCTTTTCCTAGGCAAAGATAAAAAAGTGCTCTTGGGGAAGCTCCTCTAAAACAGGATCTTCAAAAAGAGAAGTCGAATAGAATATTCTCTCGGTGAGAATACTTTAAAAAGGTCACCTCAAGCATAGCGGATAAAAGAAACAACGAAAGAGAGCAGCGAAGTTTTCGGATAGACTTCCGACAAGGAAAAGCAAAGATGAACAGGTTGCTTCTATAGTTTTCATCGATCGATACCGGTGTAGACCGGCATCGTAAAATGACACTTTGAACAGGAAACATAGCTTTTCCCGTCCGATCCGGTATAAGGGAAAGAGAATTCATGCTCTTCGAAGACGGATAGGTCCCCTTTCCAGCAGATATGGTAATGCCCCAGTCTTGGATCATAATCATGACGGAACGGATCACAGGAATAGAAGGTGAGCTCATGAACATGGAGGCCTTTCAAAAAGTAATTGCCTTCACTATCTTCCATAAAATTAACCAGCGAATCCAAATTGTGAAGACAAACGGAACAATGAATATAGTATAGACCGCGAGGGGACACACGGAAATAAATTTCCTCTTCCCGAGGCAGATAAAAATCATAAAAAGAATAGTATTCGTATTCTTGCCCATCAGAATGAAAAGCACCGGTCAGAGCGACTTCTTTTCGGTTTTCAGGCGAGAACCCTTCTATCTTTTCGTGATAGGGCTCGAGGCAAACAGGCTTAGCGGAATGTATGTATATTGCGAATTCTGGATTTTCTGAAAACCTGTTTTTGAAATGAAGCCAAGCATAATCCCCACCCTCTATGTAAAGTCCAAAACCGAAAAAAGAAATCTCCTGAACAGGATGTTGTGCCTCGGAACTTGTACTTGACTCTACAGAAGAGTCGCTATCTGAAATGTTTCTCGAGCTGCTGAAGTCAGAGGGCGAGCAGGAAGTAGATAAGAGAAGGAAAAGAAAAGAGCAGATCAACGGTATTTTTCTGTTCCGCATTAGCTTATTCCTCCGGAAGAGCCGGGAAGAGGAAGAAATCAAAACGGCTATCTTTTACAGGGTTGCCGTTTTTATCAGTGGCAGAAGTAGCAAGACAGGAAATGGAAACCATAGACTGAGCATAGAGGGAGAAAGTATAGAAATCGCTATCTTGCTTACAATAGGGATAATATAGGTTTGCGCTATCGACAATGCTAGTGAAGCCACTGTAATTTCCTAAAAAAATGGTCATTCCAATCCATAAGGGAAGTGGAATTCTCAATAGATTGGTTGGGAGTCTGGCCGAAATCGAATTCGTCTAGATAAAGCTTTTCGGACTTTTTCTCCGTCTCCCAGGAATCGTGCAGATAAGACTTGACATAATAGGTGGGATGCGGAAAAGAAGAAGCAGAGCAGGAAGAAGAAGAGGAATCCTGAGAGGCAGACATGGCTACCGAAGGAGGAGTGACAACAGAAACGCCGGATGAAGCGGTCAAGGTCGAAGCGAGAACGAGCGACAATAGCGCTGACATTGGCAAGAGCTCCTTTTTTGATAGGGTAGTTCTTCCCTTTCCGCTTGTCAAGAAAGAAGGAAGGAAAAATTTATTTCTTTTTTATTTCACGTTACGAAACAAGTGACAAAATTCAATTCTTATCACTATAAAATAGCAGAAATTATCATTTTTTCTCTAATTCTTTAACTTATCTTCTTTCCCAATCTCTGATAGATCTTATCCAGTTCCGAGAGCAACCATTTCCGATCTTCCGGATTCTCCTTGATGTCTCTTTGGTCGACATCCACTACGAGAAGTGGGCTTGCTTTATAGGAATGAAACACCCATTCGTCATAGTCTTTCCAAAGGTCGTGATAATAGTCAACGAGAGAAGGAGCCAGTTCAAAGCTTCTTCCTCTTTCTTTGATTCTTTTTAAGACCGTAGGGAAAGTGCCTTTGAGATAGACCATCACATCCGGAGCTTTCTTCGGCATTCCGTCTATCTCGGACATCATCTCTTTCAGTAAGTCACAATAGAGAGAATACTCTAAGTCACTCATTCTCCCTTGGTCATGGATCTTAGAAGCGAAATACTGATCTTCATAGATGGAGCGGTCTAAGACCGCATTATCATGAAGAAGAGCTTCCTTGATCGCATGGAAGCGGGTCGTGAGGAAATTGAGCTGTAAAAGGAAAGGATAGCGGTACTTCTGCTGTTCTTCTTCGCTGGCCGTATAGTAAAGCGGAAGCACTTTGTTTCCTTCGACGGATTCATAATAAACCGGAAGGGAAAGTTCTTTCCCGATGATCTCGGCAACCGTTGTCTTCCCTAAACCGATCATTCCCCCGATAACAATCACCACGTTACCCTCCTCAAAAGATAGTGACGGAAAAAAGAAGGTCTGAAAGAGACCTTCTCTAAGAATGCGAAAGAGTATTACTTCTCTTCGACGTAAAGGACAGCCCAGCGCTCCGTGCTTCCTTGGTTCTCTTTATCGTAGAAACGGAGATAGAGCTTATAGACTTTCTTCGGATCTCCGATAAAGTGAAGCTCGGATTTCTTGGTGGTATAAGAGAAAAGACGCTTTTCGCTTTCGGAATAGATATTAAGAGCATTACGGACTTCAAAGATCTTCGGAGCGACACCTTCCAAAGTGAAGCCGTGGTTGAAACCTTCCATCTCCGGGAAGATCTCTTTTAAGCCTTCGCCACCGACAAAGGCAATCTTGCCATGATGGAGTTTTCCTTCATAGACATATTCTTTTCCACCGACCGAAGCTTCCTGCTCGGTAAGAGGAAGAATATTTCCATAGGTGATTTCATCCAGGTAGAGTCCGGGTTTGACATCCGTCAGATTGAGTTTTTTCTTCGGAACACGATTTCTTTTTACTGGTTTTGCCATACTTCCTTTTTCTCCTTTCTCCTTTATCAAGACAAAAGGAATACTACTTCTATTATCTTATCGTATCGTTTCCTCTTTTTAAAGGTGAAACACCCGATGGAACAGCGCTTTCTCGCTTGTTAACGCTTAGAAAAGAGAAAAGAAAGTTGAAACCTTAAATAAGAGGAGGAACTTTGCTTTCCTCTTTCTTTTTTTCTTTCTTGAAGAAGTTCTCGTGTTTATAGCGATAGGTGAAGTAATGGTACTCTACCGGTACTACCTGATGGATATGATAGATATGCTCGATAACAAAGAAAACAACTAGATTTATAAGGATCAAAGGCCAATGAGGATAAGCGACCGAGATCGAGACACCACCGTTAGGAAGAGGAGTCTCAACATACTTCGTCGTGATACTGGTAAGAAGAAGAGAACCGATAAAAAGAGCTAATCTCAAGAGTAGAATCGTAAGGAAAGCCGCTTTATTCTTTATAAAATGATATTTTGCGTCTTTTTGGAACAACCCATAAGCTCCACCTAAGAACATCAGTCCATAAAGAGAGACGAAAAAAACGGTGAACATAAACGTAAAAGGCCAAGTCGTCACCATGATTTTGAAACTGTTCAGATAGACAAAAACAATATAGACCGTACCTAATATACGGCTATCCGATAAAAGGAGAAAAGGCCACCAGATCTTGGTATAGGGGATATCTTCTAGGATATCGGTATCTACCCAGGCTAACTCCCTATCGATAACATTGATCCGATGTAAGGTCCGCATATCCCTATTCCCTCTTCTGTTCTTCCGCTGTTTTTATCTTAACGTAGTGGGGTTTCACCATAAAAGAGAAATCCACGGATTCTTTTCGATTTTCTCTCCTTTTCCTAAGAAAGCCCTTCTCTAGCTTGTGATACAATAACCTCAGACAACAAAGGGACAGAAAAAGGTTATGAAAAAACGTTACTTCGGATTGCCGCTTCCGTATTATCTTGCTATTTTCTCTTTTTCGCTTGTTTTGATTCTCTTCGGTTCTTTCTTCGACTATAAGCTTTCAAAAGCACTTGTCGATCAGAAAGATGCCATCGGTCTTTTTATCGAGACCATGGGACAGGTATTCGGGTTTGCAACGATTCCTTTTGGAGCTGTTTTAGTCTTTAAATCCATGAATAAGAAAGAAGGAATCGGATTCAAGATCCTCGGATGGGCTTTATTCTTAATCGCCTTAATCATGAGTGTCTATAACCTCGGCGATGCGATGTGCATCAAAGAGGGAAGCGGATACTACGGGTATCGGTTTACGCCGGTAGTTGCTTATCTGATTTCGGTATTGCTGAATGCGGTTCTCTTTGTCACGGCGTTCTTAGTACTCAAGAATGAATATTCAAAAGAGATGTTCTTCTTAGGTCTTATCTTCTTACTAGGAGAACTTTTACAGTGGTTGATCGTTAAACTTTTCAAGCATATTGGATGCCGTCCCCGTTACCGTTTCCTTCTTTCGGAAGAAGGAATCTCGAATCATGTCGTCTTCCGTTCCTGGTGGGAGTTTCAACCTTTTAAATATAGCGGAGATAACTACTATTCCTGGCCGAGTGGGCATAGCGCTTCGATCGCTCAGGTCTTGATGTTCCCGGCGATTATTCCTTTTTTGAAGTATCCTTTCAAGAATGAGAAAGTCACTTTCTATTCTCTGGCTATTGCCTTAGCTTTACTGGTTCCCTATTTCCGTATCCGGGTAGGAGCCCATTATTTATCGGATGTCGGTTTCGGATTGCTCTTCGGTAGTCTGATCGATTTTGCTTTGTTAGCTCTTTTCTCACTAAATCCAAAGAAAAAAGAAGAGAAAGAAGAAAAGAACAAAGCAAAGAATGCTAATATCTTCTCTAAGAAAGAAGGAAGAAAACAGGCATGAAGTGGACACTCAAAAAAGTCATCAAAGAGACAAATCATCCTTTTCTAAACTATTACACTCTCAAATACGATGTCGAAAAAGAAGACGGGAAACACTATGACTACGATTACTACATGGTTTCTAGAAGAGATCTCGAACATCTTTTACCGAAAACCCATGCTTATCGTAGACCCGATGCGGTCATGTTTCCTCTTTATAAAGTCGATAAAGACAATAAGATCGAAATCCTTTTTACCCGTCAGTTCCGTCCCGCTATGGGAACCTATCTGATGTCTTTTCCGGCAGGATTGATGGATCCCGAGGATAAAACCATCGAAGATACGATGCGAAGAGAAGCCAAAGAAGAAGCCGGAGCCATCATCGATGATATCGAGATACTCTCTTATCCGGCTCCTACTTCTTCCGGCTTTTCCGATGAGATCAATGCCTTGGGGATGGCGCGTATTGTATCGCTTGGAAATCAACACTTAGAAGAGTTTGAAGATATCTCAAGAAGATTGATTCCTCTAGGAGAAGTACCGGAGATGATGAAGCATCCGGAGACTTATTATTTCCCCTGTAATGTGACTCTTTTCCTTCTTTATTTCTTAGAACGTTATAAAGGTAGATACTGATGTTAGAGAAAGAAGTCACTTTGGAAAGAGGTCTTACTCTCTATAAAGAAGAGAAGAAACTCCTAGAAGAACTGAAAGCGAAGAAGATTCCTTATCAAAGAGGAATCCACAGTCTTCAGTTTACGTATTCTCTTTTCGGAAAACCTTTTCTTTTCCGTCTCTACTGTGAGAAGAAGGAGGTCTACTTCTTTTCCGCTTCCTATGTGTTCCGTAACGAGAGCGAGGAAGAGAAGGAGAACCTCGAAAAGGAAATCTCCTCTTTCCTGATCTCTTCTTTCGGAGAAGAGGGAGAGAGAAAGGAAAACAGCCTCTCATTGAAAAACGGAAACATCTATTTCGAATATCAGAACACCCCTCAGGGAAGAGGAGAGACCTTCAAGGATCCGAACCTCTTCGTTCGGATCACTTATCAGGACCTGAAGAACCAGGAAGAGAAACACGAGTTTCTTCCTTACCTTTTTCTTTTTCTGTTTCTGATTCTCCTCTTAGTCGGAATCCTCTGTTTTGCTCTTCTTCGGTAAGAAGAGAAAACGCTATCTTCTCTCTTTGGAGAAGAACCCTCTCCGACCAGAGAAGCGCCCTTGACTTTATGGTATAATCAAACCGATGGAAGAAATTGTTTTCTGCCCGCATTGTCATCATCCGAATCCGAAAGATGCCAAGGTCTGTGAAGCCTGTGGTGCTTCTCTTTTAAATGAAGAAGAATCGGAACTCGAAAACGAAGAAGAGATTCCTTCTTCGGACGATATCTTTGCTCCTGCCTATAAAGAAAGAAGAAGACCGAGCGGAGAACCGATCCAGGTTCTCAGTGAACCCCATTCCTATACCTATGGAATCGCCGTCCGCATCTGTTTTGAGATGAATCTTCCGCAGATCCTTGTCGATATTGTTCTTCTTATTTTCTGCGTCGCCTATTTAGCGTATTGGGCTTATACCAAAGCCGATTATAATTTCTCTTTCTTCCTTATCATCATCCTGATTGTGCTGGAAATGTCTTCTTTACTGAATTATCTTCTCTTTTTACCCTTGCGAATGAAAAGAACCTCGAAAGAGAATAAACCCGATGTCTTTCGGGTAGAGATCTACGAGGATGGGATCCTGATGAAACAGAGTGTTCTTCTCAATGACGAAGAGAAGATTCTTCATAACAAAGTTCTCTTCGAAGATCTCTTCCGCATCAAGGAATATCGGGATATTTTCCTTCTCCGGTATTCTTCCCCATCGAGTGAAAGCACCGTCCTTGTCTTCCTTAAAAGCAGTCTCAGCGATAAGACGATAAGCCATATCGAATCATGGAAAGCAAAACTGAAACAAGAACGCAAGTAGAAGAAAAACCGAAAGCCAAAGTAGAAAAGGTAGCGACCGCTTCGATCGATCCCGAAAGCGGGCTTTTAGGCGGTTACCCGAAATATCTCCACGAGAAACTCAACGCCTTTGTCTTCTTCACCTGGATCGCTACTTTCTTAGCTTCTTTAGGTTGTTTGATTCTTCTGTTAGTCGATTATAGTCAATTGAATCCGGGTTCCTCTTTACCGGAAAGCCATCTGACAGCAAGTCTATTTATGTTTCTTCTTTCCGCTATCTTCTTTTTGTTCTTCCTCATCACTTTCGTAAGATACCAAAGCAATAAACCGAAGATCATCGCTTACTCCAAAGAAGCTCATACCGTTCTCTGTCCGAAATGCCACGGGGAGAACAAAATCGGAGCGAGAGTCTGTATCCACTGCGGAGCAGATCTCTTATCTTCTCCTCTTGTCAGTGAAACCGGCTATCCGCATAGACCCTATGGTGTCGTCTTAAAAGGTCTTTTCTATCAGGATTATTTCACTCCGGTATTCTTTAGTACTCTTCTCCTTGTCTTCTTGATTCTTACCATCTTAGGTTTTGCCGGATTCTTCCCTTTGGGAGCTACTATTTTCTATCTTTCTTTTGCTTTTGTTCTTCTATTGGTTTCTCTTTATCATTTCTTATTGGTCCCTCTGAAATACGCTTCTCCGAAAGAAGACAAAAAGAAAAAACACGCTTATCATTACTATTCCGATCGGTTAGAAGAAGTAACCATCCTTAAAACCAAGAAAGGCGAAAAGAAGATCGAAAGCGAACTTTATTTTAAAGACGCTCTCAAAGCCAAGAAGATCAAGAACTACTATGTCTTCGTCGGAAAAGGAGACAGAGGAAATCTTCTTTTCTTCCTCGATGAAACCAAACTTCCGAAGGAATATATCTCGATCCTAGACGGGCAGATGAAGGAGATTATCTCCTTAAATGGCAAATAGAAAAGCCCCCTATTCTCTTCTTTATGAAGATGAGGATATTTTGGTTGTCTATAAAGAAAGAGATGTCTTCTCGATCCGCACCAAAGCCAAGAACACCTTCTCCCATAATCTCTATCACTATCTGAGAGAATATCTCCTCAAAAAAGGAGAATCTCTTTTTATCGTCCATCGCTTAGATTATGAAACCAGCGGTATCATGATCTTTGCCAAGAAAAGAAATATACAGATTCTTCTTCAAAAAGCCTTTGAAGAACATCAGGTAGAACGTCACTATGAAGCCGTGATTCAGGAAAGAATCCCCTTAGGAAGCAAGTATCATGTCGTTCAGTATCTGAAGGATATCTCGTATCGGAGTGTTATCTGTAACAAAGACGAAGGAAAAGAAGCGATCACCGATATCCTCGCTACAAACTATATTCAGATAGGTACCGCCCTGGATATCCGCATAGAAACCGGTAGACACAATCAGATCCGAGTAGCTTTAGCCTCCCTCGGTTTTACGCTTTTAGGGGATAAAAGATATAGCCATAACGAAAATAAAAGACTGTATCTCAATGCCTATTCTCTTTCTTTTCCTTCTTCTCTTCCTCTGAAGCGCTTTTCTTTTTCTCTTTCTCCTCTCTGGCTTGAAAGGAAGAAGGAAGCCCTCTAGAATAACCACTAGCAAGCAAGAGAAAGAACATCTTTTACTTCCTATTTTCTTTTTGTTTTAGAAAGGAGAAAAAGCATGCGTCACAATAAAAGCGTCTTACGACTTTGCTTAGATAGCATGATGGCTGCTCTTTTTGTTCTCCTTTCCTATTTCTCTTTCCGGATTGGGAACATCACTCTTTCTTTGGCTTCTTTACCTTTGTTGCTGGTCTCTCTTCTTTATCCTCCTTACGATGCCGTCTTTGTTGCTCTGATAGGAGAATTCCTCAGCCAGGTTCTCCGTTATGGAGTAGCACCGACAACAATTCTATGGATGCTACCGAGTGCTTTAAGAGCCCTCCTTGTATCTTTGATAGCTGCTCTTTATCGTAACAAAGGAAAATACCTGGAAGAACATCTTCTTCCTTATTACCTGACCATGATCCTTTCTTCTCTCTTCATGACCTTAGCCAATACCGGAGTCATCTATCTCGATGCTTATCTTTATCAGTATCCTGCCGAATATACCGCTTTTGAAACTCTTTACCGCTTCTTGACTTCCTTTATCACTTCTCTTCTTATCTCGACGATGCTACTACCTCTAATCAAAGCTCTCAATCATGTCTCCTTCTTAGAAAGAGCTCCCAAGAAAGAAAAAGCGTTCTCTCAGGAGAAAAGGAAAATCCAATAAAAAGTCGATTGCCTTCGCTCCGATTCTCAGGAATGGATGTTACCGATTCCTCTTTTTTCTATAAAGCCGTCCTGAAAAACTCAGGAGACATATAGCAACGAATTTCGGAAAATGAAAAATTTCACGCTTTTCGGAAATTCGGCTCCTAGTAGGAGCTTCTGCTTTTCATCAAAATCTTTAATCTACCATCACTTTTTTCTAAATTCTATTTTATTTTCTCGTAAAAAGGCAGACTTTGAAGTTATAAAGCCTGCCTCTGTGTATTGCAAGGTTCCTACTAGTCGTTATTCGCTAATAAGAAGTCCCCTACTTTCTCCTGGGTGCATTCTAATGCGAGTTCTTCTTTTTCCTGTTCCAGAAGCTGTTTCGCTTTCTCTTCGTCCAGATGATAGTAGTTCTTAAGATCCTCTACTTTATGCTGAATATCTTCGTCGGTTGCCTGAAGGTTTTCTCTTTTTGCGATGTATTCGGTTAGAACATCGGTCTTCGCCGTATTCTTTGCTTCTCCGTCGATTGCGGCATCAAAAGCCTCTCTTGTCATTCCTAAGGCAGAGATATAGTCATCCAATCCCATCCCGTAACGGATCAGAGCGTTCTGATAAGTAGTCAAGATCTTCTCTTTGCTCTTTCTCACTTGTTCCGGTGTGACATCGATGGTAGAAGCTTTGACTAAGAAACGGAGAAGAGACTCAAGGTATTCGCTATCGATCTTGGCTTTCTTTTCCTGTTCGATATTCTCCTTGACGGCTTTTCTTAAGTCTTCCAAGGTATGGAAACCGAGTCTTCTGGCAAAGTCATCATCGAGATGGCATTGGACTTTCCGTTTTACTTCATGGACTTTGCACTGGAAGATAACGGCCTTTCCGGCTAAGTCTTTCGCTTGGTAGTCCGAAGGGAAAGTGACATGGACATCCACATCTTCAGAGGCGCTATGCCCGACTAGGGCTTCTTCAAAACCGGGGATAAAGGTATGGGAACCTAATTCGAGATCATAGTTTTCTCCTTTTCCGCCTTCAAAAGGAACCCCGTCTAAGAAACCTTCGAAATCGATATTGACGATATCGCCGTTCTCGGATGCTCCTTCTTTCTTCTCGGTGAAGACATTGTTCTGAAGAAGAGAATCGAGTTCTTTCCGGATCTCTTCTTCCTTGGCAGGCGAAGGGATCTCCTTCCCCAGATGGTTTTTCGTATAAGCCGCAAATAGATTCATGTTTTTTCTCCTTGCTAGGTAACGTTAGTAGTATATCGGTTTAGGATTTCTTTTTCCTCTAGAATCTTCAAAATCTTTGAAGTTTTCTAGGCGAATCGAGTAGGCTAGGAAATGGAAGGTCCTCTTCCATTTCCGTCGCCTCTCACACCACCCATCATGCCGTTCGGCAATGGGCGGTTCAATCCTACTACAGACCCAACATGGTCTGCTGTCTTTTCTCCTTTCCGCATCCATGTAGGTTGTCCTATATTTCTTATGTTCTTCACCAAGGATACGCCTTGATTTGTAACCGGTGTCGGACTCCAGCACGGAACATACATTCGAATCGACAAATCGGATTGTTCGGTCCTTCCCTGTTTCCAGGTACTATGACCTCTGCTGACTCCTCACACTTCGATTTTCTAGGTGTTACCCTGTGTGAGGTCTCATGGGATAAGTCAATGCTCTTTCCTCGTCTACCCTTGTGATTTACACCCTGGAACTACGGTTGTCTTTTGGGCTTTGTTACTTCTTGCCAACTCACCCGTCCAAAGCGCCTTGGTATCACATTTCTATCCGTAGG
>ONBI01000016.1 GCA_900316035.1 uncultured Eubacteriales bacterium
CTCCGATACCGGTAAGACCGTTCAGGCTTTAACCTCCGTCAAGAACAAGGATCAGGTCCGCCGTTCCATCAATAAGATCAAGTCCGAAGGCGGCACCGAGATCATCCCTGGTCTGAAAGCGGCCAGCAACCAGATTGCCGATTCGAAATGCGACTATAAGTCCATCATCATCCTCTCCGATGGTGATCCTTTCGAACAGGAAAACACCATCATGCGTCAGGTCCGCAACATCGTCAAAAAGGATGTTTCGATCTCCTGCATCAACATCTCCAATAACTCTTCTACCGCTATCGCTCTTCTGAAGAACATTTCCAGAGAAGGAGAAGGCTCTTATATCTATTGCAGTTCGGCAGCTACCCTTGTTGTGGCGATGCAATCCCTCGTCAAAGAGAATCTTAAATTCTCAAATGGTTCTGTCGTAGAAGGGGATAACGATGGTTATTTGGTTTCCCTTACCGATAGTAGTGATGATTCCTTACAGGGAATCACTACTCTTCCTCCTTTTCTTTATGGATTTGATTATGCGTTTAAGAAAGAAGGAGCAAAAGAAGTTCTTTCTACTTCTTTCTCCTTACCTAAGCTCTATAGTGAAGACTATCCTACCAAGAAAGTGACGACTTCGAAAACAAAGAACTCTTCTCTCTTTGCTACCTGGAAATTCGGTAACGGATTTGTTTCTTCCTTTGCTTCCTCTTTAGGAAGAAAGGTAGGAGATCTACAAGATACTTCCTCTAGCGAAGAACCTGCTACCGAAGGGAAAAGTTGGTCTAGAAATTTCTTCTCCACGAGCGAAGGAGCCTTATTCTTAAAACAGGCTCTGAAAGCGAACCGGAAGCAGGTTGCTTAATAGAGATTGAAACAAAAACAAGGCTATCCGAGAATCCCTTTATTAAGGTACTCGAGTAGCCTTTTTCTTCTTACGCTTTTTTAACCGCTTCCTGTTGCTTTGCGGAAGTTGTTACTTCTTTTTTATCCATTTTCTTAAAAGTATTCCGAAAGAGGATAATCATAGAAATAATATGAGCAATCCATGTTATCCCCCAACTCAGAGGATAAGAAAGATAAAGACCGAAGATCGTATGGAACTGATCCAAAGGGAAAAGAGTATAAATATAAAGAATACGAAGAACACAGATACCCACTAAAGAAATAATCATAGGAGTAATAGAATAACCTAACCCTCTTACCGCTGAAGATATCGTACAGAGTAAACCATAGATGGTATAAGTAGCTCCGATGATCTTTATCTTCTCCAATCCATAGGAGATAGCCTCCGGATCCGAGATATAGATTCTCAGCAACGGTTCTCCAAAGAAATATACAAAGAGACCACCGGACAAAGAGAAAAGAAAACCATAAAGAGAAGTATAGAAAGTAGAAGTGAGAATCCTCTTTTTATCCTTTGCTCCATAGTTCGCACCGACAAAAGCGACCGCCGTCTGGGCAAAAGCATCGACACCGGTAGAAAGGAAAGACTCAATCGAACTCTCGGCTCCGGTACCGCTGACCGCAGCGGAACCGAAGGAGTTGATCGAACTCTGTAAGACAACATTGCTTAACGAGAACAGAGCCGATTGAATACCGGCCGGTAAACCGATTCGAAGGATATTGATCATCTCTACCTTATAGAACCGGATCTTTTTCCAGTGAAGAGAAGCAAAAGAGTTTTTGCTTCTTAATAAGGTATAAGTAACAAGAAATGCCGAGATACCCTGAGAAATCAAAGTCGTAAGAGCAACCCCAGCAACATCGAGCTTGAAAGTGATGACAAAAAGAAAATTGAGACCCACATTGATCAGTCCCGAGAAGAAAAGATATAAGAAAGGTCTAAGAGTATCTCCCATACCGCGGAGTAATGCTGCTCCGAAGTTATAGATAATGATAAAGGGAATACCGATAAAGTAGATCGTCATATAGACGTTGCTTAAATCGATGATATCGGAAGGAGTACCCATGGCTAATAAAAAGTATTTGCTGCAGGTTACTCCGATCACCAATAGGAGGATACTGGAGAGGATTCCGATAAGATAGGTAGCTCCGATGATACGTTCCGCTTTCTCTTTATCTTTTTCGCCATAAGCCTGAGCAATCAAGACATTGGCTCCTACGGAGAAACCTAAGAAAAGAGAAACAATCAGACTGATCAGAGAGGTAGTAGCGGAAATTGCTCCGACCGAATTCTTCGAACCGAAGTTACCGCAGGTGATTAAATCCGCTGCGGAATAAAGGAGCTGTAACCATCCGGATAGCAGTACCGGAAAAGCAAAAAGCAGACTCTTTTTGGCAATCGAGCCTGTCGTCATATTCATCTGCAGAGAATGTCTTTTTTCTTCCACAGAAAAAGATTCTAGTGCTTTTCTAAGAAGATAAAAGGAATTCGCCTATGAAACGGGTTTCTAAGGAAGAAAAAGCGGAAATTTACTTCTGGTCGATAGCCTTTCCTCTCTCTACTTCCTTGATTTTTCTTTTTCGTTCTGCTGCTTCCTCTGCTGTAAAACCGTTCTCATCCCGAAGAGAAATATGGATTCCTTGGTTACGGACAGCTTGCTTAATTAAGGCAAGGGTAGCTGCCGACATCGTTAATCCAAGAGAATCACAAAGCTTACGATATTCTTCCCTGGTTTCACGATTCATCTTGAAAGTAAAATTCGTCATTGTGTTCTTACTTGCCATAACCTCTACCAACGGGATACGACAAAACACGTATAGAATATGTGCTTTTTAGGTGCAAGAGAAATTCTACTTCAACCAAAAATAGCAACCGGAATCAAAGAGGATTCCCGCTGCTATGGATTGTCTTCTTTATTCTGTTTCGATCCAGAGAGGAGAAGAAAGAAGAACTTCTTCTTTTACTTCTTTCCCGCTTAAGAGATCCTTTCCTTTACAGGGTAAAGTATAAGGAAGCTCATGCTTCTTAGAAAGATTGAAGACACCGTATTCTACTTTATTGTTCTCAAAGGAGTTCTTTACTAAGAGAACATTCTCCTTGGTAGAGAGGATCTCCGAATAACGGAGAGAAGTATTCTTCTCTCTATGTTTCAGAGAAACCAGTTTCTGATAGAAATCATAATAGTCTTTATCTAGGACTTCCTGAGGAATCGTTTCTTTTTCAAAGATATCCGGATGATGAGTCGCTTTTCTTTCTTCTCCGTTATAGACAAAAGCAGGACCTTTCGTGAAGAAAGAGAAAGCTAACAGAGATCTTGTGAAAGATTCCTCTTTGGAATAGGAAGCGATTCTTTTCCGATCATGGTTTTCAATCGCTCTCGTCACAAGACAATCATAAGGAAGAGAAGCTTCTTCTAAAGAGAATGCAGCTTCATAAGGAGCTAAAGAATCGCTTCTTCCTTCTAAATAATCCTGTAACCATCCCCAGGAAGCATAAGGATAAAAGAGTTCCATACCACTAGCCGCATATTCGCCATTCGAATAACTCGGGATACCTATGGCTCTTAGATAATTGAGGAACTTCGTATCCACGACTTCCCCTAAGAAAAGACAGTCTTTTCCTAAGGCCTCTTTGGCTTTCTTGAAAAACGATGGCGGAATCAAAGAAGTCACATCAAAACGGAAACCATCGATCCCTAAAGAGACATATTTCTTCAAGACTTTGTCGATGAGATATTCATCGACCCCTTTGACACTGTGATTCAGATCGGCTACATCGCTCCAATCTTTGATACGGTTAACGGGTTTCCCGTCTTTCTGATAGAACCAATCTGGATGTTCTTTACTAAGTTTGGAATCTCTCGAGGTATGGTTAAACACCATATCGAGGATCACTTTCTTTCCCTTATAATGAAGAAGAGAAGTGAATTCCTTGAGATCTTCCTCGTTACCATTCAGAGGATCGATCTTTTCATAATCCTGGATACTATAAGGAGAACCATAGGTTCCTTTTCTACCTATCTTTCCGAGGGGTTGAATCGGCATCAGATAAAAGATATCGCCACCGGTCGAAAGAAGCGTATCTAAGTTCTTAATCAATCCCTGAAGATTCCCTTCTTCACTATAGTCTCTTACAAAAATCTGATAGATGATCTTATCTCTGAGTTCCATTGGTTTTCGGACTCCTTTCTCTTCAATAAGATAGCAGAAAAAACAGAGCCAGAAGCAAAAACACTTTCTATAATGTTTCCTTAGTCAAAGAGGAAAAAGACCTTGTTCCAAGCTAGATTCACTGTTCCTTCTTACTACGAAGGCTTTGCCTGCAAAGGCAAAGAATGCCGTAACTGCTGTTGTCAGGGATGGAAAATCACCCTGAATCAGAAAGAATACTTCTCTCTCCATTCTCTTGAGGTACCAGAAGAGATCAATGAAAAAATAGAAGCCTATGTCGGTATCGAAGAACATCCTAGCGTAGAAGACTATGGAAGAATCAATCTCACCTACGAAGGAAAATGCCCCTTTCGACGGAAGAAAGACGGATACTGCGCTTTACAGGTTCTTTTAGGAGAAGAAAAAATACCATCGGTATGCCGCTATTATCCAAGAGCACCAAGACTCTATCCGGTTCCCGAATGCTCCATCTCCAACTCCTGTGAATGGGTCATCGAAGAACTGATCCATTCCAAAGAGAAACTCACCTTCCATAAGAAGACCCTCTCCTTTGCTTTCGAGGATGACGAAAGAAAAGAGTATCCGAAAGACTTCATCACCAAGAGAAACCACTGCTTCTCTTTGATCGGGAACAGAAGATATACGATACCGGAAAGACTTTCCCATATCGCTACCTATCTCGGAGTGACACCTTTACCGAGAAAAGAAATTCCTCTTTATCTAACCTATCTGAAACAAGCTACTCATCATTCCTATAGCCTAGGAGAAGAAGTAAGTAAGATGGATCCGGATAGAGATCCTCTTACAAGAGAAACTCTCCTTTCCAACAAGATTCCTTACTACGAGATAAGAGCCGAAAAGATCTTTGCCAATCATCTTCTTTTTGTCACCTTCCCTTATGTCGGGGAAGAAGAGAATTTCTTCAAGGCGGCAAGAGGACTAGAAGTCCTCTATTCCTTCTATGAAGAAATCCTTCTATCCTGCTTACCAAGATATAACCGGGAAAAGTTTGTTGACCTCACCGCTTCTTTCTTCCGACTTGCGGAACACTCGAATCTTTATTCTTTGATTTCTTCTATCACCCCATTGATAGAAAAATAAGTTGTTTCTTTTTTCTTTAGATTTGATTAGAGAAAAAGCCGATAGGCACAGGCTTTCTTAAGAAAATACGGATTTGCACATCAGATCGGATTGACCCGCCCTGAATTACCATTCAGGTCTTTCTTGAATGGATCGGTAACTTTCCGTTCAAGCATGATCTTTATCCTCTCCGAGAACATCGTGGATCATCTCCTCGGCAGAGGAATATTTCTTTGCAGGGATTTTTCCGGCAGAAATCGAACGAGCTTCCTCCATCGCTGCTTCCGTTTCGGCATTATACCGTGGCTGACGCACTTCAAAGGGAAGACCACCTTCCATCAAGGATACATGAAGGAAGATGTTGATGGCATCCGTAACGGACATACCAAACTTACTGTATAGGCTCTCAACCTCAGTCTTGAACTTAGGATCCACTCGAACATTGATGTTTGCAGACTTAGACATAAGAGTCACCTCCTGATTGAATTGTATAGCGAAAGTGAAACAAATGCAATAAAACGTTTTACATTTTACAAATCGTTCAAGACAAATACCGAAAATCGGAGATTCCAATACTATTAGCCAAAGTTTGTTGAGGAGAAGAACATGTGGAATGACTTCTGTAGATAAACCATCCCATTTTGATGCTCACGTCACAAGATTCAGACCGATCCGTATTCTTTTTAAGAAAAAATATTTTCGAAAAATATTGACAGCACTTTTCCTCTGTTGCTATCATTTTGCCGTTCTGGGAAATTTTCCTAGGACTTGGATGAATCCTGCTGATACGTTTTCTGTTATGCACCTCTGCTTCCTCCGCATTATTGGTGGCCCCGAAAAGGGGAGAAAATTTTATGGGTTGGTTCGGGTATAGTAACTCCTCTTTCTTTTCTTCATACTTGCAACTTGTAAGACAAATCAATAGAGCAGTGAAAGTAAGTCCATGACAACATAGACTAAATCCAAGTCTCTTTCTTTTTCGCAAACTTGTTTTACATTTCTGCAAGGCCTTTACGGGTCTTTTTTTAGTGTTCCATGTGCGAAAAAGAAAGGAGAACAACATGGCTAAAGTAGTGATTATCGGGACGGGAGCCGTGGCGAAAGTCGGGGCGGTCAAATGTGCGGAGCATCCGGAGATCTTCTCTACCATTATCATCGCTTCGCATCATCTTCCGAAATGCGAAGCTTTGGTAAAAGAAGTCCAGCCGAAAACCAGTGCCGAGATGATCCCCTATGAAGTCGATGCCGGTAACTTAGAAGAGATGAAGACACTTCTCTCGAAATATCATCCGGATCTTGTTCTTCATCTTGGGCTTCCTTATCACAACCTCACCATCATGGAAGCCTGTGTTCAGGAAAAAGTCCACTATATCGATACCGCTGCCGCAGAACCGGAAGATGTCAACGAACCGGAATTTAGGAAATACTACGAAAAACGTTGCAAAGAGAAAGGCTTCTACGCTTACTTCGATTATCCTTTCCAGTGGGCTTATAAAAAACGTTTCGAAGAAGCAGGAGTAACGGCAATTTTAGGCTGTGGCTTTGATCCCGGTGCCACCCAAGCTTATGTCGCCTATGCCAAGAAACATGAATTCGATACCATCGATACCATCGATATCTTAGACTGTAACGGCGGCAGTAACGGCTATCCTTTCGCCACCAATTTCAACCCCGAGATCAACCTGAGAGAAGTATCCTCTCCTGCTGCCTATTGGGAGAACCACACGTTCCATAGAGTCGAACCGATGACCATCCAAAGAGAATACGATTTCGATGGCGTCGGAAAGAAAGACATCTATCTTCTCTACCATGAAGAGATGGAATCCTTAGGAAAGAACTATCCCGAAATCAAGAGAATGCGTTTCTGGATGACTTTCTCAAAGTCTTATCTTGACCATATGCGCTGCTTAGAAGATGTCGGACTGCTTTCTCCCAAAGCCATCGACTACGAAGGCCATAAGATCGTTCCGATCCAGTTCCTCAAAGCTCTTTTACCCGATCCGGCTACCTTAGGAAGCAAGACCGTCGGGAAAACCAATATCGGCTGTATCTTCACCGGAAAAAAAGACGGCAAAGAGAAGCACTACTATATCTACAATATCTCCGACCATCAGGAAGCCTATAAAGAAACCGGTACCCAGGGTGTTTCCTATACCGCCGGTGTTCCGGCAGTATGCGGAGCCATGATGCTTTTAACCAAGAAGTGGAATAAACCCGGTGTCTACAATGTCGAAGAGATGGACCCCGATCCCTTCATCGATTCCATGAACCATAACGGCTTACCGATCAAGGAATCCTATACTCCGGAGATGGTGGAATGAAAGACCTCACTCCTCCTTTCCGCTCTTTAAAAGGAAAAGACCCCTTTGCTCTTTTTAAGAACGTCGAGACTCCTTCCTTTATCCTCGATGAGAAAGCCTTGGAGTATGACGGAAAGATTCTAAAAGACGTCGAAGAGAAATCCGGTGCCAGAATCCTCTTAGCCCAGAAAGCTTTCTCTAACTACGATCTCTATCCTCTTCTATCGAACTATGTCTATGGAACCGAAGCTTCGGGACTTTACGAAGCAAGGTTAGGAAAAGAAGAGATGCCGGATAAAGAAGTCCATGTCTTCTCGGCTGCTTATCGGGAAGAAGAATTTGAGGAAATACTCAAGGTTGCCGATCACATCGTCTTCAATTCGATTTCACAGCTGAAAAAATACGGAGAGAAAGCAAAAGGAAAAGGAAAATCCATAGGGTTAAGAGTTAACCCCGAATTTTCTACGCAGGTCGGACACGATATCTATAACCCCTGTGCTCCAGGCTCTCGATTAGGGGTAACGGAGAAGAATTTCGTAGAAGGGATGACTCCGGAACTTCTTTCTCTTTTAGACGGCCTTCATTTCCATACCCTCTGCCAACAGAACTCGGATGATTTAGAAAAGACTTTTGATGTCGTAGAGAAGAAATTCTCCCCCTATTTCTCCTCTTTGAAATGGATCAACTTCGGAGGAGGACACCATATCACAAGAGACGATTATGATCGGGAAAGACTGATCTCCTTAGTCAAAAGAGTAAGAAACACCTATGGTTTAGAAGTCTATCTCGAACCGGGGGAAGCGGTGGTTCTGAATGCCGGGTATCTTCTTACCAAGGTCTTGGATACCTTTGATAACGGAAATACCCATATCGCCATACTGGATACCTCCGCTGCCTGCCATATGCCGGATGTTTTAGAGATGCCGTATCGTCCTCCTCTTTACGGAGCGGATCTAGAGGGGAATGAAGTTACAATCCGTTTAGGTTCTCAGACCTGTTTAAGCGGAGATGTGATCGGGGATTACCGGTTTAAAGAGCCTTTGAAAGAAGGAGACTATCTTCTTTTCGGGGACATGGCTCTTTACACCACCTGTAAAACCAATACTTTCAACGGGATGCCTTTACCGAGTCTTTATCTTCTCCATAAGGATGATACGTTAGAGAAACTGGCTTCTTTCGGCTATGAGGATTTTAAATACCGTTTAGGCCGAAGCAAAAAGGAATAAAAAAGAAAATGAAATCTTATCGTTTTGCGATTGTCGGTGCGACAGGTCTTGTCGGCCGGACCTTTTTGAAGGTGCTGGAAGAAGAGAAAATAAACGTAAGGGAAATCCGTCTTTTTGCCAGTCCGAAAAGCAAAGGAAAGAAGCTTCTTTTCCACGGAAAAGAAGTCGAAGTAGATATTCTTCAAAAAGGTTGCTTTCAAGGCTGTGACTTCGCTTTATTCTCTGCCGGTGCTTCGGTAAGT
Organism: uncultured Eubacteriales bacterium; assembly: GCA_900316035.1. Classification (GTDB taxonomy): domain Bacteria; phylum Bacillota_I; class Bacilli_A; order RFN20; family CAG-288; genus Enterosoma. The sequence continues at coordinate 8,908 of ONBI01000016.1, forward strand.
AAAGAATGGGCTCCTGTTGCTGCAAAAGAAGGAGCTCTTGTTGTCGATAACTCCTCTCAGTGGAGAATGGATTCAAACTGTGCTTTGATTGTTCCGGAAATCAATATCGAAGACTATAAAAATGCTTCTAGAATCATTGCTAACCCCAACTGCTCTACCATTCAGTCCGTTCTTCCTTTGAAACCTCTGGAGGATGCTTTCTCTTTAACAAGAGTCACCTACACCACTTTCCAGGCGGTCTCCGGTTCCGGAGAAAAAGGAATCGACGATTATCACCGTTGCTTAGAAGGAAAAGAACCTCAGTTCTATCCTTATAACATCGCGAAAACCTGTATCCCGGAGATCGATATTCCTATGGAAGAGGGTTACACCAAAGAAGAGATAAAGATGGTGAATGAAACAAGAAAGATTCTTCATCATCCTTCTTTGAAGGTTTCCGCTACCTGTGTAAGAGTACCGGTAGAAGTAGGACATGGGGTATCGATACAGGCAGAGTTTTTAAAACCTTTTACGATTGAGAAAGTAAAAGAACTCCTTTCTTCTTTTGAAGGAATCAAAGTTGTCGATGATCTTCCTCATCATATCTATCCGGTATCTACCTTAGCCTTAGATAACAATTACGTCTATGTCGGAAGAATTAGGAAAGATCTAGCACGGGAGAACTCTCTTCTTTTCTACTGTGTCGCTAATAACGTAAGAAAAGGAGCTGCTGCAAACGCGGTACAGATTGTAGAGAAGATTATTCATGAGGAGGAGACGCTTCATGTATAAAGTAGCCAAATTCGGCGGTTCCTCCTTAGCCAATGCCGAACAGTGGAAGAAAGTCAAAGCCATCATCGATAGCGATGAGGATCGGCATATCGTGGTCGTCTCTGCGGTCGGAAAATCCAACCCCAAAGACCATAAAGTCACCGATCTCCTCTACCTCATCTATCAGCATCATAAATACCATATCGAAGCCGATGATCTCTTCAAGGAGGTGGAAGAAAAATATCTCTCCATCAAAAGAGAACTCGGACTCAAGGTCGATATCGAATCCGATTTTGCCGAGATCAAAGAAAGACTTGAAAAGAACCAGATCTCCGAAGAAGAATTGGTCTCAAGAGGCGAATACTTCTCGGCTAAGATGATGGCGGATTACCTGGGTTTTGATTTTGTCGATGCCAAAGAACTCATCAACTTCGATTACGAAGGACAGGTTGTCGAAGAAGAGACCATCGACTGTATTGAAAGAGCGGTATCTGTCCACGATTATTTCGTGGTTCCCGGTTTCTATGGCTCCTATCCGAACTATAAGATCTGTCTGTTTTCCAGAGGCGGAAGCGATGTCACCGGTTCCTATATGGCAAAAGGAGCCAAAGCCGATCTCTACGAGAATTTCACCGATGTTCCTGGTTTCTATATGGCAGATCCAAGAATCCTAAAGAGTCCTCGCCATATCTCTCAGATCTCTTACGATGAACTGAGAGAACTCAGCGATATGGGAGCCTGTGTTCTTCATGAAGAGACCGTTCTTCCTCTTTTAGAAGAAGATATTCCGATCCTTGTTCTTTCGACCGATCATCCGGAACTCGAAGGAACCTGGGTAAAGAAACAGGTAACAGGTAGAAAACATCTGGTTACCGGAATCTCCGGAAAGAAAGGATTTTTGGCTCTTACGTTCCAGAAAAAGAGATCGGTCGGAAAACTCGATATTCTTTTAGAAGTACTCTCTGTCTTCAATCAGTATCATGTTCCGGTAGAACATCTCCCTACTTCGATTGATACTTTCTCTGTCGTCGTCGAGAAGAGCAACATCGAAGAAAAATACTATGACATCATCGCGGACTTAAAGAAGAACCCCGGTATCCTCAGTATCAACGAAGACGAAGACTTAGCTTTGATAGCAGTCGTAGGAAGTAACCTTGTCCATCGGATAGGGGCAAGCGGAGAAATATTATCCGTCTTCGGAAAAGAAGGAATCAATATCAAATTCCTCGATCAGGGATTAGAAGAATACCAGATACTGGCAGGAGTCTCCGAGAAGGATTTTGAAACTTCCATCCAAGCTCTCTATACCCGTTTTGCCCATGAGAAGATAACGGCAGAAGCGTAAAGAAAAAAGACGGCAGGAAGAAAGGAGAAGTTGCTTCTTCTGTTTCAAAGTAACTACGTTCTTCCTTGAAAACGAAAAGGCAGGCCGCAAGACCTGCCTCTTTAGATTCTAGATAATATTACGGAAGCTCTTCGATGAAGTACGCTACCCCGGCAAGAGCGAAGACGATACCGCCGAAGATGAAGTAGCTTTCGGAAGTGAGGAAGAAAGCGAAGAGCAGGAAAGCAACAAAAGTAAGAACCATACCGAAGTAATAAAGAACCGGGAATCGGTTACCGGTCGCTTTATGAAGAATCGTCTCTAAGAGAATCAGGATCGCTCCGATACCGAAGAAAGCGAGTACCGGCCAGGAGATAGAGAAAGCGATGATACCGGATTCTCCATCGATCCTCAGATAACTGAAGACATAGAGTGTCCAGAAGACAACACCTAAGAGAGAGACGATCAGAGATAAGAGTGGTCTTACTTTATTGCGGTCCTGTTTTCTTGTGAGGATCGTAAAGAGCAATACCGCAATTCCACCTACTGCCATCGGAATGGAACAAAGCAAAGACCAATAATATTTCTCTGCTCCGAAAAAACAGGCAGCGAAGATATCGTAGCCGGAAGCAACAAGAATAAGACCGGTAAAAATATAACGGAAAACAAGACTCCGTTTATTTTTACTTAGCTCTTCGGGTTCGATTTCTTCCATTTTGTCCTGCTTTGCTTCCTTTTGGATTCTTGTATTAGATTCATTAATCAAATTTTAGTTAGTAACTATCCGTTTTGTCAAGCAATATCAAAAAGGAATCTCTCTCTTTTTTAAGAGAAAACTATCCATAAATTCTAATTTCTCTAAAAATTGAAGACGGCTGAAAGAATAAGGAAAGATCATTTTCTCTTTTTTTCTCTGGAAATTTTCTTTCCCGTTGGAAAAAATCCCCTCTCCCAGGGAATATCTATAGTGAAAAGGGAGTGTTTTTATGTACCAAGAAAGTTCAAACAGCGAATTGAAGGCCACCCTCATTGAGGAAGTGAAGCAGGAGATTGTCGCCTTTCTCAATAGTGATGGTGGCACAATTTATATTGGTGTGAACGATGACGGAAGTCTCGCACCAAAGCTTTCCGAAAAGGCAAAAGACGAAGAGGATCTCAAGGTTTCCAATTGGATTCAGGAGGCGTTTTTCCCTAGCCCCGCCCATTACATAAAGCATTTCTTCAATGAGGACGGAGTACTTGTGATTGTCATTGAGAAAGGAGCGCAAAAGCCTTATTTCATACGTGACAAAGGACCAAAGCCGAGCGGTGTCTGGAAAAGAGAGGGACGGAGCAAGAGAAAAGCGACGGAGCAAGAAATCCTGGACATGATTCTCGAGTCTAGAAAATACAGCTTTGAAAAAGACATATCTGAGAACCAAGAGCTGACTTTCCACTACCTTTTTGAACGTCTGGAAAACTTGAAGATTCCCCATGAGAAGAGGAATCAGGTTTCTTTGGGACTGATTTCAAATAATGACAGATACACCAATCTTGCTTTGATTCTGTCTGATCAATCCCCTATCGTGGTCAAGTTTGCAAAATACGATGCGCAGATGAATTTCTTAGCAAAAGCAGAATACAAAGGGTCCATCCTAAAAAGTTTGGAAAATGTGCTTGATCGAGTAAAAAGCTTTGACGATGTCGTTGCCACTATCGATAACCGTTCGCTTCGACGAATCGAACGGGAGTCCTACCCTTTCATCGCCTTGAGAGAAGGAGTTCTGAATGCCTTTGCCCATGCAGATTATCTGATTCGTTCAAACATCAAGATTGAGTTTTTCCCTGACCGGCTAAAGATCACAAACCCTGGGGGGGTATTTTCGATGCTTCCTTAGAAGATATTATGAACGGGGTTCAGACATATCGGAATCCGATGTTAGTGAATCTTCTCAGCAAAATCGGTTACCTTGAGAATTTCGGCACAGGTATACCAAGAATACAAAAGGCTTACGAGTCTAGCAAAAGGAAGCCAGAGTTCAATCCTACGGAAAATTTTTTCACCTTGTCGTTACCAAACTTAAATTTTGACCATGACCAAGTAAATGACCAAGTGACTGACCAAATAACTGACCAAATAACTGAACCGATAAGCGATTTTGATTTAGCCGTTCTGCGATTTATCCGTGCTAATCCAGGAGAACACGCCACAACCATCGCAAAAGGAATCTTGCGAGATTATCCGACAGCAACAATAGATAAAGTGAAAAACTCCCTTAAAAGAAAGCTTCGTAATTATGTTGAATTCGACGGGGCGAATAAAAACGGCGGATATCGCGAGAAAAAGCAAAAGGAAATCAAGTAGACAAAGAGCCACAGATAAAAACAGGGAGAAATTTTCAGTGCTTTTTCCTATTAAATACGGGAGTTCTAGTGTGTCAAAGAGAGGTTTCCGAAAGAAACCGAAGAAGAGCTGAAACTCAGTTTTACTATGTAAATTCCGTTATCGTGGAAAGAAGATAGACAGTTACCTCTATCAACTCTGTATGGATCTACAGAAAATACAGAGAGGAAAAGAAGAAAAGCTGGAAACGAAGATCCTACGGACCGTAGTAAGATATTTAAAGGAGGGAGGCAAGAAAAACATTATGAAAGACTATGACAGAGTGATGTTATCTCAACGCCAAAAGGGAAAAGTGGAGGGAAAAAACGAGGAAAGAGAAGAAGTCGTTCTCACCATGTGCAAAGATCCTAGCTTCACCGATGCTCAGATTGACAAAATCGGAAAGATTCCTGTCTCCCAGGTTCTAGCTCTTCGAAAAAGACTTGCCGAAGCGAAGCAGAACTGATCTTTCTAGAACGGAACATAGCCTTCGGTGGATTTTTTTCCTCTGGAGGTTTTTTCATTCCTGCTTTTTTCCTTTTTGGTTTCTATAGGATGCCAAGAGAATTTTGTGGCAAGAACAGAATACTAGGAGGCTACCCTAATAATATCTGGACCTTTATCCGATAAATTATCCATTAAATTGTCCATTAACTGAACTGACCCGATAACTGACCCGATAAATGACCCGATAAATGACCCGATAAATGACCCGATAAATGACCCAGTAACTGACCAAATAAATGACCGCTTAAACGATTCCGATTTTTGCGATTCTTCCTTCCCACTTTTAAAGCGACCATCTCATGATACCGGGGAGTTTTTCTTTTCTTCTTTTCCTTGATCCATAAAGGAACAACCTCTTTTTAGAGTAGGTAGCCTTATTCTAGAAAAGGGAAGTTCTCAAAAGAATCTTCTACAGGAAAAAGTCTATGAAAGAATCCTAAAGTCGTACCAAAGGTTATTCTTAAATCTTCTCTTCTTTCGGTTTCCCTTGTCCGATTTCCTTTAAGTAGGATCGACCTAATATGGAAGAGAGACGGGCTTTGGAACAGGCAACGTCAATCGGAGAGTCTTTCTTTAAATAGTAGACACCGACTCGGAAGGTCTGTTTCTCTTTGGTTAGGAGTTCCACTTCATCGATCAGAGGATTGACGGTTTTAAGGAAGGTCTTTTCTTCTATGAAGGCATAGAAATGGCTTCCCGAGGAATGACAGAGCAAAGCGTTAGGATAAACGGCCTCTAAGGAAGAAGCGACATTCTTTAAGAGCGCTTCTCCTTTCTCTTTTCCGTTTTCGTCGATGTAATCGGCATAATCGGAAAGAGAATAGAAGACGATCAGCGGTTTCTTTTCTTCTTCAAAGGAAGTGTGAAGCATCTCCGCGCCCTTTTCCCGGAAGTAGATCGGAGTCAATAATTTTGTTACCGGATCTACTAAGGCTTTATCGGTAGGATGGGTGAACGTATTGAGAACACCGGTGCGCTTCTTGTCAGGATCATAAGGAGCACCGGCATAACCGTTTCTTCCTTTATCCTTCGCTTCATAAAGATAAGAATCGGCTTGGGAATTCATCTTCTCAAACGAAGCGGGATCCTTGGCTATGCCATAGACATACCCGCAGGAGAAAGTGATATCGACTTTATGTTCTCCGTCTTGGAATTCGATTCCGTCGTTAAAAAGAGCATTCAGTCTCTCCTTTATCTCTTCTTCGCTCTTCAGTTCCGGAGTAGCGATCAGGAACTCATCGCCACCATAGGAGTAAGCATGATTCTCTCCAAAGTAACTCTTCAGCTTCTCTCCCATCTGCTCGAGGACTTTATCTCCTAAAGGATGTCCGTAGATATCGTTGAAGGATTTGAAATGATCGATATCAAACATCAAGACGGCAACAGGACGGTTGAGATAAAAAGGGGTATCTTCCAGTAAGGCGGTACGATTGAGAAGAGCGGACACCTGATGGATTCTGGCAACCTGCTTTGTTCTTTCGAAACTCTCGATCCCCAGAATATTGAGATAAGCCATCAGATACTGAAGGATATAGGAAGCCGAGAGGAATTCCAACTGATGAGCCATATCGATGACGAAGATGCTGTAATACGTTCTATCCCCCGGTAAACCCATACCATAGAAATCACAGAAAGAAAAAGCGGTAGCAAAAACAAAAAGGAACAGGAATTTCCTCCAAGGGACATCCACTAAGAAAATCGGATAGACGATCGAAACCAATAAGAAAGAGAAACTCTCTCTGTCCGGAGAAAGATAGTAAGTGCCGGAGAGAATCGTCGTGACGAAATTGATAGCCACAAAAAGATACCCGATCCAAAGATAATGCTTCGCTGGAATCCTGTTCTTGAAAGGAGGATAAAGGCAGAGCGCAAGAAGCGTCAGTCCGAGCTGAGAACCGGAAAGAATCCATTTTGCCACCGAGTTTTCTCTTCCCGGAATCCAGATACGGGAAACGAGAATAGCGCTATTGAGCACTAACGCCGTCAGAAGCAAAAGAAAATAATCACGTTTATTGGCTTCCGCTACCTGTTCCCGATAACGGGGAATCAAAACAAACTGCGAGCGAGTCTTGAATAAGGAAACGATCTTATGCCATACCGAAGATTTCTCAGCCATTGCCTGTTTCGTACCTTCCTAGTTCTCTTTTCAGAAACGATGAAAAAAGGGAGATATTCAATAAGAACTTATGTTTTTATTGTATCAATAGAAAAGAAGGTTGCAAGTTACAAGGGCGAACAAAGTCCGAAACGCGTCAGTTTTTCGCATCCAAAAGCTTTTTTCCAGGTGACAATACTAGTCAATTGACATCTTGTATACGTTACTTGTTTTATCAGGCAACAAAATCAAACGTTGTATTCAACGTAGAGATAAGAGAGTTATATTCCGTTTCACGGAGAAGACTCATACCCGAAACAGCAGCGGAAAGAGCTCCGTCTCCGGTATTTCCATACTCGGAGAAAGAAGCATCCGTCGGTTTATTTCCGGACATGCTTTCATAACGGGCGTTCTTCTTATCACTGGTATCTCCATACGCTTTCTTGGAGACGACATTGCTCATCGAGCAGTTGAGATAATGGACGATGGCACTCTTTGCCCAAGGTCTTGCTAAAGAGACCATACCTTCGACAACACTTTCTTCTCCCTGAATCGTGCAGGAATCAAAGACAAAGCCGACGGTAGTCGAAGATCCGCCTTTCGGAGCACAGACATAACCGCCGTTGGTATCGCTGTTACGATAAAGCGAAGTAAGTGTGCAACGTCTTAAAAGAATATCGGCATCCTCTCCGAAAACATAATCCGTCATACCTTCAATTTTGCAATCGAGATAGGCCTGATGATGAAGCCTTGCATAAAGGGTATCCTGATAACCTTTGAAGGAGCAGTTCTTGAAAAGAGACTTATCGGCTTCACAGAGAAGAGCAACGGCCTGCTTGTTGCTATCATTGCTTCTGTTATATTCCGCCATCGAGGTGAATTTGCTGTTGGAGAAAACAATGTTCTCGGCATGGAAAGCATCGGCAGACTCCTTGACGGAGACAGAAGCCGAACCATAAGTAGAGAACGGATTTCCTAACGCATCCTTGCTATCGGCATCATAAGCGGCTTTCAAAGTGACCGAAGGTGTTCCGTCCTCTCCTTTTTCACCGTTCAGAGTGAGATTCTTGATTTCGATATAGACCTTCTCTTCATAGGTACCGGCTTTGATTGCAATCTTCTTTTTATCGTCATCACTGGTAGCCGTCTTTAAGAAGTCATGGGCTTTCTGTAACGAGGAGAAAGTAAGAACGTTATTCGAAAGGGTTCCTTCCTCAGTAATCGAAGAATCCACCGCAACAACATAGACTCCATCACTATCGGCAGTAAGGAAAGAAGAATCTAAGACAGTAATCGAGATCTTATCTTCATAAGTCTTGCTATCGTTGATGAAGGAAATTCCGACATCCTTCTTTCCTGCTTCGGAAGTGGTAGGAAGCGTAATCGTCGCTTTCGAAGTGACATTCACTTCGACATCATCGTCTCTTGTAGCTTTGACAACGATTGCTGTCTTATCTAATGTATCGTTCTTCTTATAGACGGTCGGGAAACGGGAAACCGTCTTCGAACCGGTGCCGTTCTGAAGGACTTCATAGTAAGCTTTGATGCTCTTTACCGCATGGACTTTGACATTGAAAGACTGCTCCGGATAGTTCTTATACTTCACCTTGATCGGATAGGTTCCGGCCTTGGCTTTATCAAACGCCGAAGTATCGACTGTATAGTCTTTGCTCTCGAGTTCTAAGGTAGCTCCGGAAGAATAAGTGGCATTGACTCTTAAACCGGTGAGAGAGATATCTTCTCCGATCAGAGTATCGGTATCTAATGCCGAAGTATCCAAAGCAAAACCGGTCTCATCTCCTAATTCCACTTTCTGGGTGAAATCGAAGTAGTAGAAATTGATACCATTGACCTTCGAATAGAGGTAATAGGTACCTGCCTCCGGAATCTCATAGGTATAGAAATCCGGCGTAGAGGAACTGGCGGTAGAGACGCCTTTCGGAGAAGTATAAAGTTCCGTTCCGTCTTCCTTGCTGATGGTATAGGTACGGGAAGTATCGCTTCCGTTAGCTCCTAGACAGGCAAAACGGAAAGTACCTTTGCCGGTCGTCGTAATCTTTAACGACTTCTGATTGAGATGATCGCTATCGCTCTTGCCGTTGAACTTGAATCTACCTCCGGAAGCAAGGTCGATTCCATCGACAGAAACGGTCTTACCGCTAGCGAAATCGATAGTGACTCCGCTGGATAGCGTGAAGACCGAATTCAATTTATAACCATCACTTCCGACAGAGACGGTACCTTGGGAAGAATCTAAGAGAGCAGGATAGGCTTTATAGACTAAGGTGACTTCTTTATCCTTCGTCTCCGTAGAAGTAGAAATCGGAGAAGAAGAGGAAGAAGGTGGTAAAGGTTCACTAGAGACAGAGGGAGTTGAATTGGAAGGTTGAAGAGGAGAAGAGGAAGAAGTTTCCCCAGGCTGACAGGAGACTAAGAAAAGCAACGAAAGCAGAGACAGAAGGCCGATCTTTTGTTTCATAAAAATACCCCTTTTGTATTCTTGGATATCAGTATACCCCAGAAAGCCCTTACTTTCTTAGGCTGTCAGAACAAACTTGTATACAAGAATTTTAGAAAGAATTATCTACAAAATTAGAAGTTGGTTCTTACTTTAATATTAAGAATAATAATGGTTCTTCACATATAAACTCTTTACGACATTACTTTCAATCTTTTCAATAACTCCCTTTTTCGCCTTTAAAATCTCCTTTCTGATCTTCGGAAATCTTCTACAATAATAGCCGTAATTTCTAAGGGGTTTCATCGCTATGGATAAACGTGCACTGTTCTTTTCTCTGCTTTGCTTCTCTTTGATTTCCTGTACGAGTAAAAAGGATTCTTCCTCTTCTCTACCTGCTAGTGACAATAAAGAATCCTCGGTTTTTTCTTCGGAACCGGATAAAGTTTCTTCTTCGGAAAAAGAGAACACTTCCCGTGTCTCTTCTTCCTCTCCGATTTCGGATTCTTCCTCTTCCTCTTCTTCTCTTCCTACTTCGGGAGATGGTGTTACCTTTGAAGGAAAAGAAGAACAGATTGCTCTTTCTTGGTCTAAGGAAGAAGGAGTCACCTATGAGGTTTCCTATAAAGAATCTTCGGCTTCTTCCTATACTTTCTTAGATACGGAAGCAATTCAGGAAGAAGGAGCAAGGATCCTTGGACTAAAGAAAGGAACCTATGAAGTAAAAGTAATAAGAAAGAAAAACGGAACCGAAGAAAAGAACATTACCAAAGAAGTAGAAGTCTCTTCCTTGGATCGTTCCGGTTATGCTTTCTTTCAAAGGAACGAAGGCGTCGGCGCCTATAACTTGGATGGTACCTTGAAACAAGAAGCCATTGTTCTTTATGTCACCGAAGAAAACAAGAACACGATTTCCTATGGCTCCTATAAAGGACTTGTTCCGATTATCCAGGCTTCCAAGAAACTGAAGAAACCTCTTGATATCCGTCTTACTTCTTCGATACAGACAAATCAATTCAAAGCGAAAAACTCTTCCTCTTATTCGACTTCCCATACGGTTTATGACTATGGAGGAGAAGCTTACTTCACCAACGAAAAAGAGACGACCTATACGGAACTTGACGGTTTAACGAGCTGGGTCAAAGGCCCATCTTCTTTGAATATCCAAGGAAACGGCTATACCTACAAAGGAGTCTCTAAAGCTTCCGATACCGATTCCTATTTCAATATGGCCGATATCGATAGTGCCAAAGATGTCACGATCGAAGGGGTCGGAAAAGGAATACAGATCCATAACTGGGGCTTCACCTGGAAGAAATGCTCTTCGATTGAAGTAAGAAACCTCACCTTCGCCGATTATCCGGAAGATGCCTGTTCCTTCCAAGGAGGAAGCAATACGGACATGGATTACTCCTATTACTTCGTCCACCACTGCACCTTCGAAAAAGGAAAGAACAACTGGGACTGCACCGAAGAACAGGATAAACACGATGGCGATGGAGCGATGGATCTGAAGTATCTTTCCGGATTCACGGCATCCTATAACCATTACCATAACGACCATAAGACGGGTCTTATCGGAGGAAGCGATAGCGCCTACACGAAAAACGTCACCTTCCACCATAACTACTATCAGTCCTGCTCTTCCCGACTTCCCTTAGGAAGAAGAGTCAATCTCCATGCCTACAATAACTACTATCTTTCCTGTGGAACCTGTCAGGATATGAGAGCTTCTTCTTATACCTTATCCGAAAAGAATCTCTTTGAATCCTGCTCCTATCCGCAGAAAGTATCTTCCGGAGCCGTCATCAAATCCGTAGGAGATTCCTTTGTCTCCTGTAAGAAAGCAAGTCAAGCTACTACTTCCACTAGAGAAGAGAAACTTACCAATACCTGTAAACCGGATGGAACAAGCGACTACTCTTCCTTTGATACCGATGCTTCTCTTTTCTATTACGATACCGTCAATAAAAAGAGCGATGTCACTCTCTTAGAAGATCCTTCTACCTTAAAAACAACTCTTCCTTCTCTTGCCGGAGCGGAAGAATAGAAAAGATCACTTTCTTCCGTTATAGGAGAAAGCACGATAGGCAATAAAACACCAAAGAAAAGGAAGAAAAAGAACAAAGGCCAAAACAAAAAGAACGATTGCCCAGACAAGATGAGCGACATAGGTGCCTTCCGTAGCCGTGAAATAGACAAGCAGTCCTAACCCTAGACTTCCTAGCGTACCGGCTAGAAATCCTAAGAGCATTCCTTTCGGTACCCAGTTCTTATAATTCGGTTTCATGAGTTCTCTTCTTTCTCTTTTAGGCAAGTACGACTTCCAAAACCATCATCAGAGAAAAACCGATGAGGAAGCTCCACATCGCAAAATGGGTGCAGCCGTCTTCCCTTGCTTCCGGAAGAACCTCATCGAGAGTGACATAGATCATGGCACCGGCCGCAAAAGAAAGAAGCCAAGGGGTGATCACTTCTAACTGTGCGAGGAAGAGAGCGGCTACTCCAAAAAGAGGTTCTACCGCTCCCGATCCGGTTCCGAATAAGAAAGCCTTGTTCTTTTTCATCCCATCGGAGAACATCGGGATAGAAACGGCTGCTCCTTCCGGTACATTCTGTATCGCAATACCGAGAGCAAGAGAAAAAGCCGAGTAGCATAAAGCGGCAACACCCGTTTCTCCTATATGACTTAAGGCTAAACCGCAGGCAAAACCGATAGCCAATCCTTCCGGGATGTTATGAAGAGTGACCGCTAAGAAGAAACGGAAGTTCTTTGATAAAGCGACATTCTTCGGACCTTCTTCGACATTCTGAAGTTTATGGAAATGAGGGATGATCTTATCTAGACCATAAAGCAAGAAAGCACCGAGAAGAAAACCGACTAATGGGGGAAGAAAAGAAAAAGAAGCATAAACCGTAGAAGACTTGCTCTCTTCGATCGATGGCATCGATAGACCGAAGAAAGAAGCGGATATCATGATGCCACCGGCAAAACCTAGAATCAGTGCTTTCATCCTCGGACTTAAGGATTTCCGGAAAAAGAAGACGAAAGACGAACCTAGAGCCGTTGCGAAAAAGATCATCGAAAGAGAGATCAGAGATATAAAAGCAGGGTTATCCATGCGTGGTTCCATAAGAGGTTCCTCCTCGGGATATTATAGTTAGGCGAATCTAACTACGCAATCGGGATACACCTGAGAAAAGGAGACAATGTTCTTGCTTCCCCGATTATTAACTCGACACATTTCGGAAAAAGTGGTGTTCTTTCTACTTTTTTGAAAACCTACACTAAGGCTGCTCAAGAAAAGAAAGGAGGAACACAAAAGGACTTTTCAAGAACAGATCAAGGATCGTTTAGAGACGGGATTCGGACACTGGAATCACGGGTATGAAGAATGGCTTGAATGGAACAAGACTCTCTAGGAACCCGACGCCCATTACAACATCCCAATCCACGGGAAACAGACCCGCCTAACTCTCAAGCAGTATCAGGAAATCTGCAAGGTCATGATGGATAACTTCGTGATCGATCTTCAGGGATTCGATAACATGCTGATTCAGAAGGACTGGGCTGCTATCCGCTACACCGTCAAAGTCACTAACAGGAAAACCGGCGAATACTTCCTTCAGAAGACGATGGAATTCGTCCATTTCAAAGATAACGGTGGCACAATCGGTGCAAGAGTCATTGAAGGCTGGGCTTTATCCGATCAGACGTTAGCTTAACTAAGCTAGATATCTTTTTACCGGGATCTTTCTGCTGAGGGAGGCCGGTATTTTTATTGGAACGTAAAAGGTGCAAGTAATGTGAACGGAAAACGTATTAAAAGGTGCAATTAATGAAGTAGAGTGACAACTTTTGTCGCTATGCTTTCAACAGGTCTTCACAGATTCCTGCTGAGATTTCATCGATATCGTTGATGGTGCTGATGTCGTTATTCCAACGGTCTAACCCGTAGCTTCCGAAGATGTAGTAATCCAATGCCGAAAGAAGAGACGTCGTTCCATAGAAGGTATCGGTACTGTTCTCTTTAGAAGTATCTTCTACGACTTTGTTTACTGACGTTTTCTTATATCCGGCTTTGCTCATCCAGGTATCAACTAGAGAGCTCTTTTCTTCTGCGGTGAGAGAAGTATTGTTAGCTCCTTCTTCTAAAGTAGCATAAGCTTTCAAAGCTTCTTCTTTTGTCGATTTCATCAAAGTAGAACGCACCGAATCATAGGTCGATAAGAGAGCCGTAGAAGCCTCTTTCTGGAAAGAAGAGACCAAAGCTCCTTCGGAAAAACCATTCGATGTATATCCACTTAAAAGGGATTCTAAGAAGGTGGAGTAATTCTCTTCGGTAAGTAAAGGAGCAAGCGAAGAGAACTTCTCTTTTTCACTTCCGCTTCCGTTTAATACCGAAAGGATGGCTTTTTCGATGAATTCGATTTGTTTCTTCTGAAGCGAAGCAATAGAGACTTCTTCGATGCTTGTTAAATCTGCAAAATTATCTAACTCTTCTTTATAAGGAGAAAGAAGGATTCCTTCGTATTTCCCTTCTTTGCTTCCGAAGGCATTTTCACTTGGAAGATAGGAAGCAAAACTGAGAGAAGAGGACGAAGAAAGTAAGTCCCGGATCTCTTTTACACAGCTTAGATATTCTTCATAAGTCGTCGAAGATTCTCCTTCTAGTTTCTTTGCTTCCGCAAGGAGTTCTTTTGCTTTGGAAGTCAAAGAGTCGATATCTTTCTTCTCTAACGAAGAGACTTCGTCATAGAAAGTTTTTCCTTCCTTATCTTCTTCCAAGGCTTTCTCCCAGTTCTTATAGGAAACTAAAGAAGTAGAAGAGGAAGCTAAGATCTTTTTCGCATCGTCTAAAGAGAAAGCTTCTCCTTCTTTCAAAGAGCTCTTCTTGGTTTGGTAATCTTCGATTGCTTTACTAAGAACTTCTCTTCCTTTCTGATAAAGAGCAGGAATCTTCTCTTTATCGACATAGGAAGTAAGAAGAAACTTCGCATCGTCACTTAAGGAATCATAAGAAGCAACGGCATTATCCAAGGCTTCTTTTTCCGAAAGAGAAATATCCAAGAATCCGTTATAGGTATCTCCATCGTATAAAGCGACATCCTTCTCAATCGGAGAAAGGAAAGAATAGGCTTCTTTACTGACTTTACTAAAACGGGAATTCTTCTCTTTTGCAGCATTTAAAGTAGCAGCACTATCTTCAACCGGATCTTCCGGAAGAGAGAAATTGATATGGATATACTGCTCACTTCCGGCTAAGGTGAACTCCGTATCGAAAGCGAATTTGCCGAAGTAGGAACCGGTCTCATCTTCGAAAGTAGTGAAGTGGATGGCAAACGAAGTGAAACTGAGATTCAGCAAAGAAATATACGTATTGAGAATCGGATAATTTTCTACCAATGTATTCTGAATCAGGTTGCTGATCGAAAGAAGAGTCTCCTGATCTAAAGAATAAGTCAGATGCTGATACGTCTTATCGTCCTTTACTTCAGAACTTTTCGAAAGCTGGAAACCCTGTTCCAAGGCTTCTCCTAAGAGATAGATATAGGAAGCGTATTTTTCCTGATTCTCCTTAGGGATAAGATCTTCGTCATCGTCGATAAAGGATAAAGCGGAATTGACAAGAGTGAAGAAATCTTCCTTGGTTCCATTGGCGAGCAAAGAACTGAACGAAGTCGATAATCCGTTTCCGCTTCCGAAAGAAACGCTTCCTCTGGTTCTTGTTTTTTCGTCACTGACGTTATATTCGCTTAATCCGCGTCCTTCCCTATCCGAATAGAAAAGAAGAGATTCTTCCTTTTCTTCTAACGCATTCTCTAACGCATCTCCGGTCAAGCCATCGACGGAAGTAGCAACATCCTTGAAGGAAGAACCTAATAACTTCCATCCGCTTGGAAGAGAAGCAAAAAGATTCCCAGGAAGAAAACTCTTGAACAGAGAAAAATCATCCGGAATATCGACTAGCTTCTTAAACCCGATCAGGTTATCTCTTCCCTGTTCGCTTTCACTTTTATTCTCGCTTGCGATTCCTTGATTCAAAGGAACTTCTATCGCTACTTGCTTATCTTTCCCTGAAGCCATCTCGCCTTGCTTTGTCTGATAGGTCAGAGATAGAGGAGCATGGATTGAGATCGAATCAAAACCCATCCCCAAGAAAGCAAGCTGGATATCGGCTTTGAGGGAACCTTCTCTTTTGACTACGCCGCTTCCTTTCTTATCTCTTACGGTTACTTTGATCTCTTTCTGTTTACTTCCGCTTGCTATGAAGATAGAGCATTCTCCTTCTTTTACCCCTAAGACTCTTCCGTCTTTATCGACGGAAGCAATCAGAGGATTGCTGGAAAGATAAGAGATACTTTTATCACTGGCATTAGAAGGTAGAACACTTACCTTCAGAAGCATCGTTTCTCCTACCCCAAGAGAAATCGAATCGTTACTTACTTCAATACTTTCTACCGGTGTATACGTAGAAGAACTATCTCCGTTACATCCGCTCAAAGAGAAAAGAAGAAGTAGAGCAAGAGAGATTACTTTCCGTTTCTGCTTTTTCATGTTTTCAATCCTCCTTAGCAAGAGTGAAAGGAAGTTTCTTTCTTCCTTCCTTACTTTCAAACGACTCATCGACTAACGTCACTTCAAACGTAGGAGAATCCTTGGAAGAAAAGAAGAGATTCTTCTCTTCCGGAAGATAAATCCGTCTTTCTCCGTAATAGATTCCATACGGGAAAGAAGAATTCCCCTTCTTCGGTAATCCGTTTTCAAAAGAAGCAAGAACAGTCTTCTTATCTCCATCCTTCCAATAGAATTCCCCTGTGAAGGAATCCGAAGTAGAGACAAGATAATAACGGCTCTTATTCTCTTTAGACCCTCCGTAATTCGGATCTTCCTGTTTCAGAAGAAGATAAATCACTTCCGGAAAATGATTCTCTATCAGAGCAATTAGGTTATCCGAATTACCTTTTTCTAAGTCCTCCTTACTCTTCAAAGAAGAAACATTCAGGAGAGTCGGAAGAAGAGTAGGATCGGTTTGCTCAATCACATAAAGAGAAGAAAGAAGCATCTTCAGAGAACTCTTTTCTTCTTTCTCATCACTCTCTGCTCCAATAACCTTCAATAACGAATCCAATAAAGGAGTAAGAACATTCACTAATCCCTCAATATCTCCGCTTTCATATGCAGAGAATAAAGAAGCAATTTCTATTATCTTGAAATAGGATGTAACAATCTCCTTACACTTTTCTAACGGGAAAACATACCCTTCATGGCAGAGTTTCGATAACACTTTGCTTTCTAAGGATTCTAAGTCAGTAACATAGTCGCCTCTCGATCCGACACCGAAAGAGAAAAGATCGAGAAGCTCTTCTTCATAAACGGAAAGAGAAGAGAGGGGACGTAACGAAGAAACGTTCTTTCTCATCCCCTCGTAACTATCGGTTCCTTTTAAGGTGAAATCGTGAAGAGAAGAGGAAGAAAGTTCCGAATAGGATTTCTTCAGTTCGCTTACTGCGTCCTGATATTCCGGATCGGCTTTTTCCTCTTTCAGAATATGATCGACTCCAAAGCGTGTGAATCCTAAAGAAGCCATAGGGAGTTTCGGAACAATATCATCGGCATTGACGATATTGAAGATGTTGTTATAGTCCTCTCCTCGGTAGGTAGCTAATTCTTCTTCATTTTCTGCTTCTACGGTTCTCGGAGGTTCAAAACAATAGGCGTAGATATCATTCTTCGTCGCTGCGATCCTTCCTTTAAAAAGAGATTTCTTTTCGTTTGCCTCTTTATCAAAATCCGCCATCAGAAGATTAAGAACGCCACCGGCTCTTGAATAACCTGCTCCCCAGAGAAGCACATCTCCGGCGATATTATGGATCGAAAGATAATTCGCCATTCCTTCTTTTACTTTATCGGCGGCAATCCTGAAACCGAGATGCTCTTTCTCTTCTTCTCCGACTTTGACATTTCCTCCCCATTCGGAACCATATCCGCTTCCCCGGATCAGGATTCCTAATAGGGTTCTTCCTTTTACTTCCTTTTCGGATAAGACATAAGCGATCGAATCGGTATCGGTTTCTTCTTCATACCCATAGGCTTTGACATTCTCAAAACCTAAGTCTTCCAATAAAGAGACCGCTTTCGGTTCTTCTTTTTCTTTCTGGAAGGCCGAAAGCGAAAGAAGCAGTGAGCAGGTAGCTAAAGAAGGCTGATAGTTGCTTGCTTCTTTATCAAAATAAGAATCGGAATAATAAAGAGAAGTCTCTGCTTCTTTCTTTACTCCGCTTAAAGGAAGCGAAAAAGAAGTCGCTAAAGGAGTCTCTCCTTCCCCAGAGCAGGAAGAGAGAAACAACAGGAAGCTAAGAGAAACAAGAAGGCTCTTCTTTTTCATGTCCTATCGAATTTCCTTCGGCTCTATGTTAACCCCAGAACCTAAGAAAAGCATACGATTTCCAGAAGAACCGTTTCTCTCCATGGTTATTTTCTTTCTTAACCATGGCAAAGAAGTCTTCCTCTATTTCTAAAAGACGGGTTAGGAACATAGATATTTCTTCGACATCAAAGCGGAAATCGATACCTCGCCGGATACGGATATCTGTGTCATAGGAAGAACGAAGGAAATCAATATTAACAAATAGATGAATCGAAATCTGTAATTTCTTTAAAATCTATTGTTTTTATCGATAAAATTGAAAATATCGGCTTAAAACTAAGAAAACAAGGGTTCTTTCTATGTTGGAAAAGTGCAAAAAACATAGCTTTTTCACGTTGGAAAACGGGACAATCTGAGCAAGAAATCTTTACTTATGGAGCATTGATCGATTCTCCGATTTCGACATTTACCCCTCTCCGTGTTGTTCTTTCTTTTTCCTGGAAAAGCTTAAATAGAGCCGTAAAGAAAAAGAGGTTTCAACCAATGAATACCGATAAAACGTATGCGGAGCAGATCGCCAGTGAGTATGCCCCGAAAAAGGAAAGCAAAGTCGTTGCTTTGAAAAAGCTCGATGCCAAAGCCAAAAGGCCGGCTTTGATCTTCGCCTATACTTTCGGAACGATCTCCGTTCTTTTCTCTTTCTTCTTCGGTATAGATCGGATAGAAAATCGTATGTTCTTTCTTCACTTCGTCATAGAACTGATTGAGAATCGAGGCGGTTCTTTCCGGATGGAGATTGGTATAGCAAGGAAAAACCTTTGAGGAAGAGACTTCTTCCAGGGTCATTTCCAAAGAGATTCAAAGCGTAATAAGTGGAAAAAGGAGGGAATAGTAATCTCCAAACAGAGGCTCGAAAAAAACATCCTGTACGGTGGAAGATAAAGAGAATCGTTCTTCTTTCCCTGGAACCATTTTCCTCATCCTTTCTAAGGACATCTTTTTCCTCCCAAATAGGATAGAAGAAAACACCTAACATTTCATCCTCGGAAAGAAGATAGAAGCAAAACTTCCTCTTTTCTTTTCCATCTCTATCCCTTAAAGTAGTCCCATTGAGGAAAAAGGAAATGATTCACTCTGGAAAAGTAGCCGTCATCGGTTGTGGCGCTGTCGGTTCTTCAATCGCTTTTGCTCTGATGCAGAATCCTTATGTCCATGAGCTTGTTCTTCTCGATTACAAACAGGAAAAAGCCGAGGGAGAAGCTCTTGATATTCTTCACGGAGTACCTTTTGCAAGACCGACAGATGTCTATGCCGGAAAATACGAAGACCTCAAAGATGCCGAAGTCATCGTCATCTCGGCCGGTGTCGGACCGAAACCCGGTCAGACCCGTTTCGATCAGATGAAAATCCATCTTTCGATTCTTCAGTCAATCCTGGATCAGCTAAATCAAGTCGAACCGGAAGGCTGTATTCTCTTAGTCTCGAATCCCGTCGATATCTTAACGGCCAAAACCCTGAAAGTAACCGGTCTTCCCAAGAACCGTGTCTTCGGAAGCGGCACCTTACTCGATAGTGCCCGTTTCAAGACCATCTTAGCCTCGCATCTCCATGCGAATATCGACGATATCCATGGATACATTCTCGGGGAACACGGTGAAAGTGCCTTCCCTGCCTGGTCTTTGACCAATGTCGGAGGAATCCCAGTACAGGCCTTATTGAAAGCAAGCGGTGTAGAAAACCTAGAAAAAGAAGAAAAACAGATTCTCTCGGAAGTCGTCTCTTCCGGTTATGACATCGTCAAAAAGAAAGGGATGACCTGCTACGGCATTGCGATGTCGGTCAACCATATCGTTGAAAGTGTCCTGACCGATAGCAAAGCCATCCTTCCAATTTCGGTTTTACAGGAAGAAGAAGGAATCGAAGGAGTCGCACTCTCTTTACCCACCGTCGTCGGAAAAGGAGGCGCGGAGAAAGTTCTTCCGGTCTCTCTTTCCGCTACCGAAAAGGAAGAGCTTCTTGCTTCGGCAAAGAAACTCAGGGAAGTCCTTACATCTCTGGATATTGTTTTCTGATTTCCGATCGAGTATTCAAAAGCCTTCTATCCATAACCGCTTTCACAGAAACAGATGTGAGGGCGGTTTTTGTTTGCAACGAGATTGGCTCGTTGCAAATTCATGACGGACCGCTTAATCGGCTTTCCTGTAGGTTGTCGCGGAACTGCGCCCTTCCTTTATCAGTACTCCTTTGCGGACCAAAGAATTCAGAAGGCGGATAAGAGTTGCTTTGCCCAAGTGAGAGACTTCTTCGATTTCGGAGCGTGTATAAGCGACATTATTTTCCAATAGTTTAATTAAATTCGATTCCGGTTTTGTCAGAATCGCTTTTTCTTTGAGAACTGGTAAAAGGATAGTGACACTGGTATCGAAAATCCGGAACTGAGGCTTCTGATAACTCTTCTCATAACTCTGACGGATTCTTTTGATTCCGGTGGCAAAGACTTCGACGATATTCAGACGATGGAAAACATTGGCCAGAATCGGATTTCTTAAAGAAGAGAAGCTTCCCTGAAGGTACTGCTCTTCGGAAAGGTTAGAGGGTAATCCGCCTGGGGAAGTGATTTCGATGTGATCCGCATAGAAGGAAACCTTCGTTTTTATCCGGACATCCCATGTCCGATGAATCAAAGCGTTGGCAAGGGCTTCGCGGAAAGCTTCGTAAGGAATCTTTTCGATTTTCTGACGGGTGGCACCTAGGATTCTTTCTTCGACATAGTTTCTTTCGAAAACAGCCATCGCATCATAGAACTGCTTCAATACGGATTCTCCGCTCAGATCGATACGCTCTTTGAAGGTGTTTTCATCTTCTCCGAAAACAGCGATGTCCAAACCGTAAAAATCGTTGCTATCCGCTAATAGGCAGGCAGCTACGTTATAACCCTCTTTGTCGGAATAGAGGCCTAAAGTCTTCAGATTATCCAAATCAAAGCTTTCCACATTGAGTGTTTCTTTGAATTGATCCGCAAGATAATGGAAAGAGAGATTTTGATTCCGGGAAGGAAGTTGTTCGAAATCCAGATTCTTTCCTCTGAGAATCAGTCTCTTCAGTTCATCGTTATCCACTTCGATGGTTGCCGTATCGTTGCGGCGGTAGGCTTTTCCGTTATAAAGATAAGGTGTGTTCTCTCCCTGGTAGACTAAAAGAACAATTGTCTTATCCTTCTGAATCGTCAAAGAAAAATGCGGAACAGGCTTCAGAGAATCGTTGATCTGATTCTCAATCGATTCACAGAAGGATTTACTATCTTCGATGGGAACAATCCGATAATCATCACGGACACCGAAAATGATCTTCCCAGTTCCATAATTAGCGAAAGCGGAGACAGTCTTCAGATAGCTCTTCGTCATATCGCTTTTGTATTCTAAGGCCTGATTTTCTTTTTCCATAGCATTCTTTTCTACCCGATAGTATATCGTATGTGTAACGAGTTTGCAACGAGATTGGCTCGTTGCAAATTTGCTTATTTATACAAAACCAAAAACGAATATGTGAGAGAAAAACTCGGTGTCTCACGCAATACGGCCGGGAAATATCTCAACGAACTTGAGAAGATTGGAATCTTGACTTCCGAACAGGTCGGAAAAGAGAAAATCTATAAGAACAATTATCTTTACGATTTGATGAAAGACTGGTAAGAAAAGTAAGAACAAAAGTTTACTTCATAAGCTTGTGGATCCCCACAACTTTATGAAATAAGATGCTAGATATCCAGCGAATCGGGGTCTTTGAGGAAGCGGAAAAGATTGAGATGGAGGATGCCGTTTTCGTCATAAAGCCCGGTTCCGGAAATCTTTGTAATCAGAATCTTTTTGAAAGAGTCCCTAATCAAAAGCAGAGGGTGGATTTCTTGTTTCCGTTTCTCTTCATCTGGAATATAGAGAGCCGATTGAATGTAATATCTTTTTCCATGTCTTTCCGCGACAAAATCGACTTCGTAGTTCTTTCTTTCCGTCTTCCCGGATTTGCCTTCGGAATATTCGCTCACTCCTCCGATGGAGACCTGATATCCGCGGAGAATCAGTTCGTTATAGATGACGTTCTCCATATAATGAGGCTCCTGGTTCTGGTCGGTGAAATCACAGGCGGCATTCCGCAAACCGAGATCTTCAAAGTAATATTTTTTCTGGGAACCGATATGTTCTTTTCCTTTGATGTCAAAGCGACTTGCTCCATGAAGAAGGAAAGCATCTTCCAGATAGGTGAGATAACGTGCGATAGTCGCCGGGGATACTTTGTTTCCTTCTTTGCTCACGAAGGTGCTCGAAAGTCGGTTCGGATTGACAAAGGAACCGACGGTTGAGGCAAGAACCTTCACGGTTTCGTCTAAGCTTCTTTCGCCCCGAAGAGAAAAACGCTCAACGATATCTCTCAGATAAGTGGTAAGGTAGACATCACGGAGATAATCTCTTTCCTGTTCCTCATCTTCCGTTCTTGCAATCGCCGGTAAACCACCGTAGAGGTAATAGCGATTCCAAAGGGAAAAATCATCTCCTCTCCCTTCGTTTGCACTAGAAAATTCCGCAAAGCTTAGAGGATGCATAGGAATCTGCCAACCTCTTCCGCGGAATTCGGTAGCGATATCGCTCGAAAGCAAGTGGGAATTGCTTCCGGTCACGAAAATCTCTGTATTTTTGTAACTTAGGAACTGATTCAGGACATCATAGAAAGTGATTTTCTGTCCTTTTACCCACGGATTCTCTTTCGGATAGGAAAGCTGTATTTCGTCGATGAGGAAAAACTGCGTTTTCCCATCGCTGGTTTTTCTCTCGTTGAAGTATTTCTGGAGTTCATCGAGATCGCGGTATCTTTCCTTGTCCCGCTTATCTAACTGCAAAGCGAGGATATGGTCTTCCTTTACTCCTTGTTCCTTGAGATATTTGGGGAACATCTCGAAAAGAAGATAGGATTTTCCGCATCTTCTTGGTCCCGTGATGATTTTCACCATCCCGTTACCGATAGAAGATTCCAGTTTCTTCAGATAAAGGTCTCTTTTGATTTCCATGCTTTCTCCTTTCTACTTCATAAAATTGTGGAAAACCACAGATTTGTGAAATAAGTATACCATGAAGGGAAGATAATGTATCTCTGAAACGGAATTTCTAAGTGAACCTTCTGAAAATCTTTCTTTTGGATCTTTCCACCGCACATGATAATGGCTGGATTTTCTTCCCTCTTCTTTTCCTCGCTTTCTATTTTCCGTTGACGAACCCCCTCTAGGCGAGTATCATCTTGTCAGTCGGAAATCTTTAAAACGATACAGAGAGATCGTTAAGACATATCCCGAAAAAATATCCTTGCCCTTATTCTATCTACGAACATCTTCTTATCACGGAACCATGTCCTATCTCCCTTTATCGGAGATAGGATTTTTTTCTGACAGGGAGGTAACGCATGAAGAAAGAAGGATATGTCCGTAAATCCGAGCTGATGGATGAAGCCAGCATCAACCGCTCCATCCTCCGTATGACCCATGAGATCATCGAGAAGAACGAAGGTGCTTTGAACCTCGTCTTCTTAGGAATAAAAACCAGAGGTATCCCGCTTGCCAAAAGACTTGCGGACAATATCTTCTCTTTCACCGGGCGCAAAGTTCCTTTCGCTCCTTTGGATGTCACCGCCTTCCGCGATGATATCCCGCATGAAAAGGAAGTCTTACCGAAGGATTCTCTTCCTTTCTCGGTCGAAGGAAAGATCGTCGTTTTAGTCGACGATGTCTTCTATACCGGAAGAACCGCAAGAGCGGCGATGGAAACGGTCTTCTATGAAGGTAGACCGAAGAAGATCCAGTTAGCGGTCTTAGTCGATCGCGGACATAGAGAACTTCCTATCCGTGCCGACTATGTCGGAAAGAATGTTCCTACTTCCCATAACGAATCGGTCGAGGTCTGTCTGAAGGAGATCGATGGAGTCGATGCCGTCTATATCGGCGAAAAGGAAGAGAAGGAATAATGAGTATCCTTATTCCGGTCTCTTTTCCGAAAGCCGAAGAGATCGCTAAGAAGCTTCCTTATTCTGCCGGAATCCTTTTACCAGGACTCTGTGATCCGCATGTCCATTTCCGTGAACCGGGTCAATCCTATAAAGAGACCATCGAAAGTGGAAGTAAAGCCGCCTTGCACGGCGGATATACTTCCGTCTTCACGATGCCTAACCTCCATCCGGTTCCGGATAGTCTCGAACATCTTGAAGAGGAAACCGAACTCATCAAGAAAGAAGCAAAATGCCCCGTTTACCCTTATGGCTCTTTGACCGTAGGCGAAAAAGGAAAAGAATTAGCCGACTTAGATGCTTTAGCTCCGCATGTGATCGCCTTCTCCGATGATGGCAAAGGCGTTCAGGATAAAGAGATGATGAAGAAAGCGATGATAGAAGCAAAAAAGCTTAACAAAGTCGTTGCTCTCCATTGTGAAGTCGATGCTCTTACGAAGAATGGTGTTATCCATGAAAGCGAGTTTGCTCTTTCCCATAACCTTCCTGCTATCCCTTCTTCCTCGGAATACGAAGAAGTCTATCGGGATATCCTCCTAGCCAAAGATACCGGAGTAAAACTTCATATCTGTCATATCTCTACGAAGGAATCCTGCGAAGCCGTAAGACAGGCAAAGAAAGAGGGAATCGATGTCACCTGTGAGACCGCTCCTCATTATCTTCTTCTCGATGACACAATGTTAAAAGACGATGGCTCTTTCAAAATGAAACCGCCACTTGCCGATCCTAGTGACAGAATCGCTCTCTTAGAAGGCCTTAAAGATGGCACCATCGATATGATTGCTACCGATCATGCGCCGCATTCGAAAGAAGAAAAGAGCAAAGGACTGCTCTCCTCTTCCTTCGGTATCGTCGGTTTAGAAACAGCCTTCCCTCTTCTCTATACCTACTTAGTCAAAGAAGGAGTCATCTCCATAGAGAAACTCATCGACTTGATGTCTTTTGCGCCAAGAAGAAGATTCTCGCTTCCTTATCAAGAAGGAGACTGCACTCTCTTCGATATCTCTTCTTCTTACAAAATTGATTGGGAAGATTTCTTTTCGCTCGGTCGTTCTACTCCTTTTAATGGAAGGGAAGTCTACGGGGCGTGTCTACTTACCATGGTACAAGGAGAAGTCAAATGGAAAAAGTAAAGAACCGTAAGCTGACCTTAGAGAATGGGTCGATCTATTACGGCGTCGGTTTCGGTGCCGAAGAAGATAAGCTTCTCGAGATTGATCCTATCGGATCCTTCCTATACCGATCAGGCCGTTGTCCTAACTTATCCCATCATCGGAAACTACGGTATCAACGACGATGACTATGAAACCAAGAATCCTTCCTTAGGTGCTTTTATTGTAAGAGACTACTGCGATTCTCCTTCGAACTACCGTTCTACCAGAACCTTAAGCGAGATCATGCTCGATAACCATATCGATGGTATCAGCGAACTCGATACGAGAAAACTCACCCGCGAGATCCGTAACTTCGGCTCCATGAAAGCGTATCTCTCTTCTGCCGATATGCCGGATGAGGAAATCGCAAAGATCCTGAAAGAGACTTCTCTGAGACACGATCAGGTAGCCCGTGTTTCCACCAAGAAAAGATGGTATTCCAAGACCCCGGATCACAGATACCATGTGGTCTGTGTCGACTGCGGAATCAAATACGGCATTTTAAGAGACCTGAAAGCGAGAGGCTGCAATCTCACGATCGTCCCCTATAACACGACTCCCGAAGAAGTCATGGCACTCCATCCGGATGGCCTCTTCCTTTCCAATGGCCCGGGAGACCCGACCGATTGCAAAGAGACGATCGCCTTAGTCAAAGCTCTGAAAGGAAAACTTCCGATCTTCGGTATCTGCTTAGGCCATCAGATCATCGCACTTGCCTATGGTGCTAAGACCTATAAACTCAAGTTCGGTCATCGAGGAGGGAACCATCCGGTCTTGAATCTTCTTACCAACAAAGTCGCCATCACTTCCCAGAACCATTCCTATGCGGTCGATGCCGGATCCTTGATGGGAACGGGACTAGAAGTCACCCATATCAATCTCCTAGATAAGACCGTCGAAGGTATGCGCTGCGAAAAAGATAACCTCTTCTCCGTCCAGTATCATCCGGAAGCTTGCCCGGGGCCTGAAGATTCTTCGTATCTTTTCGATGAGTTCATCAAGCGGATGGAGGAAACGAAAAATGCCTAAACGCACGGATATCCATAAGATTCTCGTCATCGGTTCCGGCCCGATCGTCATCGGTCAGGCAGCCGAGTTCGACTATGCGGGAACCCAGGCCTGTCTTGCCCTCAAGGAAGAAGGCTATGAAGTCGTTTTGGTAAACTCCAATCCTGCCACCATCATGACCGATGAAGCAATCGCTGACCGCATCTATATGGAACCTTTAACCGAAGAATATCTTTCCCGTATCATCCGTAGGGAAAGACCGGATGCGATCATCCCCTCTCTCGGTGGTCAGACCGGCCTTAACCTAGCGATTGAGCTTTATCGGAAAGGTGTTTTGAAAGAGTGCGAATGCGAACTATTAGGAACCTCTCCGGATTCGATTGAAAAAGCCGAAGATAGAGAGAAATTCAAGGAGCTCTGCCTTTCGATCGGAGAACCTGTCTGCCCAAGCCATGTTGCTACGACTCTTCCGGAAGGTTTTGATGCCGTAAGAAAACTCGGTTATCCGGTTGTCTTACGTCCGGCTTTCACCTTAGGGGGAACCGGAGGTGGTTTTGCTAACGACGATGAAGAATTCGAAGAGATGATGAAGACAGCCTTAGAGCTTTCTCCGGTCCATCAGGTCTTGGTCGAGAAATCCGTTAAAGGCTATAAGGAAATCGAATATGAAGTCATGCGGGATGCTAACGATACGGCTATCACCATCTGCAACATGGAAAACGTCGACCCCGTCGGTGTCCATACCGGTGACTCGGTCGTCGTCTGCCCTTCTCAGACTCTCACCAATCACGAATATCAGCTTCTGAGAAACGCTTCTCTGAAGATCATCCGCGCTCTGAAAATCGAAGGTGGCTGCAACGTCCAGTTCGCTTTGGATCCCTATTCCTTTAAATATTATGTCATTGAAGTCAATCCGCGTGTCTCCCGTTCTTCGGCCTTAGCTTCGAAAGCAAGCGGTTATCCGATTGCCAGAGTCTCTGCAAAGATTGCAGTCGGCTTAAGACTCGATGAGATTCCGTTAAAGAACACGCCGGCTTCTTTTGAACCTGCCTTAGATTATGTTGTCTGCAAGATGCCTCGCTTCCCGTTTGATAAGTTTGTCTCCGCCTCCAATAAACTCTCTACCCAGATGAAGGCGACTGGCGAAGTGATGGCGATCGGCAGAACCATGGAAGAAGCTTTCCTCAAAGCGGTGAGAAGCTTAGAGACCGGCTTTGATTCCTTTATCGACAGTAAATTCCAGCCTTATGAAACTAACGAACTTCTCGACTATATCGAAGAAGGAAGAGACGATAGACTCTTCGCTATCTATGAGTTGCTGAGAAGACGAGTTGATGAAGGAAGAATCCTCGATAAATCGAGAATCGATATCCTCTTCCTCGATGTCCTGAAGACGATTCTCAAAGAAGAGTTAGCCTTAAGAGAAAAGAAAGACGATGTCGAGGAACTCAAGTGCGCCAAACGCATGGGCTTCTCCGATAAGACGATTGCTAAACTCTGGGGTGAAAAAGAAATCGATATCTTTGACTTACGTAAGAGGATTGCTCTCTTCCCGGTCTACAAGATGATCGATTCCTGCGCCAGTGAATTCTCTTCCTATATCCCTTACTTCTATTCGACCTATGAAACGGAAAACGAATCCATCGTATCGGACAAAAAGAAGATTGTTGTTCTTGGTTCCGGACCGATCCGTATCGGTCAGGGAATCGAGTTCGATTACTCGACCGTCCATGCCGTCATGACAATCCGAAAGAAAGGCTATGAAGCCATCATCATCAACAATAACCCCGAAACCGTCTCGACCGATTACACCACGGCCGATAAGCTTTACTTCGAACCCCTCACGGTCGAAGATGTGATGAACATCTTAGAACATGAAAAACCATATGGCGTCATCGTCTCCTTAGGGGGACAGACCGCAATCAACCTTGCTAAACCTTTAGCCGAACGCGGTGTTCCGATCATCGGTACCGGTACCGAAGCCATCGATA
Source organism: uncultured Eubacteriales bacterium (assembly GCA_900316035.1). Classification (GTDB taxonomy): domain Bacteria; phylum Bacillota_I; class Bacilli_A; order RFN20; family CAG-288; genus Enterosoma. The sequence goes on from ONBI01000016.1 coordinate 36,974, forward strand.
AGAGTGAGGATCGGGATCTCTTTGAAAAACTGCTTCTGAAACTTGGTATCCCGGAACCCAAAGGAAAAGCCGTCTTCACGATCGAAGAAGGTATCAAGGTCGCTTCCTCAATCGGTTATCCGGTTCTGGTCCGTCCTTCCTTTGTCTTAGGCGGAAGAGCGATGCAGATCGTTTTAAACGAAGCGGAGCTCAAAGAGTACTTAGGTTCCGCTGTCAAGGTCTCGCCGGAAAGTCCCGTTCTCGTCGATAAATACATCCAGGGTAAGGAAGTCGAAGTCGATGCGATCGCCGATGGAAAAGACGTCTTCGTCCCCGGTATCATGGAGCTAGTGGAAAGAACCGGTATCCATTCCGGTGACTCGATCTCCGTCTATCCTCCTTTCTCTCTTTCCGATAAAGTCAAACAGGACATTCTCACCTATACCAAAGAACTTGGTTTAGCGATCGGCATCGTCGGTCTTTTCAATATCCAGTTCATCGTCGATAAGGAAGAGAAGGTCTCCATCATCGAGGTCAATCCGCGTTCTTCCCGTTCGGTCCCTTTCCTTTCGAAAGCGACCGGACTCCCTTTAGGCGATATCGCTACCGAAGTCATCTTAGGAAAGAGCCTGAAGGAGCAGGGTATCAAGGAACTCACGGTCAAAGAACCGCATCGCTACTATGTCAAAGTCCCTGTCTTCTCCTTCAACAAACTCAAAGGTATGGATACTTATCTTTCTCCGGAGATGAAATCGACCGGGGAAGCTCTCGGTTATGATACTTCCTTAAAGAGAGCGCTCTATAAAGGTCTTGTCGCTTCCGGAATGAAGATAAGAAACGAAGGTACGGTCTTTGTCACGGTGGCCGATCGGGATAAGGAAGAGGCGTTACCTCTGATCCGACGCTTCTATTCCTTAGGCTTCAATATCGAAGCGACTGAAGGAACGGCCATCTATCTTAAGAAGAACGGCATCCACACCCGTATCCGGGAAAAGCTTTCTTCGGGCAGTGAAGATATTCTTTCTTCCTTACGTTCTGGCTTTGTCACCTATGTCATTAACACCAGAGAAAACAGCGAAGAAGCGTATTCCGATGGAAGAATCATCCGTGACTGTGCGATTGAAAACGGTATTCCTCTCTTCACTTCTTTAGATACTGTCAACGCTTTGCTGGATGTTCTAGAAGAGATGACGATCAAGGTTTCCCTGATCAGTGAAAGAGGAGAATGAGATATGAAAGAAGAAACCTGCACGGTCTTAGAAAATAAGAAGATTGCTAAGAATACGCATCTTATGAAGTTATCCCAGAACGAGGAGAACTTTCCTCGTCCGGGGATGTTCTTCGATATCGCTTTACCGGGTCATTTCTTAAGAAGACCTTTCTCGTTAGCCGACCATGATGCTTCTTCTTTCTCGTTTGTCTATAAAGCAATCGGCCATGGTACCGAAGAGATGACGAAGCTGGAAGAAGGAACGAAGCTGGATATCCTTCTTGGTTTAGGAAACGGATTTGACCTGACAAAAAGCGGAGACACTCCGCTTCTTGTCGGAGGAGGAAGCGGTATCGGTGTGATGCATTGCTTAGCCAAGGCCTTCATCAAAGAAAAGAAGCATCCGCTTGTTGCTTTAGGTTTCAATACGAAAGAAGAAGTCTTCTTCGAAAAGGAATTTGAAGAATTAGGAATCAAACCTCTGATCTACACGGTAGATGGAAGCTACGGAGAAAAAGGTTTCCCCACGCAATCCTTGAAAGAACCTCATTCCTATCTTTATTCCTGTGGACCGGAACCTCTCTTAAAAGCTTTAGCTGAAGATCAAGGCAAAGGAGAATTCTCCTTAGAAAGAAGAATGGGCTGCGGGTATGGTTGCTGCATGGGCTGCACCATCGTCACTAAGAATGGCCCAAGACGTGTCTGCAAAGAAGGACCGGTCTTTGAAAAGGAGGATCTTGTATGGTAAAGACAGAAGTGACGCTCTGCGGAGAGAAGCTTGATAACCCCATCATCGCTTCTTCCGGAACTTTCAATTACGGCTATGAGATGAATGATCTTTACGATATCAATATCCTCGGCTCTTTCTCCTGCAAAGGAACGACTTTAGAACCCCGCAACGGAAATCCGACTCCCCGCATCGCGGAAGTCAAAGATGGTCTCATCAATTCGATCGGCCTTCAGAACCCCGGCATCAAAGCCGTTATCGAAGAGGAGTTTCCGAAGCTTAGAAAAATCTATCACAAGAAGATCTTTGCCAATTGCTGTGGAAACACTCCCGAAGAGTTTGCTGAAGTCGCTTCCTATATGGATAAAGAAGATGTCGTCGGTTTCCTGGAGATCAACATCTCCTGCCCGAACGTCAATGGCGGAACAAGCTGCTCGAGTGACCCTTCTTTAGCCTATGAAGTTACAAAGCTAGTAAAGGCAAGAACCCATAAACCGGTCTTCATCAAGCTTTCCCCGAATGTCACTGATATCGTCTCGATCGCTCTTGCCTGTGAAAGAGCAGGGGCCGACGGTGTCTCTCTGATCAACTGCGTCCAAGGTATGAGAATCGATCTGAAGACGAGAAAACCGATCATCGCCCGAAAGAAAGGCGGCATGTCGGGCCCGGCTATCTTCCCGATCGCTTTACGTATGGTCTACGATGTCGCTCATGCGGTCCATATTCCGGTCATCGGTATCGGAGGAATCTCAACTCCCGAAGATGTCCTGGAGATGATGATGGCAGGAGCAAGTGCTGTCGAAGTCGGAGCGATGAATCTTGTGGATCCTTATATCTGTAAGAAGTTAGTCGAAGGATTACCAGCCGCGATGGAGAAATACGGTATCGAAGATATCAATTCGATTGTCGGTGTCGCTTAAAAGAAAGGAAAAAGAAACGTATGCCAAAAGATGTGATCCTTGCCTTAGACTTCCCGAATAAGAGCAAGACTTTAGACTTCCTCTCGCAGTTCAAAGAAGAGAAACCTTATGTCAAGATCGGTATGGAACTCTTCTATGCCGAAGGCCCTTCGATCGTAAGAGAAATCAAAGCAAGAGGTCATAAGATCTTCTTGGATCTCAAGCTTCACGATATTCCGAATACGGTCTATTCCGCGATGAAGGTTCTTTCTTCGCTTCAGGTCGATATGGTCAATATCCATGCCGCCGGGACTAGGAGAATGATGGAAGCGGCAAAACAGGGCTTAGCCGATGGGAAAGGCAATACGCTTCTTATCGCGGTCACTCAGCTTACCTCGACCGATCAGGAAACCATGAACAAAGAGCTTCTTATCCCTGGGAACTTAGGGGATGTCGTCTCTTCCTATGCAAAGAACGCCTACGAAGCAGGATGTGATGGTGTTGTCTGCTCTCCTTTAGAAGTTGAGAAAGTCCATCACGATATCGCCCCTACTTTCTTAACGGTCACTCCGGGTATCCGCTTTGCCGATAACACGACCGACGACCAGAAGAGAGTCACTACCCCTCAGAAAGCTAGAGCTTTAGGTTCCGATTATATCGTTGTCGGTAGAGCAATCACCAAAGCCAGTGATCCTGTTGCTTCTTATCGCCGTTGCGTAAAAGATTTCTTAGGAGAATAACGAAAATGAATAAAGAAGAGATCAAGACTTTAATTGCTAAAGACCTCCTTTCCATCAAAGCCGTCTTTTTACGTCCGGAAGAACCTTTCACCTGGGCAAGCGGCATCCACTCCCCAATCTACTGCGATAACCGCCTTACCTTAAGCGATGTCAAAGTCCGTAACGATGTCGAGAATGCTCTTGCCGAAACCGTCAAAAGAGAATTCCCGGAAGCGGAGATATTGATGGGAACCTCGACTGCCGGTATTGCCCATGCCGCTATCTCGGCTCATCTTCTTTCTCTTCCGATGGGTTATGTCCGCTCCTCTTCGAAAGACCACGGCCGAAAGAATCAGATCGAAGGAAGTATTCATTCAGGCGAAAAAGCCGTCGTCATCGAAGATCTGATCTCTACCGGTAAAAGTGTTCTTGAAGTCGTCGATGTCTTAAGAGAAGCCGGTGTCGAAGTTTTAGGTATCGTCTCTATCTATACCTACGGCATGAAAAAAGGATTAGAAGCCTTAGAAGCTGATCATGTCAAAAATGTTTCCTTGACCGATTTTGATACCACCATCACCATTGCTGCCGAAGAAGGAAGAATCAACAAGGATTCCTTAGAAGCTCTCTTTGCTTTCCGTGATAACCCCAGTGATGAAAGCTGGATTGAAAGGTATAAGAAATGAGAAGCATCAATAACATTCTCGATCTCAGCAAAGAGGAACTCATCGCTCTGATCGAAAAAGGCGAAGACATCCTAGAGCATCCTTCCATCTATGCCCATGCCTGTGAAGGAAAGAAGCTCGCTACCCTTTTCTATGAACCTTCGACAAGAACCCGCCTTTCCTTCACTTCGGCCATGATGGAACTGGGCGGACAGGTATTAGGATTCTCTTCGGCTTCCACTTCCTCTGTCTCCAAAGGCGAAACCATCCATGACACCATGAAGGTCGTCTCCAATTTCGTCGATATCATCGCTACCCGTAACCCTTTAGAAGGAGCCGCCTTAGTATCGATGGAAGCGGCCGATGTTCCGGTCATCAATGCCGGAGACGGTGGACATTTCCATCCCACTCAGACCTTAGGAGATCTTCTCTGCATCTATAAAGAAAGGCATTCTTTAGATAATCTCACGTTAGGTATCTGCGGCGATCTTCTCTATGGAAGAACCGTCCATTCTCTTCTTTCGGCTTTCTCCTATTTCAAAAATATCAAAGTGGTTCTGATCTCTCCGAAAGAGCTTGCTCTTCCTTCCTTTGTCAAAGAGAATATCTTAGAAAAGGACCATATGCCTTATGAAGAAGTTTCTTCCTTAGAAGAAGCTATCCCTTCTCTGGATATTCTTTATATGACCAGAGTTCAGAAAGAGAGATTTGCTTCTCTTGAGACCTATGAACGGCTCAAGGATAGCTATATTCTCGATGCGAAGAAGATGGAAAGAGGAAAGAAAGACCTCATGGTCTTACATCCTCTTCCCAGAGTCAACGAGATTTCCGAAGAAGTCGATGACGATCCCAGAGCTTTCTATTTCAAGGAAGTCTTAGCCGGTAAATTCATGAGAGAAGCTTTGATTCTGACTCTCTTAGAAGATGCGAAAAAGAACCCGGTCAAAGAAAACCGTAGAAAAGGTCTTATCTTCCTAAAAGACCATGCTCCCTGCACCAACCCCAAATGTGTCTCCTTAGCGGAAAGAGACTTACATCCTACCTTCGTTGTGGATAGCGAAGAAAAACACACCTGCCACTGCTACTATTGCGATAAAGAGAGTACGTTCTAGTTTTCCATTAGAAACAACTTCTTAAGATTTAGAAAACGTTTAACGAAAAAAGCCAACTGCTTTGGAAAAATTAGTTGGCTTTTTAATTCTTTCCAGTAATTGTGGGATGTAATATAGTTGTAGAAAAAAGAAAGTTTGTTACTAGATATTAAAGCAATTTGAATAAACAAACAGAACCGACGAAGCCGAACCCTAGATCGACTTCGGCTGTATCACTATCGTATCCATAATTGACGATATAGTAACCACCCCACCAAGTCTTTTCGACACCATAAGCAACGACAGCATGATTTCCCAAACCACTGTTACCATTTTTCTGTGGAAGAGCACCGAATATGATTGCCGGTCTATCAGCAATTAATTCGTCTTCAAGCCCAATCTTTAAGAAATAGTAAGTAGCACTTGCACTGACATTTACTTCGGAAGAATAGTCAAACATTGCATCTCTAACGCTTTTACCCCAGGAAGCGGGATTGCCACCAGCAAGATCTACTAATTTGTCTTTCAAATTATGTTCAACATCTTTTGTGGCTCCAGTGTCATTCAATTCACCATTTGCATCTAAATATTGTGAACCAATTAAACGATCATTTGCCGTCTTTTTCCGAAAATAAAGTATTATTGTTGCCGCAACATAGCCACAAGAGCCATCATAGTTTGAAGGATGCTTGCAATCTCTTATGATTTTATAGTTGTTAATATAGGTTTTATCTCCAACAACGACGGAATATCGAACTTTCGAATTGGCTCTCTTTCCAAGGTATGCTTTATATGCTTCCTTACTTTGCGCTTCTCTAAATGTTTTTAGCTGTGAATCGAATATCTTTTGCAAAGAATAGGCATAATCTAAATCAATAAACTTCTTATCAGTTAACGAATAGAATTTATCATCTATTCGCTCATAATAGTTCATAGGGCCAAAATAGTAATAATCATGCGCTTCACTAAAATTATATGGTGAAACGAGCTTCCTGGATTTCTCAATAAAGCTTTTGACTACCGGATCATAAACCATAAACCCATCTTTTTCGCCAACTTGAGTATAGAAAGTATTTTTTGATAGATCTTTTAATTTGTAAATATTATCAACAGGGTTGGAAATGCCTTCTAACTTTGCCGTTTCCCTGCATATCGTCTTGCTTTCTGCAAATTCATTGGCTTTCGGCAACTCAGCACTACTTAATGGTGCCAGAGTAGCCAGACCGAAAAGACAACTTGCCAGCAAACCTTTTAGAAACAATACATTACCTCCTTATTTTATAACAGTAAAATATTCTGCGTTGTCATTTATGGTTTTTAAAAACACACTTTTAAAATCGGCTGGAAATAATCGAATCTCATCGCTATAAACGAAATAAGTATCTTGGCCACAAATATAGGCTTTGAAATCATACATATCATTGTTATTTAAACTGAAATAGATACTGACCTTTTGCACATACTCCTGGAGATCTTTGGTCGAGGATTTCTCTTTTGGATCGACATGTGTGACTTCGAGCAGATTATAGATGCTATCAATGCCTTCCTTTTCTTCCGAATAGTATCTCCGAGTTTGGTCGGTGTTTTTTTTATCGAGATAATCGATGTGGATGTTTTCCACTTCAGCGGAATTAAAACTCAATTCGATATAAGGCCATTCTCGCATATCGGTTCCACAGGAAACCAACAACGGAAGGAAAAGAAGAGTAATCCAAGCTTTGCGTTTTACAAGTCCCATAACATTGCCCTCTATCTCTATGCTACTATTCGCCTTCTTAAAAAGCAATTACCAATTTAGATTAAAATTCAGCAATAGTTTTCTAATTTTAAAAATACGCAGCGATTTTTCTTCAGGACATTAACAATTGGCTTGTATTTTCATAAACTCAAAGAATCCTCTCATATTTAAAAATGCACCTGATTTGAATTTAGCAATCCGATATTTGCCAACAAAAAACTTCGCCCCTCCGGAAGGCTAGTTCCGGAAGAGCGAAGAATCTCATTACATCAGCGAACGATAGAGTGCGATGACTTCCGCTTTCGAGGTCTCTCTCGGGTTACCAGGGAAGCAAGCATCGTCGACGGCAGACTGAGCAAGGAAGTCAAGATCCTTTTCTTTGACGATTCCCTTTAAGTCTTTCGGGATACCGACGGTGATCGAAAGCTGCTGAACGGCATCGACGGCAGCTTTACGATATTCTTCCTGGCTCATCTTATCGACATCTTTGACACCCATGACTCTGGCGATTTCACGGTACTTCTCACCGGTAGCCGGAGCATTCCAAGCCATGACGGTCGGAAGAAGAATGGAGCAAGCGACACCATGAGGAGTGTCATAGAAAGCGGACAGCGGATGGGCCATCGCATGGACAAGACCTAAACCGACATTGGAGAAGCCCATACCGGCGACATACTGCCCTAAAGCCATCTCTTCTCTTCCTTTCTGTTCGCCTTTATAGGAAGAGACGATGTTGTGGGAGATGATGCGGATTGCTTCAAGATGGAACATATCCGATAATTCCCAGGCACCTTTGGTGATATAGCCTTCGATCGCATGGGTCAAAGCATCCATACCGGTCGCGGCGACTAAGGATTTCGGCATGGTCATCATCATCTTCGGATCGATGACGGCGATGATCGGCATATCGTGAGGATCGACGCAGACGAACTTTCTATGCTTCTCGACATCGGTGATGACGTAGTTGATCGTGACTTCGGCAGCCGTACCGGCAGTCGTCGGAACCGCGATGATCGGAGTGCACGGATTCTTGGTCGGAGCAACACCTTCCAAAGAACGGACATCAGCAAATTCGGGGTTGGTGTTGATGATACCGATGGCTTTCGAGGTATCCATACTAGAACCGCCACCGATAGCGATGATGTAATCGGCACCCATTCTCTTGAAGGCTTTGACACCATCCTGAACGTTCTGGATGGTCGGATTCGGTTTGATTTCGGAATAGACTTCATAGGCTAAACCGGCTTCGTCGAGTAAATCGGTGACAAGTTTCGTGACACCGAATTTGACAAGTCCCGGGTCCGAGGCGACCATCGCCTTTTTGAAACCGTGGGATTTGACTTCCGGTACGATATTCTCAATCGCACCAAAGCCGTGATAAGAGACCGGATTCAGACAGAAACGATACGGCATGCTGTTACCTCCTGTTGAGTTCTTTAATCAGTATAGTTTAATAGACGCCCATATGTAACCCCTTTCGCGAGATTGCAAAACGCACATGCTTTTCTGTTCCTTTGAGCAGGTTTGCTCAGGAAAAGTCCGATTGCAAAGAGAAGGAGAGAAAGCCATAATGAAGGCAATGGCAAAATACGCGATTTTCAAGCATCTCCATACGGTCAACCGACATCGTTTCCTCGTCTTTCTCTATTGCACTAGGTGCGGACTTTTTTGGCGAGGACTTGTCCATGATCTATCGAAGTATTCGCCTTCGGAATTCTTTATCAGTGCGAGGAACTATACCGGTACCAAATCCCCTATCGCCAACGAAAGAAAAGAAGAACACGGCTATTCGAAAGTCTTCATCCATCATACGAGGAAGAACAAACATCATTTTGAATATTGGGTGGATGTGACAACCGGGGATATTCTTCTTGCGCCGATGCCTTTTGTGTATGCTTTGGAATCCTGTTGTGACATGATTGCGGCTTCGAAAGTCTATAACGGAAAGAAGTTCAACCGCTCTTTACCGCTTGCTTTCTTCACTCTTTCTTCTCCCCGTTCTCTGATGCATCCGGCGACAAAGGAGTTCATCAGGACGGTATTGACTCGCTATGAGAATTCCGGCTTTCAAGGAATCCATAGAAGAGAGATGAAGAAGCTTTATTTTTCTATCCTTGCAAAGTATCCACCTACTATCTTTATTCCGGTCTATTCAAGAGACCATCCAAACGAAAAGAATCCTTTCTTCCCACAGGGAAATCCACAGGAAAAGTAGATTGCTTAAAATAAACTTTTTCTATTTTAAGAAAGATTGTTTTCAATAGGAAACAACAGATTTTCTAATTCTGCGTTTCTTTTAACGTATAAAGATCCGCGATCGTCTGGAAGAGGAAGAGCTCATCCTCGATGAAGACGCGGTCTCTTCTTGAATCAATGCGGTAGAAGCCTTCTCCTTCTTTTCCTTTGACACGGAAAAGAAGAGAAGTATGGACGCCGTTCTTAGTCATATCCGAAGAATAAGGCTTATGTTCTTTTTCTCCGACAGACTGATAGAAGACACCATAAGGTTCTTCCTTAGAGAAGGAGAAATCTTCTTTGGGATAAGGACTATAAGGAGCCGAAACCATCTTCGGATCCTGATAAAGCAGATGAGAGGCTTTATCGGTCTGAAGAGAGATGCGGGCAATCGCAAAGTCCTTTCCGATTCTTTCGGAGGCAGAAGTTAAATCCTCTACGATATCTTTTCCGCTGAAATCCTGATAGATTCCGTTAAGCAGAGTGAGGAGAAAATCCTTTCCTTTCTCCTGATGGACGGCAATATCGTTATGGATATCTTTCCGATAGATGATAAAGCAGTTCTTTCCTTTCTCTTTTCCGCGGTAGAGGACCCGATCGACTAAAGAGAGAAGATCTCCTTGGTTATCGGCATCGAGAGGATATCTGGCTATACCGGAAGTCAGGGTTGCTCTTCCACCGGGGAAGACATCGCTAAGATAGTCGTAGTGTTTCTTACGCACAGCTTCGGAATAGTTTCTTGCGATTTCCCAGACTTTCTGATACGCGATGGCATCCGGAACAATAAGAGAAAACTCATCTCCTCCGAACCGGAAAAGCATTCCCTCTTCGGGAATATTCTCTCGGACGGTCGTAGCGATATCGGTCAAGGCTCTATCACCGATCAGATGCCCTTTGGTATCGTTCACTTCCTTGAAGTTATCAAAGTCGAGGAAGTAAACGGAAAAAGGATGCTTCTCTTGGATGAGTTTGGCAATTACCTGTAGAAAAATTTCCTTACGAAAAGCTTTCGTCATCGTATCATAGAGCTGATCAACAGGGTACTTCTCTAATAACGGATTCATTTGTAACCTCTTACGGTTATTAGTTTACTTCTTTTCCCTCTGGATAAGAGCGAATTTGATTTCTTCAAAGAAATCCTCCCGACGAAAAGGAAAGACTGTGAAATAGCCTAGGTCTTTTTTCAAATCGGCTCCTTTTTCTTTTCTGTGCTATCCTATCTTCAAGTGAGGGAAAAGAATATGTCGAATGTATCAGATATCTCAAGAGACCAATATATGCTGAAAGGTGCTTTAGCCAAGAGAGGATACGATTGGTGGTGGCACTCTTTCAGTGGAAGAAGTGAAACAACAGGAAAAGAGAGAACCTTTTTCCTCGAGTTCTATGTAACCAATCCGGAACTTGGAAAAGAGGAGCCCGTCTTTGCCGATCCGAAGAACGGAGTCTATCCTTCTTATCTGATGATCAAAGCCGGATCCTGGGGAGAAGGAAAAGCGCAGCTTCACCGTTTCTTCGGCATCAAGAAAGTGAAGATAGAAGAAGGAGTACCTTTTGCCCTTCTTGCTTCCGATTGTTATCTCGATGAGAAAAGAAGCTACGGAAAAATCGATGTGACGGATGCTTCTTCCCATCCGGAATGGCTCTGTGATAACGGAAGCATGAGCTGGGATTTACAAATCGAAAAGAAAGTCGCTTTCAATGTCGGTTACGGAGCTTCTGCTTTCTTCCGTTCCCTCAACGCTTTTGAAATGTATTGGCATGCGGAAGGAATGAAGACCCTTTATTCCGGTACCGTGATCTATAACGGAGAAAAATATATCATCTCTCCGGAGACTTCCTATGGTTATGCGGATAAGAACTGGGGAAGTGACTACACTTCGCCTTGGCTCTGGCTCTCTTCCGATAACTTGACCAGCAAGAAGACCGGGAAAAAACTGGAGAACTCCGTCTTCGATATCGGCGGAGGTAGACCGAAGGCTTTCGGTATCTCCTTAGATCGGAAGCTCCTCGGTGACTTCTATTACGAAGGAAAAGAATACGAATTCAATTTCTCGAAGTTCACCAGCGGAACCCATACGGAGTTCGCTATCAAGGAAGATGAGAAAGCCCTCTTTTGGCATGTGGTGCAGTATAACCACGAAGCCAAGATGGAAAGTGATATCTCCTGTCTCAAGAAGGATATGCTCTTTGTCAATTATGTAGCTCCGGATGGTGTACAGAGACATAAGAGACTGTTCAACGGCGGGACCGGAGAAGGGGAAGTGAAACTTTATAAGAAGAGACACGGCACCTGGGTCCTCATCGATGATATCGAAGCTAGGAACGTCGGTTGCGAGTACGGCGAATACGGAAAAGAAGAAAAGACAGAAGCTACGAAATAAAGAAAATATCCTATTTTTTCCAGAGGAAAAAATATGCACACTCCATTAAAGCAATAAAAATTGTTTCTTCCTTTTGCCGTGGAAGCGCTTCCTTTTCTCTATTCCTTGTTTGACTTATTTTTATCTAGTACAATAGAACCAACAGTCGGAGAACAGGCGGTCGCAACCGCACATGTTGATAAGACCCTGAGTGCGCTCAGTAATCCTCAGGAGGTTTTTTAGTTTTATGTCACAAGTACGCTTAGAGGATCACTTCACGGCAGGAGAGATTTTCCGTGCCGTCATCGGGCCGATCGGTATGGTCCTCTTTTCCTCGTTCTATACCATTGCCGATGGTATCTTCCTCTCTCAGAAAGGCGGGCAAGGTGCTTTCAGCGGAGCAAACCTCATCTTTCCTCTGCTGATGATTTTCGGTAGTTTCGGTTTCATGTTCGGAAGCGGTGGGAATGCACTGGTTTCGAAGACCCTTGGCGAAAAAGACCCGAAGAAAGCGAATCGTTACTTCTCCCTTGTTGTTTATTCCGCCTTTGTCTTCGGTATCCTGCTTGCGATAATTTCCTATTTCGTTGTGGAACCGGTGGCAAACTTCTTTGCTTCGATTGAGAAAGATGCAGCTTCCTCTTCGGATGCGATGATCCAAAGCGCCATCACGTATGGTCATATTCTTTCTTTAGGTCTTCCTCTTTTCCTGCTTCAGAATATGTTCACATCTTTTTTCTCTACCGCGCAGAAGCCAGGGCTTGGTTTCTTTGTCACTTTCTTGGCTGGTATCACGAACATCATCTTTGATGCGATCTTCATCCTGGGTTGCAATAGGAGTGTCACCGGTGCCGCTATCGCCTCCGTCATGGGCCAAGCTTTAGGTGCTTTGATTCCGCTCTTCTATTTCTTTTTCTCGAAGAAGTCCCTAATCCATTTAGGAACCACCAAATTTGAAGGAAAACCACTGCTCAAAGTCATGAGCAACGGAAGCTCCGAATTCGTCTCCAATACCGCTTCCGCTATCGTCGGCTTAACCTATAACATCCAGCTTCTCCGTTATATCGGGGAGGACGGTGTTGCCAGCTACGCGATTCTTCAATATATCGGTTATCTCTTTATGGCTATCTATCTTGGCTATTCCTTAGGCTTATCTCCGGTGGTCGGCTATCACTATGGTGCAAAGAACCATAAGGAACTTCATAATCTTCTTTGCCGTTCTCTTATCTTCTTAGCGATGGCAGGCCTTTTGATGTTCGGTCTATCGGAAGCTCTTGCAACGGTTCTTGCTTCCTTATTCTCTGGAAGCAACGAGTCGTTAAAAGCACTCTCGGAAAGAGCAATCCGCATCTATTGCACTATCTTCCTCACTTCCGGCTTCTCTATTTTCGCTTCCGGTTATTTCACAGCTCTGAGCAACGGACTTGTTTCTGCTATCATCTCGTTTGTGAGAACCTTCGTCTTTGAACTCGTCTTTGTCTTCACGCTTCCTCTTCTTTGGGGAGCAGACGGTATCTGGGCAGCAGCTCCTTTTGCGGAGATCGGCTCCTCTGCTGTCACTCTCTTCTTCTTCCTCAGAGAGAGAAAGAAATACGGCTATTGATCTCTTATTCGGCTTCTTTCAGATTCTCGACATAATGTCCCCAGAAATAGTCGGTGGAGTAATTGGCTAAGCTTCCTTTCAGAACCAGGATCTCACAGTCTTCTACAGAGAAATACATGGACCTCATGAAAAGGGATATGGCGTTGATACTGTGAAAAGTCATTTGATAATAATCCTATTTTAGGAATGAACTTCATTCTACCCTGTGTCGGATAAAGAAGGACTGAAGGAATATTCAGGCAGCAGATTGAAGAAATTCCTAGGCAAAACTATATACTAAAAATATGTAGAACTTGCAACGAATTTGCTATAAGATTTGCATAAAAATAAATGAATTTTGTTGCTCTGTTTTCAAATCCTTTTGATTTCTTTCTCCCCTTGCAAATTATGGCTTTCAATGAAATAATATATAAAAGCAACAACGAATTCGTTGTAAGATTTACATAATCATATGGTAAATAGAGATACTTATCTGAATCAGCTTATCCATAATATGTGGAACGGAGAAGTTAAAGTCATCACAGGAATCCGTCGCTGTGGAAAATCCGTTCTTCTTTTTGATCTGTTCCATGATTACCTCCTTTCTCAAGGGGTCAAGGAAGATCATATTCTTACCATCAAGCTGGATCAGCGAAAGTATTTAGTCTATCGGGACCCTGTTGTTCTCTGCGATTATGTAGAAGGATTGATTTCAGCAAAAAAAGAAGAAAAGTTCTATCTTTTCATCGATGAGGTCCAGATGGCGAATACCAAAGCCGATACACGGAATCCGAACAGCAAAGTTACTATTTACGATATGCTTAACGAGCTTAGAGATTATCCTAATCTCGATGTTTATGTCACGGGAAGCAACTCAAAAGGATTAGCCAAAGATATCGCAACGGAATTCCGTGGCCGCGCCACTCAGATTCCTGTTTACCCCCTTTCTTTCTCTGAGTTTTATTCGGCCTTCGGGGGCGAAGAAGAAAAGGCTTTAAATACGTATGTTCTCTTTGGTGGAATGCCTCGTTTACTTTCCATGAGCGATGAGAGGGAGAAGAAAAGCTATCTATCGGACCTTTTCCGGCTTGTCTATCTGAAAGACATTGAAGAAAGAAATCGTGTGGAACGGGAAGATGTTCTTGGTGAAATCCTGGATTATCTTGCTTCCCAGATTGGTACTTTGACTAATCCCAACAGTATCGCTAGATACCTCAATTCCATCGGGAAAGAAAAAATCAATGCCAATCTCATCACCCGTTACCTCCAGATCATCGAAGATTCTTTTCTATTAGCGGAAGCAAAGCGGTTCGATGTCAAAGGGAAGAGGTATTTTGATTATCCAAGCAAATATTACTTCACCGATCTTGGTTTACGTAACGCCCGTCTGAATTTCCGTCAGTTTGATTCCGGTCAACTGATGGAAAACTTGATTTACAATGAACTTGTCCGCCGCGGATATTCGGTCGATGTTGGCGTTGTCCTCGATAGGAGAGACTACAAGGACAAGCAGAAAGAAATCGATTTTGTGATCAATGACGCAGATAGGAGAGTCTACATTCAGTCGGCTCTTGCAATGAATAGCAAAGAAAAAGAGGAGGCGGAACTATCCCCGTTTTTCCTCACGGGAGACTTTTTTACTAAGATCATAATTCAGAAGGATATTCCGACCAGCTACTATGACGAGAAGGGAATTTTCCATATGAAGCTGATGGATTTCCTGCTCAACCGCATCAAGTTGTTCTAAAAACAGCTTTGAACCGATAGAAAAAACGGAGGTTAACCTCATTTGGCTACCTCCGTAATGATATAGGTAGGGCCTAATCTGCAGTGGATATAGTACTTAATAAAATAATCAAGTGGGCTCATAACGGAAGTATTCTAGCATAGGGAGAACGCAAGCGCTTCCGGAAGGTATTCGGAATTTGTCAATCTCTTAGAGAAAAGAACTTTCGGACTCGAAACGGGATGTCGGTATCGAAGAAGAAATTTCAAAAAAATATCACTGGAAACTCTGACTAGGGAACCAGTTCCTGTTTCATAGTGTCCGGCCTTTGAAAGCGCCGAGAGAAAGGCACTTTTGGAAGGTAGCGTTTTCCTGTGGATGGAAACTTGCCTAAATTCTTGAAAAAAGCAGGAAAATTTGAGCTTTTCAATAGAAAAAGAAACTGCTAAGATACTTCCCTGAAAGCGATTACAGAATGGCTTGGTATCTTATTCTTCTGATTGTCATCGTGTCTCTTCTCCTGTTCCTGTTCCTATCATCCACAGGTGTCTGTTCCTACTTCGTTCATCTTCTTACCCATCCGATCCGGTATGAAAGAGACTTCTGCCTCAAGACGGATCTGGATAAGAAGGTGATTGACGAAGAGGTTCTCACCTGGAAGAAAGAGGATTGCCCTATCTCCTTAAAAGATGGGTATACCCTTCAAGGGGATTACTATCCCGGAACAGGAAAAGGAATGGTGATTTTCGCCCATGGCTATACCTGGACGAGAGAAGGAAGCCTCAAATATGCAAAGCTCTTCCATGCGCTTGGGTATTCCCTTTATCTCTACGATGAAAGGGGACACGGAGATAACAAAAGGACAAAAGTTACACTGGGTTATAAAGAAAGCGAAGACTTACATCAGGTTGTTCAATACTTCCGAAAGAAATATGGAAAGGATTGGAAAATCGGTTTACACGGAGAGAGCATGGGAGGAGCAACGGTGCTCCTTGAGATGAAGCATCAAGAGGATGATTTATCCTTCGTCGTCGCCGATTCGCCGTTTGCTTCGATGAAGGAACTGATGCGGTATCAGATCACGAAGTATCATCTTCCTTCTTTCTTAGCCGACTCTTGCTCGCCACTGCTTAAACTTACCTGTGGATTCTCTTATAAAGATGTAGAGCCGATCGAAAGTGTAAGACAAAGCAAGGTTCCTCTCCTTCTGATCCAAGGAGATAAAGATACCTTCATCCCTCCGAATCACACGAAAGAGATCTACGAAGCCAGAAAAGAGAGAACCACTCTACATTGCTTCCCTAACGTCGACCATACGGATTCTTATCATTCTTATCCGAAAGAATATGAAGAGACGGAGAAGAGTTTCTTAGAAGAAAACGGATTGTTCTAAAGGAGAAATACATCATTATGGAAGAAAAAACAGAACAGGTAACAGAGACGAATACGGTACTGCAGGAAAAACCGGTTAAGACAAGCTCGGCGGTATGGCTTGGTGCTGCTAATGCGGCTACCGGTCTGCTCTGCGCCTTTGCCGAAGGCTCAGCTTTCCAGTATCTTTTTGTCAATAAGCTTGGGCTTGATACCGGCTTAAACAACATCATCTGGATTCTTTTCGGTATCTGGAATGCTGTCAACGATCCTATTTACGGATTCTTAGCCGACCGCACGCATTCGAAACTAGGACGCCGCCGTCCTTGGATCCGCTATGGTGCACCGTTCATGGCTTTGATCTACGCTCTCATGTGGTTATCCTTCCCGAACATGCAGGGCGTTCAGTGGTTCCTATTCATCCAGGAATTCTTAGGTCTTTTCCTCTACGATATCTTCTATACCGCTATCGCTTCGGCTATCTACGTCATGCCTTATGAAATGGCAGTCACCAACAAAGCCAGAAACAAGATCTTCCTTATCAATATTGCTTTCTCCGTCATCAACTACGGCGCTCCGATGGTCCTTAACTCCATGCTCGACGATATGATCAAAGGAAACTATGAGATGTTCTGTATCGCGATGGCTATCGGGGGTATTGTCTGCTCGGCGGTTGTCTTCGCTTCGACTTTCTTCTATAAGGAGAATGGCTACGTTCAGGAAGAGAAACAGCCGAAATTCTGGGAAGGCCTTAAGATGTGCCTGAAGAACAAGTCCTTCCTTCTCTTCGAAGTTGTCTCTTGGACCGTCATCTTTGCACAGAGTGCCTTGATGGTCGGCTTAACCTATCTTACCGGTATGTGGGCTAACGAAAATGTCACTGCGGATGGCTGGTTAGGCGGCACTTCCATCTATGTTCTCTATGGCGCTATCGCTTTAGGTCTTATCCTCTTCATCGTCCTCTTTGTCAAAATGACCCCGAAGTGGGGAACACGTACGAGCATTCTTATCGCACTAGGTACTATGGCTATCGGTTGTCTTTTAGGTTCCTTCTTAGGAAGATACTTCTATATCACGGTTCTTACTTTCTTCTGCTGTGGAGCCGGTTTAGCCGGTGGTATCTATCTCATCCCTCTGATCAACGGCGATGTCATGGATAAAGATGAGATGGATAACGGTCACAGAAGAGAAGGAGTCTATGCCGGTATCAACTCCCTGATCACCAAACCGGCTATGTCGATTGCTACCTCTATCTTCCCACCTCTTATCGGTGCCTTCGGATTCCAGTTCAACCTCAATAACGAAGACGGGACCACCAACTTCTTAGCGCAGAGTACGACTGCGAAGGATTGGTTCTTCTTCTGCTGGTTATTTATCACCGGTATTCTTCTTGTTCTCTCCTTTGTCGCTATGTGGTTCTATCCGCTACACGGCAAAGAATGGGATAAAGCCAAAGCCGACCTTGCTCAGGAACACGCGAAGAAAGAAGCTGCCTATGAGCAGGAGATGCTCAGGAAAATTCAGGCTTCTTCTACTAACGAACAGAAGTAATCCTTTTTTCGGCAAAAGATCTGCGGCAGAGAGATCTGCCGCTTTTTTTCTGTTCCCACTTCACCGTTTCATAGACATTCGTTTTTCTTGCTGCCAGGCTCTCAGCGATTTTCCATGGACAATTCTGCTCTTTCCCTCCTGAACTTGAGAAGAATCGCGGGGAATGTTTTTCTTTTTTTAGGCAGGAAGGAAAAGCTGTATGATGGATTTACTTTTGCGGTTAGCTTAGCTTCTTCTTCGGCTCTTTCTTTGGTAGAATGAAGCAAAGAGATCCACTTTCGGATAATTCGTTTGAAACCAGTTCAAGAAAGGAGCCTTCTTATGAAAAAGATTTATTCTTTGTCCCTTCTTCTTCTCTCTTTGCTCGCTTTTACTTCCTGTGGAGAAAAGGAATCTTCTGCTTCTTCCGGTATTCCATCTTCTCCTGTTGCTTCCGATTCGGAAAATAATAATAGCCCTGTCGTTTCCACATCCGATTCCTCCATAACAGAATTGAGCGAAGTCTTAGAAAACGGAAATCTTGCCTGGGATAAAAAAGGAGAGACCAAGGTCGCTAAAGGTAGGGAGGAAGATTTTTCCTTTGTAGCGGTAGATGGGATATCTTTCTCTTTGAAGAACGCATTCGGTGTTACGGATGCTAAGGTCACTGTCACATCTTCGAAGGAATCCGTGATTCCTTCGGGTGCTATCACCTACAATCTGAAAACAAGCGGAACGAGCAATGTTCTTTTGGGTGGCAATGTTCAGTTCGACCTGAAGGCAGTCTCTTTAGGAACTACTTATATCACCCTGAATTTTGTAAGTACGACAGGTTCTTCTGCAAAAGGAACGATTGTGAAAAAAGTAGAAGTCGTTTCCTTCGGAGAAGTATCGACAATCCATTACTCCCAGACGGTGAAGTTCGATTATTCCTCTGTTTCCGGTTCCCTGTGGACCAGTTTCTCTAAGGGAAAAGTCCAGTATTCTTTCGATGCTCCCTATGGAAGTGATATCTACGAAGAAGCAACGAAACAATATGCGGTGGATACCGAAAATAGGACGATGAGTGTTACTTTCAGCGCAATTCCGGAGGTCCCTGTCTATCTTTCGGCTTCCTATACCAAGGATGAAGAAGGACATATTCAGCATCTTGCCATAGAGCAACCGGGTGGTTCTACTTTGAAGAAAACAGGATACACGATAACAAAAGACACGTATAACCAGGCAGCTATCCTCACCTTCGGTTCGGCAACCGTAACCAGTGCAATAACGGTGAAGATACTGAATAAAACAGCGTAACTGGCTGTCAATGGGAAAAGAGCATCTTAGACGACATCCGATTCCGCATTCGGTATAATGAAAATAATGAAGGAGGAAGAAACAATGATCAAAGTCTATGGTATGCCGTCTTGTCCTTATTGCGCCTATGTGAAAAAACAAATCGAAGGAAACAAGAACTTCGTCTATTACGATATCGGTAGCGATGTTCATCTTCTCCATGAATTCTTGGAATTCAGAGACCATGATCCGGCTTTTGTTCCCTATAAAGAAGAAGGCGATGTCGGTATTCCGGCCTTTGTCTTAGAAAACGGCAAGGTCACTTTGGAACCGAGTGAAGTCGGACTTCACTCCTATTCCGAAGTGCTGAAAGCGAAGAAATCCTGCCGTCTAGACGGAAAAGGCTGCTAGTCTAAGTTATGTCCTTGGGGTATTTCATCCATACCCCTTTTTCAATGAAATCGCCTTTTTCGGAGTAAGATAATAGCGGAGAAAAAGAAGATGATTCTAGAGACTCTGAAACTGGAAGAAGGAAAAATCACTGCTACTTTCAAGCAAGGTAAAGAGGAAATCTCTTTTTCTCTGGAAGAGGACGAAACGATTCCCTGTGACTCTCTTGGAGAAGAGGATAGAAAAGTCTATTGTTTTCTATCGGCACTTCAGGAATACGCGCTAGCTTCCGAAGTAGACGCAGAAGAACTCTCCTCTTTCTTCAACGAACACTTCGCAGGTCGCTCTCTGGACGAATACGAAGATCCACGAGGTTTCCTAAAAGAACTGGAAGAAACTTCTTCTCCTTCTAGGATTAGCGACGATGACGATACTTGGGAGGATAGCTGGGAAAACTCGGCCCCTCATTATGCTTCTTCCGATATGGCCGAGAAGAAAGGATAAAGAAAAATATGGAGTTTCTCGATTTAGCAAAAAGCCGTTATTCGACTAGAAAATTCAGCGAGAGAAAAGTCTCTAAGGACGACTTAGAGAAGATACTCGAAGCCGGAAGAGTAGCACCGACGGCGAAGAATCTTCAGCCTTTCAAGGTCTATGTGATTCAATCCGAAGAAGGACTTTCGAAAGTTGATCAGATCACGGTCTGCCGTTATCAGGCAAAGACGGTTTTACTGATCGGCTACTATGTTTCGAAAGCCTATGTCTATCCGGAAGAGAGAAAACGTTTCGATTCCGGTGTGGAAGACTGCACGATTGTTCTCACCCATATGATGTTAGAAGCAGCATCCTTAGGAATTCAGTCCTGTTATCTCAATCGCTTCTCGCCTCTCAAAGCAAAAGAAGTCTTCTCTTTCGAAGAAGACTTCATGCCGGTAGCGATGCTGGATTTAGGGTACGAAGTTGAGCATCGTATCGCTCCTCTTCATGAAGCGAAGAAGAGCAAAGAAGAATTGTTTGAAGAAATCTGATTGAGAAACAAATTCTTTAAAAGAGAGAAAAGTGGAAGCTATTTTTACTTTGCAAACTCTGCGTGAACCACGAAGAACTTATCTCACTTAGAACGGATATACATCTTCGTAAAGAGACTATAGGGAACTCCTTCTTCCGGATATCCTTCGAGATAGCTTTTCTGTGTGATGTTGATGAGCTTATCGCAATAGGTCGGAAGTTCTTTTCACTCTTACCGTTTTCCATGTATTTCTCTCTACAGGCGAAAACATCTGGAAGATCGAGATTGTTCCACGGATTGGTTTCCTTCTTCCTCTCTCTTCTTAGACAGGATAAGCCTGCACCTATCTCTACGGCTAAGGCATTGCACAAAAGAGGAATACGGGAGGTCTTACACCGCCCTTCCTTTGCTGGACAAAAGAGTTCCTGAAAAGTTTTTGCTTCGATTTTCGTGAAGAAGAAGGAAAACAGGGGACTTTGTGCAGTA
This sequence comes from uncultured Eubacteriales bacterium, assembly GCA_900316035.1. GTDB lineage: Bacteria > Bacillota_I > Bacilli_A > RFN20 > CAG-288 > Enterosoma. The sequence continues at coordinate 57,966 of ONBI01000016.1, forward strand.
TAGTATTTTCAGAAGAGAGACGACAACGAGGAGAACAACTATGAAAATTGCGATATCTGCCGAATCCACTATCGATTTACCGAAAAACCTTCTAGCCGAATTCGATATCCATACGGTTCCTTTTACGATTCTTTTAGGAGACCAGGTAGAAAAAGACGGTGAAGTCACTCCGGAGACGATGTTTGCTTATACCGATAAAACCGGAGTCTTACCGAAGACCAGCGCGGTCAACACCTATCAGTATGAAGAGCATTTCAAGAAGCTTTTCGAAGAAGGCTATGAAGCTATTATCCATTTTTCTTTGAGTTCCGGTATTTCCTCCGCTTATGCCAATGCCTGTTCGGTCGCTTCGAAGTTGAAGAATGTCTATGTCATCGATACGAAATCTTTATCGACGGGTATCGCTTTACAGGCTATCTATGGAAGAAGACTTGCCGATGCAGGTAAAGATCCGGAGACGATTGATAAACTCTGCGAAGAAAGAAAGAAAAACTGTCAGGCTTCTTTCTCCTTAGAGTCGGTTAACTATCTCTATAAGGGTGGAAGATGCTCGGCTTTAGCGATGATCGGCGCGAATCTTCTCCATCTGAAACCGGAGATCTATGTCCATTCCGACGATGGCAAGATGTACCCGGGAAGAAAACTCCGCGGTCCGATGCTCAAGGTCATCAACACCTATATCGATGATGTCTTTGCAAAGTATCCTGCTTTTGATCCTTATATTGCTTTCACAACCTTCTCTTCGGCTCCCGAGGAAGTTGTCGAAGCCGTCAAGAAGAGACTCTATGACAAGGGTTTCAAGAGAGTCGAAGCTACCTTTGCCGGTGGAACGATTTCTTCGCACTGCGGTCCGCACTGCCTCGGTATTCTCTATTATGCCGATGGTGAGCAGAAGTTAGATTAGTTTCTTGTTGCAGAAACGAAAAAGAAGAAGATAGCGCTAGAGCCGTCTTCTTCTTTTTTCTTGAGTTTGTTTCTTTAAGAAGCGATTAAGCTTCTACGAATTTACCTTCGTTAGTTACCTTATAGACACGGTCAGCAATCCTCCTCGTGGAAGAACGGTGGGAGATAAGAAGGATAGAGCCATCTTCTCAGCTTTCTTCCAGCGCTTCGAGGAGGATTCCTTCGCTGATGCATCGATGTTATCAACCCCTTCCTTAGGAAGCTGTGTGAAAGAAGCGACATCGGTGCGGATTCCTTTCAAGAAAAACTATTCTTCTTTTCTCTGTTTCTCCAGTTGAGAATTGAGTTTCTCGGCTTCCGCTTTTCCTAAAAGATACTCGCCAAAGCAGATAGCAAAGAAGATGAATAGGATTCCTCCTTCAATAAAGAGAATAGCTAAAGGATTTTGAAAATCAAACCAGGAGAAAAGATAACCGAAAAGAAGCACGATACCGTCGATATAGATAAAGTGGAAGATTCTTCTTAGGATGAGACCGAGAGGAGAAGGTTCTTTCTTAGAAAGATAGAAGAAGTTACCGAGTGTTGCTAAGAAAGAAACAAGGAGGAACTCCCAGACGATCACGATAGAAACGGCCGTATCCCAGGAATGGAAGATGGTGATATATAAAGCCGCACAGATGGAAGTCCCTAAGAAAATCAGAGCGAAGACACGGAGACAATCTAAGATAAACCATTTCATTTTTCTTCCTCCTTACTAAGACCTAATTTCTTCTTCAGCTCCGGAACGTATTGCCTTGAGATGATAATCTTCTCTCCGTTATCCAGCCACGCCTGAAAACGTCCGGAGAAAGCAGGAGCAAAACGTTCGATCTTATCGAGATTGACGATCTGTGCTTTCGAAGAGCGGAGAAAGGAAGAAGGGAGTTCTTCTTCCAGTTCATAGAGTTTCTTTTTGACGGAGTAGACTTCCTTTTTGGCATAGAGAAAGACTTTGTCATCCACGCTATCGAAATAATAGATATCCTCCTTCTTCAACCAGAGGAAACGGTTATCCTTGGAAGAAGCCAGTATCTGATAGTCTTTACTTTGTATCTTTTCTAAGAATGCAGCGATCTGAGGTGTAATCTGATGAAGACGGAGAAGAATCTCCTCTTCTTGAGAGTACGGTATCTCTTCTTTGGTTATTTTCATTCCGGTTTTCCTTCTTTCTTTATTTTAAAGGAGTGGGAGGCTTTTAAATAGGTAAAGAGAAGATAAAGAAGAAGCAGAACCAAACAGGTGAGAAGAACCATCAGTACCATTACCCAAGTCGAGATTTCTTTTCCGTTAAAAGAGAAAGAAGCGTCCAAGCTTTCCGCTGTTGTCTTAGCGACTTCTTCTCCGAATTCTTCCTTCACTTCCTCTAACGGCAGAGAAAGCATGGTTTTTCTAAGTAAAGAAGTCATGTGGGTGCTAGGAAGAAAAAGAAGAACGTTCTGTAATCCTTCTGAGAAAGAATGAATCGGAACATAACTGCCGATCAAAAAGCCATAGGCGGAAGAGACTAAGGCAGAGATAGCGGAAAGAGCACTTTCGCTTTTGACAAAGACATTGACAAAAGAAGAAAGGGAAGTACCGAAAAGAGAAAGGAGTGCAATCTCTAGCAATAGTAGAAACATCATCTTTGCATCTAGATATCCGCCTTGAAAGAAAAGATAAAGGATTCCGAAAAAGGCAGTGGCAAGACAAAGAAGGAAACTCGCTAAGAAACTGGCGACAAAGTAGGAGAGGAAAAGAGTCGGCTTTCTTACAGGCGTAAGAAGGAAATCATCCATCGCTCCGGAGAGTTCATCCCGAATCATTCGCATATTGGAAGTAAAGGAAATCGTGACGCCGCTTACCGCGAGTAAAGAAGAAACAAGCTCACCTCCAGTTAAGGAGTTGGCTAATTTGGTAGATATAGTTCCTTCCGGAAAATACGAAAGCAAAGAATCGGTTGTCATCTTCCCTAAGAAGGTGAGATAGAGAACCAGAAGAACAAGAGGGGAAATCAAAGAAGTGAAGAAGGCCATCTTATCGGAAAAGTACATCTTCATGTTGCGTCTTACTAAGATCCAAAAATTCATTCTGTTCTCTCCTTGTTCTGGATGACCTGAAGAAAGACTTCATCCATTCCACCTTCTTTGACTTCAAACCGGCTAAGCCATTCGGGATGCATCGAAAGAAGTGAGTAAGCTTCTTCACTGCCTCTGCAGGTGATCCTCACTCCCGAAGAAGTCTTCTCTATCGGATTCGGAAGTGTGAGTTCTTCTTTCTTTACTCCATAAAGATGAAGATAGGTTTTCGTGTATTTCTTCCGCAGTTCTTCGGCACTCCCTTTGGCTGCAATCTCTCCTTTTTCAAGGATGATAACATCATCGGCATCTTCGGCCTCTTCCATATAGTGAGTCGTTAGGAAAAGAGTGAGATTCTCTTCTTTCCTCAGTCTTTCGAGTTCTCCCCACAAAGCTTTTCTGGTTTCCGGGTCTAGACCGGTTGTCGGTTCATCGAGAATCAGAAGTTTAGGCTTTAAGAGAAGTGCTCTTGCAATATCGATTCTTCTTCTCTCTCCACCCGAGAATGGTTTCAGAGGTCTTTTCAATAAAGAAGTAAAAGAAAGTTCGTTTGCCAGTTCTTCGATTCTTCTCTCGGCATCCTCTTTCTTCATTCCGTAGAGTCTTGCTCTTGTAAGAAGATTCTCTTTTACCGAAAGAGGACTATCGAGAACCGAATTCTGGAAGACAAGACCGAATTTCTTCTGCTCTTCGATTCTTTCTTTTTCGGAGAACCTGGAAATATCTTTCCCATCTCTTAATATCACTCCGGAATCCGGAGGAAGAATCCCGGCAATCATCTTGATCGTAGTGGATTTTCCAGCTCCGTTCTCTCCTAAGAAAGCGAAGAAGGAACCTCTCTTCACTTCAAAAGAAAGATCCTTTACGGCCGTAATATTCTTAAACGTTTTCTTTAAGTGCTTTACTTCTAAGATGGCATCACCCATAGCTTTTTCTCCTTGGACGCCTCTGTTATAAGGAGAAAAAGAAAAGGAAAAAAGGTTCCTTTCGGTAAGTTGCTAAAGGGAGGGGGTAAGTTGCATGAGAGACATGAAAAAGGAGAGAACCCTATCGCAAGGAATCCTCTCCTTTCTCTATCTATTGATGATTATGCTGCTTCTTCTGACAGTCCGGACAAAGCCCGTAAATCTCGGTGTTATGGTCTAAAATCTGATAACCGGTCTCTTGGGTGAGTTTTTCGTTGGCTTCCTGATACGGACAATCGGGAAGCGGAATCTTCCTATGACAGGAAACACAGACTAAGACATGTTCGTCTTCCTTTTTCTCTAAGGAGAAAACATATTCTCCTTGGCTGTTGATCTCTTTCTTGACGACTTTATGTTCCACTAAAGTGTTCAGAGTCCGATAAACCGTTGAAAGAGCCATCTCCTTATTAGGAAGACGGGAATAGAGAGTTTCCGCGGTCAAAGGATATTTTTCTTTTTCTAAAGCTTCATAGACAAGCTTTCTCTCTTTGGTCTTCTTCAGACCGTTTTCTTTGAATGGATCGTTCATTTTTTGCTTGACTTCTTTTCTTGAGACTTCTATATTCTAACTGCAAATCATTTGCAATTCAACATTTCTCTCAAGGAGATTCTATAGAATGCGTACAAAAATCTGTTTCTTTCCGTTTGTTCTTCTGAGTTTTCTTCCTTCCTGCTCTCCGGTAAAGGAAGAAAGAGTTCTTTATACTTCCTTTGCTCCGATTGCCGAATTTGCGGAAGATATTGCCGGCTCCCATTATGAAGTAAAATGCTTAACCCCTAAGGGAGGAGAACCGCATGACTATGAAATCACCCCGAGACAGCTTCAGGGGGTCGAAAGCTCTACCCTTCTTTTTGTCAATGGCCTAGGGATAGAATCCTATCTTTCTTCTCTTCCTGAGAGCATCTCTAAGAAGACGGTCGTTCTCTCGGATGGTTTGAAAACCCGTAAAGTCGATGGTGTCGAGGATCCCCATATCTGGCTCTCTCCCCGTCTTGCCTATCAGGAATGTGAGACGATTGCCAATAAACTGATCGAAGTCGATCCAGATAACAAGGCAGATTATGAAAGCAACCTTGCTTCCCTGAAAACTAAGTTCGATACCTTAGATACTTCTTATAAAGAAGCAACGGCGACTTTCACTCAGAAATATGTCCTGGTTGCCCATGCCGCCTTCGGTTACCTCTGTGATGATTATGGACTTACTCAGCTTTATGTCTCCGGTCTTTCTCCGGAAGCCGAACCGAGTGCCAAACAGCTTCAGACCTTATTAGAAGATGTGAAGAAATATTCTTTGACCACTATCTTCTATGAAGAGAATGTCTCTGGCGATGTCTCAAAGAAAATCGCGGACGCTACGGACTTAAAGACGGAAACTCTTGCTACTATGGAAAGCGACGA
>ONBI01000028.1 GCA_900316035.1 uncultured Eubacteriales bacterium
AGAATCCGAACAGGAAGGGACGGGAATCCTATGCCCGTCCCTTTTCAGGTCTCCACCCTTGGCCAAAGTCAAAGGCGACACGACTTTGCGATTGCCCTAATAATCTTAGTAAGAAAATAGTATTTTGCCTCCTTTTGGGTTTATAATAACCTCTGTATGATTCACTTCAAAATCGAAGACGGCCGGCGTTTCACCGAAGACACTTACGCGAGCAAAAGCGAAGTGAAGGCTGCCTATAATTCCGAAAATGTCGACTCTGTGTGGGAGAACGTTCTCTCCTACCGGCAGTTTTTCGATTGCGAAACGGATCTCTCCGATTCCTCTTCTTCCCATTATAAAGTCTGTCTCACCAGAAATATCCTCGCCCATGCCTATGGCTTAGAAAAGAAGCTCTCCCAGGATCTTTTCCATCTCCTTTCGTTACCTGCCCCTTACCAGCAGGAATATCTTTCGAACAAGGAATTCAATTCCCTGAAGAACGCCGCAAAAGCAAATTCCGTTCCGATTGCTCCGGAAACCTTACGGAAGCTTCAGAAAGGGGAGATTGAGAATTTCAATTCGAAGTTCTATATCCTGAAAGCCTATCAGGAAGCGTTCCGTTATGCTTCTACTTTGAAGACCATCGATCTTGTTTCTTTAGAGAACATCAATAAGCTCGTTTCGGGTTCTTCCTTAGAAGAAAAAGCTCTCTATCGAACCGAGGAAAGAAAAGATATTCTTAATCCTCTTACCTTGGTTCCTTCTGAAAGCATCCCGAAACACTTAGAAGAACTTTTCTCCTTCCTGAAACAAGAAGAGATCCCATCGGTCTTAAGAGCTTTAGGCATCCTCTATTTCTTCCGGGCCTTAGAACCTTTTGAATACTATAACGAAGAAACCTCCGCTCTCTTCGCTAAGGCTTTCTTGGCGGACGACGGTTTTGAAGTCAGCGGATTCACCCTTGATTTTGAGTCTATCGCCTATTCGAAAGGCGAATACACGAACCGCAAGCTTCTTGAAACCGAGACAAGTCTAGATCTCACCTATGATCTTTCCTATTTCCTTGAATATCTCGCTTTGGATGAAGCTAACAGTCAGAAGATTCTCACGGAGAAGCAGAGCTCTTCTCCGGAAGAGAGTGTCGTATCTACCGATGCTTCTTCTAGTCCGGCTACCGGTAACGATATCAAAGTCGAATCCAAGATCGAATACGCCTTACCTTCTTTCCCTGTCTCTCAGAACAGTCCTACTGCCTTAGAGGAACTCGCCCATAAGTTACGGGAAGTCTATCCGCAGCTGAAGAAGAAGCAGGCGCATTTCTATGCCGGACACTGCCAGGTCGGTCTCCATTACACGATCGAGCAGTTCAAGGAATGCGAAAACACCGTCTATGAAACCGCCAGAACCTCGATGGAAGATCTGGCAAACCGCGGTTTCTATAAGAAGATGCAGATCGGAAAGAAATTCGTCTACACCCCGATTCCGCTCGAACACCATGACTGAGCTACCGAAGGCTCTCTATATCCATATTCCTTTCTGCGAGCATATCTGCTCCTATTGCGATTTCCCGAAAGTCCTTCTCTCCTCTCAGGATCCTAGCGTTTATTGCAAGGTTCTGAAAGACGAGATTCTTTCGCTTGGGATACCTTATGATTCTCTCGATACCATCTATATCGGAGGCGGTACGCCAAGCGCCCTTCCTCTATCTCAATTGAACGATCTCCTCTCTTTCCTTCATACCTCTTTTCCCCATGTAAAGGAATTCTCAATAGAAGCAAATCCGGAATCCCTCCATGAAGAGGTCGCCCATTCTTTTGCCGCTTATGGTGTAAACAGGATTTCCATCGGGGTACAATCCCTCTCCCCTGCTTTGCTTACTTCGCTCAACCGCCACCACGATAAAGAGAAGGTTATAGAAGCCGTTGAAGCCTGTAAGAGGGAAGGCATCGGCAACCTCAATCTCGACTTCATCTACGGAATACCGGGGATGACGAGGGAGGATCTGAAGGAAGATATCGCCTTCGCTCTCTCCTTAGCTCCGAAACATCTTTCTTTCTATTCCCTGCAGATCGAAGAAGGGACAAGCTATTTCATCCACAAAGTCCGAAGCGCAAGCGACGACATCTTAAGAGAGCAATACGACTACGTTGTTTCTCAGCTTGCCAAATACGGCTACCGACGTTATGAGGTCTCCAATTTTGCTCTTCCCGGATATGAATGTCAGCATAACCTGACCTACTGGGAAGATAGGACCTATTACGCAGCCGGCTTAGGAGCAAGCGGCTATATCGGTTCCATCCGCTATAACAACACCCGTTCTCTCAACCATTATCTCCAGGGAAAGTGGCGTCTCAGCGAAGAAGAAATCACGCCGCTCGATCATGAATTCGAGTTTCTGATGCTGAATCTTCGCCTTACCAAAGGCTTTTCTTTGTCAAAATATTCTTCTCTCTTCGGCGTTGATTTTTTTGAGCGTCACCGAAAAAGTCTGCCTTCTGTGAAGGATCAATTGGTCGAAAAAGACGGAAATATCGCACTAAAACCCGAATACCTCTATACAATGGATGAGACACTTTTAAGACTGTTAGAGGACTTGCCTGAGAAGGCCTGAAACAGGTTTGAAACCGAGGTTGGAAAAAGGAGATTCCACGAGAGACGAAATGCGTTTTTCGGTGTTGCTTTCCCGCTTTCAGACTTGTACTTTTTTAATATCCGAAGAGGCCAAAAGCCTTCTATAGAAAGGAACAATTTTGATGAAAAGCAATACCGAAGACGAAGAAAAGGAAAATGTCTCACCCAATACCCTACAACGATCGATTCTTAAAGGGATCGCCGCTTCCTTCCATACCGCCATTGTGACACTGTCTATCGATAATCCGCGCGTTGATCTGTTGCTCAACAAAGATAATACACTTCCGACACAGCCGGAAGCTCTGCGCTACCTGAAGCCCAGTTTCAATGGGCCGCACAAGGACGATGCCACTTTAATCAATACGACCATTTTACTTCTCAACTCTTTAGAACCGCCGGAATGTCTATTCCTCTGGAGAGCCTATTTCTCGATTTCCCGCAAGAATCTGAAAGAACGTGCCGGCTTCTCCAAATCCTCCTACTACCGCAATCTTCAACTGGGGATCACCCACTTTCTGGATAAGGCTCTTTCTAACCCTGCCGCCCAGAAGGTCTATAAGACACAACTCGCTACCTATGAAGAGCGTCTTGCGAACCTCGAAGCCGAGAAAAAGCTGCTCGGTTAAAATCCTGTGAGACAAAACGCCTCCCCGAAGACAATATATAGTTTGAAGGGAGGCTTTTTCGATGAATAGATTTTTAGCCTTTGTGAAGAAGGAGAAAAAAGAGATTCTCCTGTTGTTCCTTTCCTCGTTATTGCTTCTGCTCCTTTCCCCGAAAGAAGCAAAGAGCGGTTATTTCCTTTCCCCGCTTTCGTTTCTGTTCTCCTGTCTTTTTCTCTATCTTCAGGAAAAAGACAAACAGAGAGAAGAGGCAAAGAGAGCAACTTATGCTTTCTGTGAGCTTTTCTTCCACGGCATCCGGGTCAACCAGTCTCTAAAGGTATCTTATGAAATCGCCTCCCGGTATTTAGTCGGCTATCAGCCGATCAAGAACTATGAGGACGAAAGGGAATCGCCTTCTTTGTCTCTTCTCGAATTTCAGGATATCTATCTGACCGTCCTTGAAAAAGATAAAGAGAATGAAGCAACTCTTCTTACGTTACGGGAGGTCGAAGAAGAGGCTTATCGGAAAGAAAAAGAAATCACCGAGATTCTGAAGAAGAATCAGAAAAGAGAAAAAATGAGTTTCTTCCTTCTTTTCCTGCTTTTAGCCTTAGCAGCTCTTCTTTTTGCCCTTTATCCACCTCTTATCTCCTATCGGGAAACTGGGGAGACGACAACCGCCGGAAAAGTCCTCTCTTTTCTTCTTCTTTTATCGATTCTTCCGGCATACGAGCTTAGTAAGTTATTGATTCTAAAGGAGAGCAACCATGGAAAAGACAACCAGAAAAGCTAAGAAGTTCTTCTCGGATTCTTCTTTCGATTCCTATTTTCTCGTCCTTCTTCTTTTATCCTTGGTTCTCGGTTTTCTTCTTTATGCTCTCAAAGAGGACTTATCCCTTTTCGCCCTTCCTCTCTTAGTAGGAACCGGAATCTATCTCTTTACTTCCGAAGAATATCTCTCGAAGAAAGAAAAGAAGAAGAAAAGCGGCGAAAGAGAAATCTATCTCTCTTTCTATCGGAACTACTACCTCTTTTCCTCGATGTTTTCTTCCTATAGCGAAGGTTTTGAAAAAGCCTATGAGCTTCTTCCTCTTTCCCATCTGAAGGATGATTTAACCGATGCGAAAGAGGCAAATGCCTTCGAGCTTCCTTTGAAAAGAAGTGGAAGCCGAGAAGAAACAAGACTCATCGATTTCCTCAACCAAGAGAAAAATCAGCCCGAGGAACCGACACGAGAATCTCTAGCAGAACTCTACCGCCTGATTCAGGCTTATGAAAGTGAGGAAGGAAAAGAGAAAAGCATCTCCGTTTCTCCCGCTCTGCTCCCTTGTTTCCTTCTTCTTCTCTTTCTCTTGCTCCCTTTCACGTCCTAGAGAAAGAAACCCAGCTCAGAGAAGGTGCAAACCCTCTCTTCTTGCGGTATACTAAGGAGCATTTGAGAGGTACATTATGAACATAATCGACGATTTAGAGAGAAGAGGGCTTCTCGACAACTATTCCGATAAAGAGAAGATCCATAAGCTGTTTGATACACCGCAGACCGTCTACTGCGGTTTCGATCCTTCGGCGAAGTCTCTGCAGTTAGGAAACTTCATCATGATCACCATCCTTCAGAGACTCCAGAAAGCCGGTCACCGCGTCATCGCGATGCTCGGTGGCGCTACCGGTATGATCGGTGACCCTTCCGGAAAGAAAGCCGAACGTAAATTCTTAGGCGCCGATCAGGTCATGGAAAACGCCGAGGCTATCAAGGCCCAGCTTTCGAAGTATATCGATACTTCCGATCCGAACAAGGGCATGATCCTCAATAACTACGACTGGTGGTCGAAGACCAACATCCTCACTTTCTTGAGAGAGTATGGTAAGAACTTCCAGGTCGGCTATATGCTTGCGAAAGATGTCGTCAAGAGCCGTCTGGAAGTCGGTATTTCTTATGCCGAGTTCTCCTATATGATTCTTCAGGCCGGTGATTTCGACCGCCTCTATCAGGATTATCACTGCACCATGCAGTTCGGCGGCGGAGATCAGTGGGGTAACCTCACGACTTCGCTCGACTTCGTCAAGAAGAAGGAAGGCGACGATTGCGGAGCCGAAGTCTTCTCCTTCAAGCTCATCACCGATAGCCAGGGAAGAAAGTTCGGTAAATCCGAATCCGGTGCCCTTTATCTCGATCCGACGATGACCAGCCCCTATCACATCTACCAGTACTTCATGAACGTCTCCGATAGCGATGTGAAGAAGTATCTCTATATCTTCGATGACCGTCCGATCGAAGAGATCGATGCGATCGTCAAAGCCCATATGGAACATCCGGAACTCCGTCAGGGTCAGAAGGAGCTTGCCAGAGTCATCGTCACGAAACTCCACGGCAAAGAAGCTGCCGATATGTGCGAAAAGATGTCGAAAGCTCTCTTCTCCGATTCCTTCAGCGGTCTCAGCGCCGAAGCTTTGAAGGAACTCAGTGAATCCCTCACCGTCGTCGAAGAAAAAGACGAGATCTCGCTTCTCGATGCCTTGATCGCTCTCAAACTTGCTTCTTCCAAGCGTGAAGCCCGTGAGTTCGTCTCTGCCGGTGCGGTCAAAGTAAATGGCGTCAAGGTCAATGACCTCAACGCCACCTTATCCGCTAAGAATGCTCTGGAAGGAGGTTATATCTTCGTCAAGAGAGGTAAGAGACTCTACGCGGCTCTGAAGTATTAGTCTCCGAGGAAGGAGAGAATCTTCTCCTTCACCGGTTCGTTGTATTCGAGATAGCTAGCCCGGTCTAAGGAAGCGATGAAGGCTTCCTTCTTCCGGGCTTTTTCTTCGTCCGCATCCTTGCTATCGACAATGGCATAGTATTCCTTTGCCTTAGCGACGAATTTGGCATAGCTCTCTTCCGTGATGATGGAGTTATGAAGACCTTTCTCAGTGGTAAACGTTTCGACGTTCTCCTGAGGATGTCTCTGGAAATAGGTCACGATGGAATTGCGTTTTGCGACCATCGGATCATCCTCGGCACAGAGAGCGAGCACCTTGGTCGTCTTATTCTCTTCTCCCCAACTGGCGGCATTGATGAGGTTACGGTGGGTGAACATCATCTCGCAGGCAAGACGCAGGAAGGGAGCTAAGAAGATCTCCAAGGGTTTATTCTTCATCCCGATCAGATGGAGAGCGGAACTGACAGCATCGCAGGGTCCGCTGCGGAGAACCGCCTTTTTCACTTCGGGATGTTTCTTTAAGACCGCTAAGGAGCAATAAGCGCCCCAGCTATGTCCATAGAGAATCAGATCTCTTCCTTTGGCATCGCCTCTTTTCTTCACTTCATCGAGAACAAGGCTCAGCGTATAGATACCCTGCGAAAGAGAAACTTGGTTATCTCCGTCGCTTTCCCCGACTCCGTATTGATCAAAAGCAAGGACTTCATAACCAGCCTGAGTGAGATACGAGATATCGCAAAGATACTGAAGATGGCTTCCGAACATGCCGTGTACTAAGACGATGAAACCTTTCTCGCCCTGGTTATTCTGATCCTTATAATAATATCCTCTTATGGTTATAGAACCCGGATTCCCTTTCTTGTCTTCGTAATCCACTTTCATCGCAAAAGGGGTATGGGTCAATGTCGGGAAGTCCTCCCACTGGAGATAACAGGGGTTATCGGGATCTTTCCCTCTCACTAAGAAAAGTTTCTTATTGAGCTGATAGACAATCAAAGCGACCACTAAAAAATAGACCGAGAGAACAATCAGTATTATGACAAAGACAAGACTCCAAAGTTCCATTGCTTCTCCCTCCTGAAAGACATAGGTATAAGATAACGCATTCTTAAGAAAAAGGATACGGAACCTTTCCGTAATCTCAGGAAAAGCGGTATAGAAGGGCTTTCCGGAACAGGGAAGGTGTCTTGGTTTTCTATCATTTTAAGAAATTTAGCACTCTATACTTGAATCTGCTAACTTTTGCTTTATAATCATCTTAGCCGAAAGGAGAAAAACACTATGGCAGAACAAGAACAGAAATATACGACCCGAGTGATCGAGGCCATCAACAAAGCAAGTGAAATCGCCAAGGACAAGTCTCTCCCCACTTTGGATGTCCCGGAGCTTCTCCGTGCTTTATACGATCAGGAGGATTCCTTCTATGTCAATATCCTCAAGAAGCTGGATATCGATCCGAAGGAAGTCTCTCAGCTCATCGATGAGGCTATCTCCAGTTCCGTGAAGACAACCTCCACTTCCGATCCGGAAGCTTCGAGCGATGTCAAGAACATCCTTTACAATGCCTCCAAGATTGAAAAGAAGATGGACGATGAATATATGTCGGTCGAACATCTTCTTCTCGCCCAGTTCGATTGCCGTCATTCTTTACTTCTGAAGCTCGAGCAGCTTCCTTCCTACGATAAGGAATCGTTCTCTAAAGCGATCATGCAGATACGTGGCAATAACCACGTCACTTCCGATAATCCGGAAGTCCAGTATGAGGCTTTGAAGAAATACGGAAGAGACCTTGTCTCGGAAGTAGCTTCCGGTAAGATCGATCCGGTCATCGGAAGAGATGAGGAAATCCGCAGAGTCATGGAGATTCTTTCCCGTAAGAGCAAGAATAACCCTGTCCTCATCGGTGATCCGGGTGTCGGAAAGACCGCGGTCGTCGAAGGATTGGCTTGGCGTATCTTCAAAGGCGATGTACCGGAAACCCTCAAGGATAAAACCATCTGGGAGCTCGATGTCGGTTCTTTGATCGCCGGGGCAAAATACCGCGGCGAATTCGAGGAAAGACTCAAAGCCGTCATGAAGGAAGTCGAAGAGAGCGATGGTAGAATCATTCTCTTCATCGATGAAATCCATACCCTGATCGGTGCCGGTGCCGGAGGAGATTCCTCTCTCGATGCCGCTAACATCTTAAAACCGGCTTTAGCCCGTGGCGCTTTGCACTGCATCGGTGCTACGACCCTCAACGAATACCGCAAGTATATCGAAAAGGATCCGGCTTTCGCCCGCCGGATGCAGAAGGTTCTCATCGATGAACCGACCGTCGAAGATTCGATTGCGATTCTCCGCGGTATCAAGGACCGCTACGAACAGCATCACGGTGTCGAGATCAGCGATGATGCGATCATCGCCGCCGTCACTCTTTCGAAACGCTATATCACCGACCGTTATCTTCCCGATAAGGCAATTGATTTGATCGATGAAGCCTGCGCGAAGGTGAGAATGCAGATCGATACGATGCCGGAAGAGCTCGATGAAGTAAAACGTAAACTGATGCAGCTTCAGATCGAGCGTGTCTCCCTCAAGAAAGATGAGTCCGAGACCGCCCAGAAGCGCCTTACCGATATGGAGAAGGAAATCGCCGATCTCCAGCAGAAGGAAACCGAGCTCACGGCTCAGTGGAAAGCCGAGAAAGGCGAAGCCGAAAAGCAGAAAGACATCAAGAAACAGCTTGATATCGCTAATCTCAACCTTCAGAAAGCGATGCAGGATGCCGATTACAACACCGCCGCGAAACTTCAGAACAAAGATATTCCGGAGCTCCGTGAGAAGCTGAAGAAGGCTTTGGAAGAGACCAGGAACTCGACGATGCTCTCCGATACCGTCACCGAAGAGACCGTCGCCAGCGTCATCTCGCAGCAGACCGGCATTCCGGTTTCGAAACTCACCAAGAGCGATTCTCAGAAGCTTTTAGGCCTCAAGGATGAACTCTCTAAACGCGTCATCGGTCAGGATGAAGCCTTGACTCAGATTGCGGATTCGATACTCCGTAGCCGTGCCGGACTCAGCGATGCCAACCGTCCGATCGGTAGCTTCCTCTTCTTAGGTCCTACCGGTGTCGGTAAGACCGAAGTTGCGAAGGCTTTAGCCGAACAGCTCTTCGATTCCGAAAAGCAGATCGTCCGTATCGATATGTCGGAATATATGGAAAAGGAGTCGGTCAGCCGTCTTGTCGGTGCCGCCCCTGGTTATGTCGGCTATGAAGAAGGTGGACAGCTCACCGAAGCGGTGAGAAGAAAACCGTATTCGATCGTCCTCTTCGATGAAATCGAAAAGGCCCATCCGGATGTCTTCAATATCCTTCTTCAGGTTCTCGATGACGGAAGACTTACCGATGGTCAGGGTAGAACGGTCGACTTCACCAATACCATCATCATCATGACTTCGAACTTAGGTTCGGAATACCTTCTCGATGGCAACACCGAGGCTAACCGCGCCAAAGTCATGACGCTTCTCAAGAGCAAGTTCCGTCCGGAGTTCCTCAACCGTATCGATGAGATCGTCATGTTCAACTCTCTCACCGAGAATGTCATCGATGCGATCGTCGAGAAATTCCTCAATCTTCTCAAAGGTCGTCTTGAGGTCAAAGGTATCTCCTTCTCCTGGGATAAAGATGCGGTCACCTATATCCATAAACACGCCTACGATCCTGCCTATGGTGCCCGTCCGATCCGCCGTTATATCCAGAGCTATGTCGAGACTCCTTTAGCCAGTAAGATCATCTCCGGTGAAGTCAGTAAGGAAGTCAAACTCACCGCCGATAAGAATCATCTCATCTTCGAAACCAGATAAAAAGATAGCGGAATCCTCTTCGTGGGGGTTCCGCTATTTCTGTTTCTTGAGCAAATTCTTACTTCCTTCCTTGCAATACGGACAAAGCGGGCAGGTATCACAGTGGGGAGATCTCGCTAAGCAATAATTCCTTCCTAGAAGGATAAACTGCCGGTGCAGGGTGATTAACGAAGGTTCTCCACAGTAGAGCTTCTCGAGTCTTTTTTCGGTATCTTCGGGGGTTTTAGCCTTCTGAGAGACCAATCCTATCCTATGGCTGACACGGAAAACATGGGTATCGACCGGAAAATAGGGATAATCATAGAGTTCCCCTAAGACGACTCCGCTGGTTTTGACTCCGACGCCGGGTAGTTCCACCAGTTTTTCTCTTTCGGTGGGGACTTTTCCCACATATTGTTCTAACAGAATCTTTGCGGTACTCACCAGATAATGCGCTTTGCTTTTCCCGAGTCCTACCGGACGTAAAAGAGGAAGCAAGTCCTCTTCTTTCGCCTTTGCAAAATCCTCAAGGCTAGGATACTCACTAAAAAGGACTCTCGTACAGGCATTGACGCTCCGATCGGTCGCCTGAGCGGAAAGGATGGTCGCAAAAAGAAGCTCATAATCCTTGCTATAGTGAAGGAAGGTCTTGGAGTTCGGATAAAGAGAAGCTAAAAGCGGCTTTATCGCTTTGGCTCTTTCTTCAGCGGTCATTATCGGAATGGATCCAGTCGGTGTTGCGGAAAAGATCCCGCAATTCCTCGTTCTTCTTCTCGCATTCGTTTACGGTCGAGGCGCCGATCGCGTTTCGCGATTGGCTCCGTTCCATCTCTAGAATCTTTTTATCGGCGGTCTTGAAGGAGACGTTTCCGCTCTTGGTGATCGAGCGCTGCAACGCTTCTTTGATCATTCCTTCGTCGGCTCCGCTTTTCAGCCAGGCCGAGACCTGATCCCTTTCCAAAGGAGTGAGGGTCCGATTGACGATGCTTTCGATATCGGAATAGAAGCTATCGGAAGTCTGGGAAGAGGGGGAATTGCGCAAAGTGAGATCTTTCAGGCTGTCGAGGAACAGTTTCTTTTTGAAATCGTCTAACGAAGTGAAGAAATTCTGTCCGTCGTTTGTGACGGTCAGGAATTTCTTTGAGAGCAGTTTACTTAAGGCTTCATCGATCCCGTCCTGATCCTTCATATAGGGAGAGAGGATATCCTTGGTGATCAGAGTCTTCGGTTCCAATGTGAGAATCGCATCGGAAACAAAGAGGACCATCACTTCCTCTTCATCGAGATCGTAATTGCGGTACTTCTTGATCAGAAGTTCCTTCCAGTCGATATCGCGGACATCAATTTCCATGGTGTTTCTTTTCTCCTTCGTTATTGGGATATAGATAGTATAGATGACAGGCTTCTAGAAGTGCTTTCTTATGCTCTTTTCCGGCTTTAGCCACTTCCTCTTTGATTTTATCGGGATTGAGTTCCTGAAGTAAAGGAAGAGAATCCTGAAGCACTTCTTCACTCTCCTCTTCAAGAGAGAAGCCTAACCGGAGAGCAAAACGGTAAGCTCTCAGTATCCTCAGAGGATCCTCTCTCAGCCTCTTTGCTTTGTCTTTTCCGATGATACGTATCTTCTTTGCTTTCAGATCTTCTAATCCATTCTGAGGATCGATAAAACTTCCATCCTTCTTTGCATAGATTGCATTGACGGTGAAATCCCTCCGACAGGAATCCTCTTCTAAAGTGGCATCAAAAGATAAAAAAGAAGGATGTCTATGATCGAGATACTCCCCTTCCTTCCGGAAAGAAGCCAGGGTCAGATGATATCCCTGTTCCTTAAAAGTCACCGTTCCGTATTTGATAAATAACGTGGCATCCGGAAAAGCCGAAGCAAGCACTCCCGGTTTGACAGGGCAAGCAAAATCAAGGTCAGAGGATTGACGACCTAAAAGAGTGTCGCGAAGATATCCGCCGACAAGAAAGATAGGAGAGGAAAGCTTTTCTTCGCATTCCTCAAATAGAGATAGGACAACAGGGTTAAAGGTCATAGCAATAAAAACTGCCGCCTCCTAAAAAGAGAAGACGGCAGGGTAGATACCTTAATATCGGGTAAGAAACTACTTCTCCGGATTGACTAAATCCTTGAGGGTCTTAGAAGGTTTGAACTTGACCGCCTTCGAGGCCGGGATTTCGATCTTCTGGGTACGATCGGAGGGATTGACACCCTGTCTCGCCGGACGATCAACTAAGACGAACTGACCGAAGCCAGCGATCTTGACCGCGCCGAAATCTTCATCGATGAGACCCTTGGCGATGGTGTTGAAAACGATTTCAACCGCCTTGAGGGCTTCACCCTTCTGCATACGGCCGTCTTTCGAAAGCTGCTCAGCGATGTCTTCCTTCGTCATAGCATTTTTCTTTTCATCCATGGTAATGTCCACCTTTCTTATCCCTAGCCTAGCATAACCGCTTTGGAAATTCAATTTTTTTCGATAGCTATGGGAAATTTTCTAGGTTGCATACAAGAAAAAGCACCCGGGAAAACTTCTTTCCTCTTCCTTAAGAAAGAAAAAGAAAGAAGGGGGAAGAAAAAAGAAGAAGGCACAGAGAGGGCCTTCTTCTTTCGTGTTGACAAAGAAAAGAAAACGTAGGTAGAACTTCCTGAAAGCTCTTTATTGCTTCAGGATATCATCCTCTCTCTTCGAGCGGATGAGAAGACGGATCGGGCAGTCGGTAAAACCGAACTGGGTGCGGATCACATTCTCCAGATATCGCTGGTAGGAGAAGTGGAAATAATTCGGATTGTTGCAGAAGAGAATGAAAGTCGGAGGGACATCCTTGGTCTGCGTCGCATAGGAGATGCGGAGACGTCCGCCGTTGAAGTCCGGTGCCTCATTATCCATCTGGGCTTTGAGAAGCACAGAGTTAAGAAGCGAAGAAGGAACTGACTTATGGATCGTCGTATTGACTTCGTTGAGAGTCGCAAAGAGTCTTCCTAAATTGCTTCCGGTCTTTGCCGAAAGGAAGACGATCGGAGCAAAGTCGAGGAACTTGAAATAGTTCTTCAGTTCCAAAGAGAACTTCTTCTGATCGTCCATGCCGTGGGAATGGATATCCCATTTGTTGACGACGAGGATGACCGGCTTATTGTTCTCGACCGCATAGGAAGCAATACGGGTATCTTCCGCTACCGGTCCGGTCGAAGCATCGAGCAACAGAAGAATGATATCCGCTCTTTTACAGGCATCTTCGGTACGGATCTGAGCGTACTTATCTAAATCCTCTTCGACTTTCCCGGGTCTACGGATACCCGCGGTATCGATCATAACATAGGGGACATCGTCTCTGGTGAAGCGGATATCGACGGAGTCTCTGGTAGTTCCGCTAAGAGGCGAAACGATGACTCTTTCGACCCCGAGGATACGGTTTGCCAAAGAGCTTTTTCCGACGTTCGGTCTTCCAATCAAAGCAAAGGTCAAAGCACCCTTATAAGGATTCTCTTCCTTCTTGGGAAGACGTTTGATCACTTCGTCGAGCAAGTCGCCTAAGCCTAAGCCATGCTCGGAAGAAATGAGGTAAGGATGACCGAATCCTAACGAGTAGAAATCGTATCCGTTCCCGACCAAAGTCGAGTCATCGATCTTATTGACGACAAGAAGCACTTTCTTCCGATAAGGGAAAAGTTTCTTTGCGACAAAAGCGTCGTTATTCGTTAAACCAGCTCTTCCGTCGACAAGGAAAAGGATGAGGTCTGCTTCCTGTAAGGCAAGCTCGACCTGCGCCTGAACTTCCTTCTGGAAAGGAATGTTCTCTCCGGTGATACCACCGGTATCAATGAGAGTGAACTCCTTATCCAGCCAGTGTCCGGTTCCGTAATTGCGGTCTCGGGTGATGCCGTATTCTCTTCCGGTGATCTCTTTTCTCTGGTCGCAGAGACGGTTAAACAGAGTCGATTTCCCGGAAGAAGGAGAACCGACTAATGCGACGGTACCAAATGTTTCCATGTTTCTTCACCTACTTTCTTATGGAAGAGAACAAGAATCTCGTGGATCTCTTCCTCAATCGTCAGGTCCGAGGTATCTAAAAGAATAGCATCCTCAGCCTGTTTCAAAGGGCTATTTGCCCTGGTCGAATCGATCTTATCTCGTTGTTCGATATCCTGCTTGATCTCTTCTAAGGATTCCTTGGAGAATCCTTTCTGAAGATTTTCTTCGTATCTTCTTTTGGCTCTTGCTTCTACCGAAGCTACTTGGTAGATCTTGAGAGTAGCATTCGGCAGAACCACCGTTCCGATATCTCTACCATCCATCACAACGGATCTCGTCGAAGCCATCTTCCTTTGAATCTCTACCATCTTCTCCCGCACTTCCTTATGGGCGCAGGCCAGAGATACGTTCTTACTGACATCATCTTCTCTTACTCTCGAAGAGACGTCTTTTCCGAAAAGATAGATTCTTCCTTTTTCGTCTTCTTCGATCTCAAGGGAAGGGAGAAGCGAAAGAGCATCTTCTCTACTAGCACAGTCCTTACCTTTTTCCAGCATCAGAAGCGTAAAAGCCCGATACATAGCTCCCGTATCGACATAAAGGAAGGAAAGAGCTTTAGCAACACCTTTGGCTGCCGTGGATTTCCCGCTTGCGGCAGGACCGTCAATCGCAATCGCATAATGTTCCATATCTCTAAACCCTCGTAAAGTAAGCAAGCAATACTAACCCTACCGCAACTACCACAATCGAAGCGATCAGGATAAAAAGAATCTTCCTCTTTGTCCAGAAGGGGCGGTTCTTCTTCTCCTCATTCTTCAGTGCCTTTCGCTGTGCTTTGGCTTTGGCTCTTGCTTCCTTTTCTTCTTTCTTACTCATCAGGGCTTCCAGTTCTTCCTGTTTTGAGCTTTTCGGGGTTCTGGCTTCGTGACGGAACTTACTTTCATCCGCTACAAAAGAAAACTCCTGAATCGAAGCAATCTTACCTCGATAATCTTTATAAAGCGTGACGCGAGAACGGTTTTCCATGATTTTTGACTCCGTTACGATTATACAGGAAAGGAGCAGGAGAGGAGCAAGGAAAGAAAAAGAAAAATGTTGAAATCAAAGGGGAGAACAAGTAGAATATTATCCGCTGCCGCTATAGCTCAGTTGGTAGAGCAGCTGATTCGTAATCAGCAGGTCGGAAGTCCGAATCTTCTTGGCGGCACCATTCTAGCGATAAGAAAGGGAGAGGTTATTCGCCTCTCCCTTTTTCTGTCTTTAGGAATCAGTCGACGAAGGCGAGAATCGCCATCGGAGCGTTGTCGCCACGACGGTTATAGGTCTTTAAGACGCGGGTGTAACCACCGTTGCGGTCCTTGTACTTCGGACCATAGACATCGAAGAGCTTCTGCAGAGCATTCTTGTTCGTCTTCGGATCGACGAAACCCTGCTCGCGGACAAACTTCGCTGCCTGACGGCGGGAAGCAAGATCACCCTTCTTCGCGAAAGTGACAAGACGGTCGGCTTCCTGAGAAGCGCGTTTTGCCACCGCCAGAGTGACTTCGACCTGACCGGAGATGATCAGCTGGGAAACGACGTTTCTCAGCATGTTCAACTCTTTGTCGCTCGTATAACCGGCCTTGAAGCGGACACCGCCCTTGCCGTGGACATTTCTTCTACCAATAGTACTCATAGTTCAATACCCTCACTTTACTTCTTGGTGTTGTCGTCATGCTGCAGAGAAAGACCGAAAGAAGCAAGCTTATCAAGAATTTCCTTATAGGACTTCTTGCCGAGGTTGCGCACGGTCATGAGCTCGCTCTCTTTCATGTTGCAGAGCTCCTGAACGGTCTTGAGACCGTTTCTCTTCAGACAGTTGTAGGAGCGGACCGAGAGATCAAGATCCTCGAGAGTCATCGAGTTGAACTTGTTCTCCGTCTTCTCCGGCTGCGCCGCCATGACAGTGGCGCTCTTGACGGCGGCGTCAAGCTCCTCGAAGAGCTTGAAGTGCTCGTCTAAGATCTTCGCGGCCAAAGCGACCGCCTTCGACGCTTCCATCGAACCATCCGTGGTGACATCGATGATCAGCTGTTCGTAGTTGGCATCGTGACCGACACGGGTCGGTTTGACATCGGTCTTGACCTTGAGGATCGGCGAGAAGTTAGAATCGACGGCGATCATGCCGACCGGCCAATCCGCCGACTTGTTCTCTTCCGCGGTCACAAAGCCACGACCCTTGCGGGCATGGAAAGTGATACGGAGATGGCCGTCTTTGGCAAGATGGCAGAGGACAAGATCCTTATTGACAATGGAAACCATATCCGGGCAGAGGATATCACCAGCGGTGACAACCTTCTCCTGGTCGGTCGCATTGTTGATCTGAAGCTTCAAGGTATAATCGGCGTTTTCATCGTCGCTTAAATCCTTGAGGACGATCTGCTTGATGTTGAGGACGATCTGCGTCAGATCTTCTCTCACACCCGGAAGAGGAGTGTACTCGTGACGGGCACCCTCGACTTCGATCGCATAGACAGCAAGTCCCGGCAGAGAGGAGAGAAGGACCCTTCTCATCGCGTTTCCGATAGTGACACCGAAGCCGCTTTCAAGCGGAGTGACGGTGAATTCACCGACGGTAGGGGAGACGGTAGCCGGACTGATCTGGAATTTCGGCTGTGCGAATTCTTTCATTGATTTTGTTCTCCTTTCCGCAGTACGTGTTCGACTTTAGCCGCGAGGCTTCTTCGCCGGACGGCAGCCGTTGTGCGGAATCGGAGTGACATCAGCGATGGAGACGACCTTGAGGCCGGCCGCTTCCAAGGCACGGACCGCAGTCTCACGACCCGGACCCGGACCCTTAATCTCGACATCGACGGACTTCAGTCCGCGGTCGACACAGGTCTTGGCGACATTGCCCGCCGCGATCTGCGCAGCGAACGGAGTCGACTTACGGCTTCCGGTATAACCGGAGGTACCGGCAGAGGCCCAAGCGATGACTCTGCCCTGCTCATCGGTGATGGAGATGATGGTGTTAGAGAAAGAAGCGTGAATGTGAGCGACACCCTTGGTGAAGCTGAGTTTTCCCTTCTTCTTGCGGATAGTGGTAGATTTCGCTTTCGCTTTGGTATTCGTAGTAGTAGTTGCAGTTGCAGCCATGATTCATTTCCTCCCTGACTACATCGTCGCCTTCTTATGGTTGGCGACGGTCTTACGCGGACCTTTGCAGGTACGGGCGTTGGTCTTGTCGCGCTGACCGCGGCAAGGAAGATTCTTCTTATGTCTCTGTCCACGATAGGTGCCGATTTCCTCAAGTCTCTTGATATCAAGAGCAACCTGACGGCGAAGGTCACCTTCGACGACATACTTGCTGACCTGGTTACGGACAGCGGTCAGTTCTTCTTCGGAGCAGTCCTTGACTCTCTTGGTTCCGTCGACCTTGGCATCCTCACAGATTTTCTTCGCTCTGGTGAGTCCGATACCGTAGATGTAACGGAGAGAATAGACTAACTGCTTATCGTTCGGGATATCTACCCCAGCAATACGAGCCATATTGATCTATTTCCTTTCTTTAACCCTGTCTCTGCTTATGTTTCGGATTCGAGCAGATGACCATAACACGTCCCTTACGCTTAATGACTCTGCATTTATCGCAGATCGGCTTGACTGAAGCTCTGACTTTCATTGCTTTAGTTCTCCTTTAACTTTACTTGAATCGGTAGACGATGCAACCATTGGTCACGTCATACGGGGAGATTTCGACCGTGACGCGGTCCCCAGGGAGAATGCGGATCTTATTCAGACGCATCTTTCCCGAGACCCGGGCGCGGATCACGGCACCCCCGTCGAGCTCTACCGAGTACTTCTCGCCGGGGAGAGAATCGAGGACTTTTCCCTCCATCTTGATGAAATCTTCTCTGCTCATGCTTGTTTATTCTCCTTGCTCAGATGTCTCCGGACATTTTCATCGACCGAAGTGATGATCGGACCGTTTTCGGTAATGATGACGTCATTCTCGTAATGGGCCGTAAGTTTGCGGTCCTCGGAGACAACTCCCCAGCCATCCTTGAGAGTGATGATATTGCTCTTGCCGGACATGACCATCGGTTCGATGGCTAGACACATCCCAGGCCTTAAGAAAGGTCCAAGACCGAGTTCGGGGGAGTAGTAATTGTAGATGAACGGATCTTCATGCATTTCCTTACCGATTCCGTGGCCTCCGTACTCCTTGCAGAGCGAATAGCCATATTTATCGGCAGTTCTCTGGATCGCCATCGAAATCTCAAAGAGATGATGGCCGACCAGACAGACTTTATAGGCTTCAAAGAAACACTCTTCGGTGCAGCGGATGAGCCTTTTCGCTTCATCGGAGATATTTCCTATGGCGAAGGTTCGACAGGCATCGCCGTTGTACCCGTTCTCATCGAGGTTACCCATATCGACGGAGAGGATATCTCCGTCCTTCAGGATGACGCTCTTTGAAGGGATACCGTGGATCAATGTCTCATTGACACTGGCACAGATCGCGTTGTGGTAGCCGTCCTCCAAAGCGAAGTTCGGTTTCCCACCGCTTTTCACAATCAGTTCATCGGCGATCTTATCGATCTCGTAAGTCGACCGTCCCGGGCGGATCTCTTTGGCTAACTCATCGAAGATAGCTCCGAGCTTATTCCCGGTGACGATCATCTTCTCACATTCTGCTTTCGTCTTGACGATGATCATTCTTACGCCTCTAATGCTTTTTCGATGTCGGAGAAGACGCTTCCGATATCCTGGAGCGCATCGATGCGGGAAAGGACTCCCTGCTTCCGATAGTGCTCGGCGATCGGATAGGTCTGCTTGGCATAGCTATCGAGACGGACCTTGAAGGCTTCGGCAGTATCGTCCTTACGCTGAATCAGCGTAGAACCGCAATTGTCGCAGACTCCTTCAACCTTCGGCTTCTTCGTCTCAAGATTGTAGGAAGCACCGCACTTCGGGCAGACGCGTCTAGCGACGATGCGGGAAGTGAGGACCTTATCGTCGGCTTCTAAGAGAATCACGTGCGTGATCCTGCGACCCATCTTCGCAAGTAAAGCGTCAAGCGCTTCGGCCTGCGGAATGGTGCGCGGGAAGCCGTCGAGGAGGAATCCCTTCTTGCAGTCGTCCTGCGAAAGACGTTCTTCGACAAGGCCGATTGTGACCTCATCGGGGACAAGCTTACCGGCGTTGATGTATTCGCTGGCCTTGACTCCTAACGGGGTCTTAGCCGCAATCGCCGCACGGAACATGTCACCGGTCGAAATATGCGGAACATGATACTTCCCGACAATGCGTTCCGACTGGGTTCCCTTGCCAGCGGCAGGGGGACCCATCAGAATGATATTCAGCTCTTTCTTTTCGTTCATGATTTACATCTCGCTTTCGGCAAAGCCCTGGCCAGCCAGGATGCCATTGATCTGGTTATCGACTTCAAGCGCGACACCGACGACGATGATGAGGCCGGTTCCGCCTAACGATAGCGAAGAAGGGACAGCACCGCTCATGGAAAGGATGACCGGAAGCAAGGCGACGAGCGTCAAAGCCATCGAACCGATGAAGGTGATGCGGTTGAGAAGACGGGAGATATACTGTTCGGTCTCCACACCCGGCTTGATACCGGTGATGTAGGTGCCGGAAGTCTGGAAGTTCTCCGCGATTCTCTCCGGGTTGATTTCAAGCTGCGCATAGAAGTAAGAGAAAGCGATGATGAGAATCGCGTAGATGATCGTACCCCAAGGGAAGGAGAAGTTATCGCCCATCTGCGTCATCTTCTGATAGTTGAAGACGTCCTCAAGCGTCTGTGCCCAGGACGGCGGATTGCCGTTCGAGAACAGAGAGATGAGAATCGCCGGAGCAACCATGACAGAAGAAGCGAAGATGACCGGCATAACCGAAGAAGCATTGACCTTGATCGGAAGGAAAGAAGACTGCTGGGAAGAGAGATCCTGGCTCTGGGAAGTGTTGGAATGACTCACCGGAAGCTTTCGGACACTCTTCTCCATGAAGGTGACGAAGATGACGATCAGCAGCATGGCTAAGAAGTAGACCGCAATCTGAACCGCTCCCTGAAGGATCAGCGTCGGATCACCCGACTGGACCTTATCGGAGAGGTAGTTCTGGAAGGCGGAAGAAATCTGACTCGGAAGCGAAGAGATGATACCGACGAAGATCATCATGGAGATACCGTTACCGATACCCTTGTCGGTGATCTGGTCACCGAGCCAGGTCATGATCATCGTTCCCGCGACCATGACAATGATGATCTTGGTGTACCCCCAGGCCGAATCATCGACCAAGGAGATACCATCGGAGTTCTTCACCGCCACCGTGATGCCGTAAGCCTGAACCGCGCCTAAGACGACCGAGAGGATACGGGTGACGACATCGAGTTTACGACGTCCCGTCTCGCCCTCTTTGGTAAGAGCGGTCAAAGCCGGAAGGACATCCATCGAGAGAAGCTGGATGATGATCTGCGCCGTGATGTAAGGAGAGACACCCAAGGCGAGAATCGAGAAATTCTGCAGAGCGCCTCCTCCCATCATGTTGAGAAGAGAGAAAGACGAATTCGAATCGTCCCAGAGGTTACTCGAAGTATGAACCCCCGGGACGGTGATTGCTGAGCCGATTCGGAAGACAAGGAAAATCGCCAACGTAAAGAGAATACGATTCAGAACGTCCTTGTTATGGAAAAATGCGGCTAGCTTTTTCATTACTTATCCTCAGTTTCGCCCGCTCCTTCGTTGAGGGCTGCAAGAGAAGCCTTGAGGGCAACTCTCGCTTCCTTGAGGGACTGGACGGAAGTCTTTCCGCCGGCCTTCTCGATAGCCTCTTTCGCCGAAGCAGTGAAAGCCTGAACCGTGACGTTGAGCTTCTTCTTCAGTTCACCGCCACCGACAATCTTGACCGGGGCATTGAGGTTATGGATGAGTCCAGCAAAGAGCAAGGCAGTGTCGTTGACTTCCGTGCCATCTTTAAAGGAAGCCTCTAACTGACCGAGCTTGACGATATTATACTCGACTCTTCCATAATTGACAAAGCCGTGTTTCGGAAGACGACGGTAAAGCGGAAGCTGACCGCCTTCGAAGCCGTTCGGGACCTTGCGGCCCTGACGGGCACCCTGACCCTTCTGACCACGGGTAGAAGTCTTACCCATGCCGGAGCCGATACCCTGACCGACTCTCTTCGGGAGATGACGGGATCCCTTGGC
>ONBI01000079.1 GCA_900316035.1 uncultured Eubacteriales bacterium
AGAAAAGCTAAGAATCTCGGCGTTTTTTCCTCAAGACGAACCGAAGGTCATCTCCGTTTCTTTTCTCTATGCATAACAATCATGAAAAGTTACGGTTTGGATAGCTTAACCGGATTACATGAAAAACGTGGCAATCAAGTAAAAATCCTTTTCGATTGTTCTTATAGAGATGACACTTTACAACAATATCAAGCCTACATTAATTATGGAAAAATGGAGAAAAGTAAAGCCAATGGAGATTTGTTCCAAAAGGATTTAAAAGATATGGTTCATGGGTTACAAACAAATATTCCTGATGTTGGCATTTATATTTGGGATTATAAAGCGGATTCATCAACAAAGAATACGCAGCACACAATTATTTCAAGTGACTTCCTTGTTAAATTAGAAGAAGAGAAAAGCATTGCGGATTGGTTAATGGATGCCGTTCATGGGAATGTAAAAACATATGGTCTTCACTTATTAGATCAGTAGGAGGGTCAAATGGTTCTTTAAGAAGCATCATGGCATCCGTAAGGCGAATCTCGATTCCTATCTCTGCTGGTATAAGATACTGTTCAACCTCGATCCCAGTGAGGCCGAATTCGAAAGCCTCTTTCTTGGCAGCATTCTTTAGAAGAAAGCCGGAATCAACACTTCATTGGTATAACGAGTTATCGGATGATAGATGGGCGGTCCTATTGTATCCTTCTTCCGAAGAATAGAGACCCCGTATTTTCATGATATCCACGTCGAAACAATCTATTTTCAGATGCTCTTTGAACTTCTTGGAAAAATAGTCGAAAGTCAGATTCTGATCGGGAGAGGGAAAGATTTCAAAATACGACGGAAACAAGAAGGAAAATCGAACCTGGAGTTTATCTTTTATTAAAGAAGTAAGAGAACTGATCCTGATGCAACTAAACAGAACGCAGAACATAAAGTTCTGTAAATTTCGGTTGGTGGAAACTTCTGATGACATACCTTATCCTATTCCTGTCAAGAAATGGAGACAGAACATGAACCATATCGTAGAAGTAAGAAACCTGAACAAGAACTATCCATCCTTCCAACTGAAGGATGTAAGCTTCTCTCTGAACCAGGGAAGAATTACCGGATTCATCGGAAGAAACGGAGCTGGAAAGACCACCACCATCAAATCCATGCTGAATCTGGTCCATCCTGACAGCGGGAAGATTTCTTATTTTGATCTTCCCTTAGTAGGACATGAAGCGGAGATCAAGAAAAGAATCGGTTATTCGACCGGCAGTGTCAGCTGGTATCCAAGGAAAAGACTCAGCGATATCGCAACGATCACAAGTTCCTTCTATCCCAACTGGGACAAGGAATCCTATCAGAAGTATATGGCTCAGTTCTCTCTAGATGAAAGAAAGACACCATCCGAGTTATCGGAAGGGATGAAAGTCAAATTCAATCTGGTGTTGGCTTTGTCCCATCAGGCAGAAGTGCTGATCCTAGATGAACCTACCAGTGGACTGGATCCCTTCTCCAGGGAAGAACTGCTGGATATCTTCACTTCCCTGAAGGAAGAAGGAGTGACTCTCTTCTTTTCCACCCATATCATCACGGATCTGGAAAAATGTGCCGATGATATCCTCTATATCTCCCAGGGAAGAATCGTAGCAGAGAAGACCAAAGAAGATTTCAGGAGTTCCTATTCCAAGGAACATGAATCTCTAGAAGAGACCATTCTCAGAATGGAAAAGGAGAATACCCATGAATAACATACTCAAAAAAGAATTCACCCTCAGCGCTTCCCCGATTACCTACTTCTTCATCCTCTTCGGACTGATGTTCTTTCTTCCCGGATATCCGGTATTGGTCAGTGTCATCTTTGTCACCCTCGGTATCTTCAAAAGCTTCCAGAACTACAGAGAATCCAATGACTTTGTCTTCTCTAGTCTATTACCCATCTCCAAGAAGGACATCGTCAAAGGAAAATATCTCTTCTCCATCATCATCGAAGGACTCGGTTTCCTGTTAATGTTATCTGCTACCCTGGTCAGGATGACACTGCTGAAGGATGTCACCGTCTATAGGACCAATGCCTTGATGAACACCAATCTCTTTACCTTGGGAGCAGGTCTATTTCTCTTCGGTCTGTTCAATCTTATCTTCATCGGAATATTCTTCAAGACAGCCTATAAGTTCTCTCCCTTTGTCATCTATCTCATTCTTGCTTTCCTAGTTATCGGAATCTTTGAATCTCTACACTATATTCCGCCCATGGAGAACATCAACGCCTTTGGTTTTGATCATCTCCTATTACAGCTTGTTTCCTTCTTTACAGGACTTCTTTCTTATCTTATATTGACCTATATCTCCTATCGTTATGCCTATCATCGCTTTGAGAAAGTAGACCTATAGGAAAAGGAGAAGAGAAACCATGTTGAAAGATAACCTTGCCATGCTGAGAAACATCCATGGCTATACCCAGGAAGAAGTCGCCGATAAGATCGGTATCTCCCGTCAGGCCTATGCCAAATGGGAAAGCGGAATCACGATACCGGATATCGAGAAGTGCTCCCAACTTGCTGAACTCTACGGAGTCTCTCTTGATAGCCTAGTCCATAAGGAAGAAGAGGATGGACTGGGCATGCATCTTCCACCGGCACCCAAGGGAAAGAACATCTGGGGCAGTGTCACCCTCTCTGACAGAGGACAGATCGTCATACCCAAAAAGGCCAGGGACCTGTTCCACCTCAAAGGCGGAGACAGACTGATCATTCTCTCGGATGAATCCGGAATCGCCTTGGTTCCGGCGGAAACCTTCGAAGAGAACATCCGCAGGATGATGACGATGACCAAGAAAGAAGTCAAATAAGAAACATCTTCATCCTAAAAGACAGGCTTGCACCTGTCTTTTCCATTGGTCTATTTCACACTTAGCTTTGATCAATCCATCCTTTTGATAGGGCCTATCTTTTCTGCTACTCCCATTTAATCGGAAAAAGTGTGTCATTCCACATTTTTTTGGATTGAAAACAATTGAATCGCGATTTATAATTTAATCGGAAAAAATGTGGCTGGACACAGAAAATAGGAAAATATGAATATCGAGAGAAACAGATGCATCGCCAAGCTTGATTCGGTTAGGGAAAACGGCTTCCCAAAAGTGATCACCGGAATCAGAAGATGCGGAAAATCGTATCTTCTGGACCCCCTTTACAAAAACCACCTCATCGAATCCGGAGTCAAGGAGAACCACATCCTCTCCATCCGACTGGACGATATCAAGAACGCCGGGCTCAGGGATCCCATAGAGCTGACAAATAAAGTGCTTGCCTTCGCACGGGGGAAAGGCATGTGCTATGTCTTTTTGGATGAGATACAGGAAGTCTACGCGTTGGTGAACCCCTCCTTGACCGGGGGCAAGCGCGTCCTCGCCAAGAAGGGCGACAAGGAAACCATCGATTTCGTCGACGTGATCCTCGGACTTTCCAGAGAGAGTAACATCGACCTCTACGTAACCGGCTCCAACGCGGAGATGCTCTCGGAAGACATCGAGACAAAATTCCGCGACAAGGCAACAATAATACCGCTTTCGCCCCTGTCTTTCGAAGAGTATCACCGCTTTAAAGGAGGGCAAGCCGATGCCGAATTATACGAATACATGCAATACGGGGGGATGCCCCTCGCCATATTGAAAGAGGGCGATGACAAAAGGCAATACCTCAAAGATTTATTCGAGTTGACATATTTCAAGGACATCATCGAGCACAACCATTTGAAAAGAGGGGAGACGCTGGATGAGCTATGCAACATATTGTCCGAAGGCTCAGGGCAATTGCTCAATGCGACGAAAATTGCCAGCACCTACGGAAGCGTGAAGAGAGAAAGAGTCGACGAGCAGACGGTCTCGAATTACCTCGATTACTTCAAGAACGCTTTCATCATCAGGGAGGCAAGACGCTTCGACCTGAAAGGCAGGAAAGAGATAGGGGCACTCAGAAAATATTATTTCTGCGATACCGGGCTACGAAACGCTCGGCTGAATTTTGCCTTCCCCGATGAGGGACAGATGCTGGAGAACATCGTGTACAACGAGCTTCTTTACCACGGGTTCACCGTCAACGTCGGCACCTTCGATAGCTTCGAGCGAAATAAAGACGGGAAGAACGTAAGGAAGACCAACGAAATAGACTTTTTCGCGGAGAAAGGCCTTCGATCCTACTACCTCCAGGTCTGCCTTGATTTCTCCAGCGAGAAAGCCCGGGAAAGAGAAATCCGGCCTTATCATTTGCTCCGCGACCAAGCTCAGAAGATCATCGTCCTTAACCAGCCGATTCAGGAGACCCGCGATGCAAATGGCTATACGATTATCGGCGCCGCCGATTTTCTGTTGAGGTTCCTCGACGCCTGAATGCCGGCTTGGCCCGGATTCTATGGCAGGCGCCAAATGAGGAACGCTATCGAGTCAAAGAACGGTTAGGCGAAATCGCAAAATGCTTTCTCGTCGCCTTCGCTCTCCGAGGAAAACAAGCCATCGAAGGGTCGAGACTGGGGCTAGCCATCGTCAAGCATTTCGTCCAGTTCTATGGCTATTCCATCGAAGTCCATTCCACCCTAGGCTCTGGGACGAGGTCCGTGGTGAGTCTAAAACAAAAGAATCAATGAACCTGAGTTTCGGCTTTCGCCGCGTAGCCATATTTATCGTGGCCGTGCTTTTTGAGGTATTGAGCGAACAAAACGATGCTCACCAAGCAGCAAGCGGCATCAGCTATGGGAGTCGCCCAAACGATGCCATAGATGGGGATGGCGCATTGAAGGAGGAACATCAAGGGAATGTCGACGATGCCTTTTCTAAGAAGAGCAAGAATCAAGGAGCGGTAGGGGCAGCCAACGGCCTGGAAGAAAGAGATGATCATATAGGCAATCGCCGAGAAAGGGGCGCCGATGCAGAAGATGCGGAGGAAGGTGGCCCCATAGGAAAGAGAGCCGGATTCGTCATTTTGGATGAAGAGGGAAGTGATGGGGCGAGCCCAAATCAGATTTACTACCATCGATAGACCGGCCAGGGCAAGCGAGATGCCCATGCCGGTATAGACGACTTTCTTCATGCGGCTGCGGTTGCCGCTGGACTTGTTATAAGCGATAAGGGGAAGGATGCCCTGAGCCATGCCTCTGACCGCGCTATGGGCGAACATGTTGATCTTTTTGGCGACGCCAACCCCGGCTTGCGCTGGCAAAGAGACCTGGGACATCAAACTATCCAAAATGGCATAAGAGATGTTCTCGCAAAGCGTCATCAGACAAGCGGGGATGCCGATGGTGACGACGTTTAGCGCGAGTTTGTTTTGGAAAGTTTCTTTGCCGATCTTCAAAGAGAAATAAACCTTTTTCCGGGCAAAGAGGAACGCGGCGACATAATAAAGAAGGGCGATGAAATTGGATAGTCCCGTCGCGATCGCCGCGCCGGTGATGGCCTCCCCCTCGGGAAGGATCACGAACATGAACAA
>ONBI01000078.1 GCA_900316035.1 uncultured Eubacteriales bacterium
ATGCTGAACACCCATGATCTTATGAGATATCGCAAGGTTATGAAGAAAAACTGAAAGAATTTTGAATCTGACCGACCCAATGTGCAAATCAGCATTTTTCCGAAAAAGAAGAAATGCCGAAAGTATCGGATAATTAAGGAAAAAAACTATCTTAGAAAACTCCTTTTTCTTGGAAAAGATAGGCAAGCCGAAAAGGGTAAGATATAATAATATCAATTTGTTTTCCGAAAGAGGAACAAGAGGTATCAAAAGGAAACTATGGAAACGCTTCATTTTGAAAACGCAAGCCCGGATCAGAAGACGATGGATGATCTCTGCCACAAGATGGCAAAGAGACTTCTCTCCAATCCGAAAGGGGTATGCCCCGTCGATATGCTTCTCAACTTCGTCCGCCTTTGCCATGCCCAGTCCTGTGGCAAATGTAATCCCTGCCGTATCGGCTTAGGCGAAGTCGAGAATATGTTGCTGAAGATAAGAGACGGAAACTGCGAAGAGGAGATGCTTACGACTCTCAAAGAGACCGCGACCATGATCAAGGATAGCGCCGACTGCGCTATCGGTTATGGCGCAGCTTCGATCGTTTTAGAAGGAATCGATGGCTTTCAAGCCGATTTAGAGGAACATATCCATTATGGAAAATGTCTCTATCACGTCGAAAGCCCGGTTCCCTGTGTCGAAGGATGCCCTGCCCATGTCGATATCCCCGGCTATATCGCGCTTACCAAAGCGGGCAGATACGAGGATGCTCTCCGTCTCATCCGGAAGGATAATCCTTTCCCCGGATGCTGTGGATATGTCTGCGAACATCCCTGTGAGAAACATTGCCGAAGAATGATGGTCGACGATGCCATCAATATCGTAGGCTTAAAACGCTATGCTTTTGACCATGCGAAAAAGAGCGATGCTCCTTTGAAGGCGCCTGCGACCGGAAAGAAAGTCGCCGTGATCGGAGGAGGTCCGGGTGGCTTATCGGTTGCCTATTTCTTAGCCTTGATGGGGCATCGTGTGACGGTGTATGAAGTGAGAGAGAAATGCGGTGGCATGATGCGCTACGGTATTCCGGATTACCGTCTTCCGCCGGAAATACTGGATGCGGATATCGACTACATCCTTTCGACCGGGATTGAGGTCAAGTACAATACCGAGGTCGGAAAGGATGTCTCCTTAGAGGATCTGAAGAAGGAATTCGATGCGGTCTATATCTCGATCGGTGCCCATGACCATCGGAAGCTCAATATCCCCGGCGAGGAAGGAAAGAACGTCTTACCGGCGGTTCTTTTCTTACGCGATATCGGAGAAGGAAAGAAGATCGATTTCCACCATAAGAGAGTCGTGGTGATCGGAGGCGGAAATGTCGCGATGGATGCTACCCGTACCGCTCTTCGCTTAGGAGCAAGCTCTGTCGACTGCGTCTATCGAAGAAGAACCGAAGATATGACCGCTCTTCCCGAAGAAGTGGAAGAGGCAAAAGCCGAAGGAGCAAGAATCGATACCCTCTTAGCTCCGGACCATATCGAACTCGATAAGGAAGGGAAAGTGTGCGCTTTCTATGCAAAACCGCAGCTGATCTCGACAATCGAAAACGGGAGGCCGAGTGTTAAAGATGCAAAAGCCGAACCGGTACGTATGCCCTGTGATGTCGTGATTGTCGCCATCGGTCAGAAAATCCATTCCCAGCCTTTCACTCTGATGGGACTTACGACTTCAAGAGGGTTGATGGCGGCTTCCTCGAACGGTTTCATCGAAGGAAGTGAGAAGTTCTTTGCCGGAGGAGATGCCGTCTCCGGTCCTGCGACCGTGATCAAAGCGGTAGCGGCAGGGAAAGTGGCGGCCCGCAACATCGATGATTTCTTAGGTTTCCATCATGAGATCAAGGTCGATATCCAGGATATTCCATCTCCGAGTCTATCGAATCTTCCGGCCTGCGGAAGAGTCAATCTGAAAGGAAGAAGGATCGAGAAGATCGACGGGAACTTCGAACTTGTCTCCCAGGGGATGAGCGAAGAAGAGAAGGATCAGGAATGTTCCCGCTGTCTCAGATGCGACCACTTCGGATTAGGAAGCGTGGTCGGAGGGAGAAAAACATCATGGTAACGTGTTCGATCAACCATCAGAGCGTCAAAGTCAAAGAAGGAACGACGATCTTAGAGGCGGCGAAGAAGATTGGGATCGAGATCCCTCATCTCTGCTACCTGAAAGGGATCAACGAGGTCGGCGCCTGCAGAGTCTGCTGTGTCGAAGTAAAAGGCGAGGCTAGCCTAGTCTCTTCCTGCAACACCCCGGTGAAAGAGGGGATGGAAGTGATCACGGATTCTCCTAGGGTCCGTATGGCTTCTTTGAATAACCTTCAGCTCATCATGTCTCAGCATAACGGAACCTGTTCTCTTTGCGATCGAAGCGGCGAATGCCAGTTAAGAAGACTTACGAATCATTACGATTTCCATAAGAACCTCTATCCCCAGAACCTCCCTTCCGAAAAGGATATGCTCTGGGATCAGGATTTTCCTCTGATTCG
Source organism: uncultured Eubacteriales bacterium (assembly GCA_900316035.1). GTDB lineage: Bacteria > Bacillota_I > Bacilli_A > RFN20 > CAG-288 > Enterosoma. The sequence continues at coordinate 2,516 of ONBI01000078.1, forward strand.
GGATTCCAGCCGCTGCATCAAGTGCATGCGCTGCATCAATGTCTGCGACAAGATCCAAAGCGTCGGTATCTGGACCTTGATGGGAACCGGCGAAAGAGCCAGAGTCGCGGTCAAGGAAGATAAACTGATCGAGAATACCGAGTGTGTTCTCTGCGGGCAATGTATCACCCATTGTCCTACCGGGGCTCTAAGAGAGAGAAAAGATACCCTCAAAGTCCTTGAAAAACTGAAAGATCCGAATACCATCACCGTTTTCCAGATCGCCCCGGCGGTAAGAGCCGCCTGGCAGGAAGCAAACGGATTGAGCGATAAGGATGCTTCGGTCAACCGTATCGCCGGAGCCTTGAAGATGATGGGTGCGGATTATGTCTTCGATACAAGTTTCTCCGCAGATCTGACGATTCTTGAGGAAGCTAACGAGCTATTGGAGCGGAAGAAGAGCGGGGAAGGGAAAGATTATCCTTTGTTCACTTCCTGCTGCCCCGGCTGGGTCCGCTTCTGTAAGAGCCAGTATCCCGAGCTCGTAGGTTCGCTTTCGACTTCCAAGAGCCCGATGGAGATGTTCGGAGCGGTGATCAAGACCGTGTTTGCAAAACGTCTCGGTGTCTCTCCGGATAAGATCTGCTCGGTTGCTATCATGCCGTGTGTAGCAAAGAAAGCGGAAGCCTCTTTGAAGACCATGCAGAGCAACCCGGGACTTCCGGATATCGATTATGTCCTCACGACGAGAGAATTAGGAAAACTCTTCGATTTAGGCGATATCGATCTCCATTATGTGAAAGATGCTCCTTTTGACCGCCTCTTCGGGGATTATTCGGGAGCCGGTGTCATCTTCGGTACGACGGGAGGAGTCATGGAAGCGGCTTTACGAAGCGCCCATTATTTCCTCACCGGGAAGAACCCCGATCCGGATCAATACCATATCTATCAGGCCAAGATGAGCGAAGAAAAGCCTTGGCATGAAGAGACCTATACAATCGGCGGGATTCCTCTTCATGTAGTGGCAGTCTCCGGTTTAGCCAATACAAGAAAACTTTTAGAGAGGATCACCCACAAGGAAGACCATTTCGATTTTGTCGAAGTCATGGCTTGCCCAGGCGGCTGTGCCGGAGGCGGAGGACAGCCTTATCACTACGACGATATCGAAAGAGCGGAAGAAAGAGGCGATATACTCCATAAGCTCGACTTACATGCCTCTCTCCGTTTCAGCCATGAGAACCCGGATATCGTAAGACTCTATAAAGAGGATCTTGAGAAACCTCTCAGCGAGAAAGCCGAAGCGATTCTCCATACCGACCATAAGGCCTGGAAGATGCCTACGGAAGAATAAAGGCGAGAGCACAATATTCCTCTTCGTTTTAAAAACAGCCTGTCGGGGAAACGAAAATCCTTGCCCTTTTGTTCCGCGGTCTGTATAATGTATGTCGTTGTAAGGCCTCCAAACGCCTACAACCGCTATAAAGTGGTTATAAATCCCTTCCTGTAGATTCAGAAGAGTACCATCCATGCGAGTACTTAGTACTATTTTTTCACATCAGAAAGGAGGCAAAAGACATGTACGCTATCATTTTAACGGGCGGCAAACAGGTCAAGGCCGAAGTCGGTGCTACCATCTACACCGAGAAGATCGAGGGCGAAGTCAACGCTCCGGTTACCTTCGATAAGGTTCTCTATGTCGAAGGCGATAAGACCTTAGTCGGTAAGCCGTTTGTCGAAGGCGCCAGCGTCAAGGCTACCATCGTCAAGCAGGGCAAGGAAAAGAAGATCCGCGTTCTGCGTTTCAAGGCGAAGAGCAATCTCCGCGTCCATCGCGGTCATCGTCAGCCCTACACCGCGCTCAAGATCGAAGCTATCAATCTCTAAATGATTGAAGTCCGGGTTGAGACGGTGAATGGCGTAATCCATGAGATGCTTATCACAGGTCATGGAGGAGCCGAAAAAGGGAAAGATCTTGTCTGTGCCGGAGTCTCTTCCTGTCTTATCGGAGCGCTCAACGCATTAGATCATGCGGAGAACTACTCTCTTGAGATACGAAGCGGCTATGCCCACATCAAGGAAATCTCTCCGACGCAAAGTCACGATCAGGTCGTTCTGGAGACCCTCTTCGTGCAACTGAAGACGATTGCAGAATCCTATCCGGATCGCTGCAGAGTCCAAATCTCCAGGAAAGAAGGAACAAAATGAAACTGAATCTTAGACTCGACATTCAGCTCTTCGCTTCCCATAAGGGTGTCACTTCCACTAAGAACGGTCGTGATTCCAACGCTCAGCGCTTAGGCGCCAAGCTCTGCGATGGTCAGTGGTGCCATTCCGGTTCCATCATCTATCGTCAGCGTGGTACGAAGATCCATGCCGGCCACAACGTCAAGAGAGCCGGTGACGATTCGCTTTTCGCTCTCATCGACGGCTATGTCAAGTACGAGAGACTTGATCGCCGCAGAATGAAGGTCTCCGTCTATCCGACGAAGCCGGAAGTCGAAAGCAAGTAAAGCGTTATTTACCAAGGGAGGCTTCGGAGTTCCGGAGCCTCTCTTTTTCTTCCTTAGGAGGTAGAGTTATGCATGATAAAGTGAAAATCACCCTCGTCAGCGGAAAAGGCGGAGACGGCGCGATCGCTTTCCGCAGAGAGAAGTGCGTCGAACACGGCGGACCTTATGGCGGAAACGGCGGAAGTGGCGGATCCATTTATTTAGAAGCCGATAACGGTATCGATTCTCTTACCAATTACCGTTTCGGTCACCTTTTCCGTGCCGCGGATGGCGAAAACGGAAAGACGAAGCTTCAGTACGGAAAAGATGCTTCCGATATCGTTCTGAAAGTCCCCTGCGGAACCGTCGTCGAAGATAATCAGGGAAAAGAACTTGCGGACCTTGTCCATCACGGAGATAGGTATCTCGCTGTCAAAGGTGGACGTGGCGGAAGAGGAAACGCGATGTTCAAGTCTCCGACCCATAGAACGCCGGATATCGCCGAAAACGGTATGCCCGGAGAAACGAAGGAACTCTATCTCGAACTGAAGCTCTTAGCCGATGTCGGCTTGGTCGGGTATCCTAACGTCGGAAAATCGACCTATCTTTCCGCTGTCACCAGAGCCTCCGCGGCGATTGCTCCGTATGCTTTTACGACTCTTGAGCCTCAGCTCGGTGTCTGCTTTATCGAA
>ONBI01000004.1 GCA_900316035.1 uncultured Eubacteriales bacterium
GAGTAGGATTGAACCGCCCATTGCCGAACGGCACGATGGGTGGTGTGAGAGGCGACGGAAATGGAAGAGGACCTTCCATTTCCTAGCCTACTCGATTGGTATGTCGGACATGTATTGCTTCTAAGTGGAAAACCCTTTGGGGGTTAGTTATCGAGCAACCCTCTCGATTCCTCACTTAAAGGGAGCAAGAAAACAAGGGAAAAGGACTTCCCAAAGAGAAGCAATCTCTAAGAAAATAGAGAAAATCGGTAAGAGAAAAGGATAAAGAAATATAGGAGATTGATTCAGTCCTTCAGGACGAAAGAAGTATAGAGATCCAGATCGCCACTGACCGGAGTCAGATCGGTGAAAGCACCGTTTGTCACATTCGGGGTCTTGGTCGTATACCAGCCCTGGAAGAGGTAACCCGACTTCGTCGCAAACGGAACAGGTTCCCCGACCGAGGCAAAGCACATGCCTTTGGAGATGGTATAGGAGTAGGTGTTGGTCGAAGAAGTGACCGGCTGAGTATTTCGGGTGATGACTTCATCTCCATTCCAGTGGAAGGAGACGGTATAGGATTTGGTCTCCTCGGTCGGAATTGTGATCTTAGCGACCCAGATACCATTCTCCCTTAGATAGATGATTCCATCCTTGGTATCAAAATAATAGTCGCCGTCCTTAGCTCCATTAACTGTCTCCGGCTGACCGTTTCCCTGATACCATTTCGAAGTCGTAGGAAGAGTGAGTGTGACGGAGGAAGTATCGCCGTTGCTATAGGTGAAAGTCAGAATATAGGTTCCTTCCTCTTCTCCGGTTCCCTGTTTTCCATCGATGGAGACGATGCCGTTTCCGCTATCTCCTTTTTCGCCTTTCGGAACACGGAAGACAAATTCCTGCCCGGAGGTTAGGACGATATGGATGAGGGTATTCCCCATCTCATCGGTGGAGGCATTTAGGCTTTGGATGGAGTCTCCCTCTTTCCCTTGAGGGATAACGATAGGGTCGCTCTCTTTTCCGTCGGAGAACGTGAAGTAGAGCTTGGTCTCCCCGGTCTTCTCATCCACCTCGGTCCGATACCCGAGCACCGAGACGCCGTTAGGAATCGTCACCTTGGAGTCCTTGCTTCCCTCCGCGGTATAGGAGATGGTGAGGATGGTGCTTTTTCCATCCTCGGACTGGCTCTCCTGAATCTGACGGATACCGTTTCCGCTTTCGCCTTTGGGAATGGTGAAGGTGAGAGGCTTTTTGTCTTCGTCGGTATAATGGATGGTGACGAGGGTGTTCCCTTCGTCATCCAGCTCCGTTTCGATACTGGCGATCTTCAACGAATCCTCTTCCCCGCTGTCGACGAAGTTGCAAGCCGAGAGCGGGAGAGAGAGAAGAAGGGGGATAAGACAGAAAAATCTTCTTAGTTTCATAGCGAATCGCCTCCTTTGGCGTTCTGAATCAGAGTTGCTAATTTCGGAGAATCTCCGAAGAGATAATTATCTTTTGCCGCATTATAGGAAACAAAGGAGAAAGGCGAAAAACCGATGACCAGGTTGATCGCTTTTAGCGAATAAGACGTGAGAGGGGAGAAGGAAGCTTCTTCTTGTGGAAGCGAAGCATCGAGCAGGTCGCAGGAGAAAGGTGAAGAGAATTCGTCGCTCTTTTCACACTCTGAGGTATCGATCGTAGAGAGATTGATGCCCCCTCCATAATAGGAGACAGGGATATTGAGAAACTTCTCTTTCTCTTCCGTATTCTCTTCCTTCTTTTCGGCTTGGTATCCTTTTTTCTCTATCTGCGGGAAGAGGAGCTGTTTGATCGGGAAGATGCTATCGATGGTCACGGGTTCCTGAGTGAAACTGCTCAGGAGATCTCCTAATCTTTGGTAGATCAGTTCGCTGAGATCAAAATCCTCTTCTTTCTTGTAATCATAGAAGCGGGTCTTTCCGACCAGCTTCAGTTTCGCCGGATAGGAGATTCCGCCGATGTTCTCGGCAAAGAGGGGGAAGGGATTTCCGGAGCTTGCCCTTTGGAGAGAAGAGAGCCGCGAACGGAAGGCGGAAGGGGATTTCCGTTCCATGAAGGGACCGTCGAAGAGAGAGGAGAAGACGATCGAGGAGATACCCGAGCGGTAGAAGAGCGTATCTTTGAGGGTCACCTCACACTTGTAGAGATCTTCTACTCGGCTTTTCCCGTTCAGGTTTTCGTCTAGACGACGCAATACTCTCAGGGCTTTTTCTTTCTCCTCCGAAGAGAGAGAAGAGGTGTTCAGGTATTCTCCTAAGAGAGCATCCGCGGATAATTCCGGAGCGGATCCTTCCGAGTAGTCCTGGAAGAAATTCTCGAGAGTGGTTCTTCCTTCTTCGCCTTTCCAGGTGTAGAAGGATTTCTCCTCGTCCCAGGAAGGAGTGAGGTATTCATCGTTTCCAATCTCCAGAAGGAAGTTTCTGGCATTGCTCAATAGACAGTTTTCCACGAGGAGATTCTTCGAGGAATACGCTCTTAGGATATTCCTTCCGTTTTCCAAGACGCAATTGCGGATTTTGACATCGTCGGCATGGACATCGACGACGTTTCCGACGTAATCCAGATTTGCTAAGCTATCGCCGAAATCGGCGTTGCGGATCTTGACATCGTCGATAATGACTCCGTCTCCATCGATATAAAGCCCGGAATTATCCTGCCCGTAGATTTCGATCAGCGGGTTCTGCGGAGTTCCTAAGCAATAGAAGGGAAGAGGGCCTCTAAAAAGATCCGAAGAAGAGAGAAGAGGCATTTCTCTCCCGTTCTGGGTGATGGTCTTCTGCGGATAGCAAAGATCGTGGAAATCCAGAGAGTAGCCGTTTCCGTAGAGGTCTTTGGTCAGATGCAGAGCGGAGAGGACGTTTGCTTCTATCGGGCGATAGCTCTTGGTATTCTTCGACTTAGCAAATTCGTTCCACTGGTCGATGAAACCGTGAGGATAACTCGTTTCATGGGAATAGACTTCCTTTTCAAAGGAGAACTTTTCCTTCTCGAAGTCGTAATGGCCGAAGAGGGCTAAGGAAGTGTCCTTCTTCTTGGGAGAGCCGTTTTCGTCCTTGAGGACTTTCCCTTTCTCATCGAGAAAATAGCAATCGGAGAGCCTTCCGAAACTCGTCTGCAGGACCAGAGGGGAAGGATCGTCCTTGGTCGCATAGAGGAGGTCGTCATAGGAATAAGCATTGATGCCATGGGGTAGAATCGTATAGGAGAGAGTGATATCCGGAATCGAGGAGTTATTCAAAGAGAGAGTGAAGGAAGAAGAACCGGAAGAGAGAACATGAAGCGTCTTGTCGGAGAGGTCGAAAGAGATATTCGGAGTCTCTTCCTTGACGGTGAGGTTTGCTTCTAAGGAACGCGGCTCGACTTGAATCTCAAAAGGGACTTCGGCTAAGGTTTTCTTTCCGTTCTTGTAATCGTATTCGCCGAGGTACGATTTTCGATCGATCCTCGCACCGGATTCCTTGTTCTTGCGGTTGATGAGGATGGCGCCATGCTGATACGTATATAAGGTGAAGGATTTGGAGACGGTCCCTTTTTCGTTTTCACAGGTGATTGTGCTTTTTCCTTCGTCTAAGGCTTTTAGCACATACTGACCCCCTTCTTTACGTAAGGAGACGTGACTGCTTTTCGCTTCATCGTCGCTACTCTCTTTCCAGACGAGGTCGTTTCCTTTATCGAGGACGAATTTCGGATCGTAGAGAGGTTTTGCTTCTAAGGTCAGAGTATCCCCGACCTTCAGGCCTTCGTTATCGCGGTAAGCAAAAGAGATGCCGCTGATATCTTTCGCTATCGTGGGACCTAAGATTTTCGCGGTGGATAACCCGAGCAAGGCAAGGAGGAAAGGAAGACAGGCGAGAAGAGCAAGATTGCGTTTTCTCATAAGATTAACTCCTTACTTCCATTTTTAAAAAGAGATTCCTGATCCGTTTCCGGAAATGGATGAGGAAAGGAAGGGAAGAGAGAAGCAAAACGCCGCTTGAGAGGAGGACGATTCCATAGAGCGGGACGTGATAGAAGCTAAGCAACAAAGAGAGGAAGAAGAGAAGGATCGGCAGGACCCAGTCATAGAGAGAAGAAAGAAGGCGGTTTCTCTCTTGCTCCGGTTTTCGTTTCAGCTCTTCTCTAAGGGAAGCCAAAGAGGAAATAGCTAAGAAGAAAGCCCCGGTAAAGAAAGATAATACTCCCGTAAGAGGGCCTAACTCCTTCGTGGAAGTCAGAACAATAATGGTGACGAGGAGAGAGATAAGACAGGAAAGATAAGGAATCGCCAGTTTGATCCATAGCTGTAAAGAAGGAGAAAGGGGAAGAATCTTCATGATCTTGAGACTTCCTTTCTCGATACCGATGTAGTTATCTCCGCCGGAGAGGAGAGTGACATAGATGAGTAGAAGCAGACAGAGATCGAGACTTTCGAAAAAGGTAGGGAAAAGAGCGGTATAGTAAGAGACCAATCCGGAACGGAAGACGCTGTTCATCGCCTTGAGAAGGAGATAAGAGAAGAAAGGAGCGACGAAAAGAAGCCCGGAAAAAGAGAAGAAGTTCTCCGAAGAAAGAAACAGTAAGGAACATTCTTTCCTCCAAAGCGCTTCCCAGGGTTTCAGCGGCTTCTTCGCTCTTATGGTCTTTCTCTTCGCCGGCGTTTCTTCTGCCGTGATCCGATAAGAGAGCGATGCAAAAAGCACTCCGAGAAAGAAGATGACTAAGGATAAAAGAAGCGAAAACACAAACGACCATCCTTCGTTGTAAAGAAGAAAACGGAGGAAGAAAGAGGTCGGGTAGAAAGACGAAGTGATGCTAGAGAGCTTTGCAAGACTATCGGTAGAAAAGAGAGTGATCAGCTCATTCTGATTCACCAGTTCCAAAAAGAGATGAAGAACAGAGGAATAGAGGAAACTGAGAAGAAAAAGGAGAGCGAGAGAAAAAAGGAAACCAAGCCAGGGAATCCTTCTTAGCCAAGTCTTTATCTGGTGATAGGGAATGGTGAGAAGCAAGGCTGCTCCTACTTCCGTCAACGCGGCAAAGAGAGAGTAGAAGAGAGATTGGAAGTAGAAAAAAGGAAGCTTATGAGTGAGTACACCGAAGGTGAGAAGAAGAGGATAAGCGGTCAAAGCGTCATAAGCGACCTGTAAGAGCAGAAGGAAGAGGACATCGCTGAAGACGATTTCCTCTTTCCGGATGGGAAGGGTGCTAAGCACCTTCCGATCCTGCTTCTGGAAGAGAAGCTTTTCCGAGGCGAGTAAAGAGAGAACGAAGAGGAAGATAGAGATCGCAAAAAGGAAAAGGATCAGAAAGGAGTTGCTCGCTCCTTCAAAAGAGGTGACTTTGCTTAAGACACCACGGAAGAGGAAAATCTCGAGCGTCAGAGCAAGAGCCACGAAAAGAACGCGGAAAAGAAGGTTTTCCCTTCTTTCCTTCTTGTCCTTTTCAAAGCCGAAGAGAAGCTTGAAGTTCTTGCCAAGAAGTGTCATGATGCCTCCTTCGTTTCTGTCTCCTGAGAGAAGAGAGCAGGTAACATCAGACGGTAATTGGGTTCTTGCCGGAGATCGAGAAGCCTTGTGATCTTGCCGTCCTTGAGGATTCCGACCCGGTCACAGAGCTCACTGACGAGCTTGATATTATGGGAGGTAATCAAGACGCTATGGCCGCTATCGGCATAAGCGCGCATCATCTTCTTCAAAGTCTCTATCGCCATCACATCTAAGCCGACCGTCGGTTCATCGAGAATCCAGAGAGCGGGGGTATGTAACAAAGAGGCGATGAGGCAGAGCTTCTGTTTCATGCCGTGGGAGTAAGAAGAGATCTCTCTTGCTAAGTCTTCCTCCGACAAGGAGAAACGATGAGCGAGGTAGCTCTTGTTTTTCTCTAGCTCTGCTTCTTCCACTCCGTAGACCGAGGCGATGAAGTCGAGATATTCGTCTCCTGTCATGACTTCATAGCAGAGAGGTTCGCTGGCGACATAGCCGAAGAAGCTTTTCGCTTTGACGGGATCTTTCTTTAAGGAGACTCCCTTAATCTCGACGTCCCCTTCTTCAAAATCCTTCGCTCCGATGATACAGTCGAGAGTCGTGGATTTTCCGACTCCGTTTCTTCCGATGAATCCGAAAAGCTCTTTCGGATAGACTTCGAAGTCTATCCCATCGAGAACCTTCTTCGCCCCATAGGATTTCTTCAGTCCGCGGACCACGAGAGAAGGATGCGGATGTAGCGTGTTCTTGGTTTGGGAATTCATTTGTCCCTCCTTTCTCCGAGGCTGCGGAACCAGATCTTCGGAAGCAAATCTCCTTTGGCCGGCAAAAAGCTATATTCGAGATGGCAATGAGAACAGCGGTAATGCCCCTGATAGGGAAGGATTGAGGAAGAGAGGCAGTTTGGGCACAGATGGGTATAGATCTCTTTTTCCCCAACCCTGGTGAAGTAAAGAAGTCTACATAGCTCCTCCATCAAGGAAAAGGAATCAGGATAGAATACTTTCCGGTTGGAATAGGCGAGCGAAAAAGGAGTGAGTACAAACGTACGGGGAGGTAAAGTCTCTCTTTTCTCTTTTTTCTCTTCCTGGAAGAGAAGCGAGTAGTTCTCTTGGTTTTCTCCTTTCGGAAGGAGCAAAGAAGTGACCTGAACTTCATAGCGGTTTTCTTTCTTCTGTAAGACGAGAGAGCATTCCTCCTTCTTGGTGAAAACCATCAGCCAGGAATAAGAGAAGGTATCCTGGTTATCGATCTTGTAACCGGCTTTGAGCAGAGCAAAGAGGAAGAGAGGAAGACAGAGAGAAGCGATTATGGACTCCGTCTCTTTTTGAGAAACGAGCGAGACTCTCTTCCGATAGTCCCGGTAGAGCTGCTGATAAAGAGGATCGTGAAGGAGGATATTGGTCGGTTCATAGAAAGGAATCTGGGGGCGTTTCCTTTTTACGATCCGATAGAAGGGAGTCGCTTGGATGCGCTCAACTTTCTTCCTCAATTGCTCGAGCAAGAGATAATCCCGGCTCACTCTTTCGGCGGCTAAAGAAGAAGAGGAATCTTCCTCGCCGGTCTTAAGAAGCCGGGAGAGGAGATAGCTTTTCTCCTCGAGTTCCTTTTGATAGAGGTCGAGGAGAGAAGTGAGAAAGAAATTCTCATAGGTGCTAAGATCCTCTTCTTCTTTCCGACAGTAGACCTCTTTCGGATAAAAGGCATAGCCTCCTTTTTTCTTCCATAAGGAAGCGTCTTTACCGGTCTCTTCTAAGAGATCCTCCTCGATATGAGAGACACGCTCGCTTTTTTCTAATTCCACGATTCCTTTCGGATTCCAACGGGGAGAAGAGAGAATCGAAAGGACGATAGAGAGATTCTTCCGATAGACCTTTGCTTCTTTTTCACACGCATTTAAGAAGAGAGAAACAAAATCGGGGAGCTTCTCCTTGTCAAACGAAGAAAGGAAATCCGGCGACAGAAAAGCCGAAGCAGGATAACGCTGCTCCGTCTCTCGGAAAAGATCATCCAGGACTTTTCTCTCGCACTTGTTCATCTTGCTTTAGAGTCTTCTGAGCAAAGAAGCGATTCTTCCCCTAGAGAGCGGGAAAGCCTCTTTTCCATAAGAATCGGTCAAAAGGTCTAAAAGACGGTAGAGATTATCCTTCAGGGAGTCTTCAAACCGGCCCTCGAGCCTGCTCAAAAGCTTCGTGCTGAGCAAAGCATCCAAAGCATCCTCTTTGCTTCCTCCACAGGCGAGGAAAGCAGGGATGAAATGCGCCATCTGATCCTCAACACGGTTTCCTAGGACCAGGCCGAAATTCTCTTTGAGGAAATCACGGATCTTATTGAAGCGGTTCTTCTCTTCTTGGCTTAAGGAGAGCTGAGGATTCTCATACGCTTCGTCAAGCAAGGACTCGAAACGGCTTCGGGAAAGAGAAATCGCAGGAGCCTCTTCTTCGACTTCGAAAGAGGGGTTTCGATCCTCGAAATCGATCGTCAGAGCACGGTCATAGACCTTGTTGGAGATCGGGAAAGTCGAATCGTCTTTGTTGGCGGTTCCGACAAAATAGACGTTCTCCGGAATCCTCAGATAGCCTTCTTCCAGATGCAGCGGAGGAAGAAAACCGGCAGGAAGTTGCATCAAGGAGATCTTCCAATCCTCTTTCGGGTATTCGAGAACCGAGAGGAAGTCGGCAAAATAGTATTCGACACGGGAGATGTTCATCTCATCGAGAACAAAGATCGTCAATCGGTCCGGGTCATAGGAAGCTTCGTAGAGGTTTTTCAGGAAGTCGGTCTCATGATAGGTCTTCGTGAAATCGCTGAAATAACCTAAGAGCGAAGTCTTATCCCGGAAAGAGGCCTGGACCGGTAAGAAGAAGGCTTTGGACTGGGTATAGGAAGCAAAATAACGGGGCAGCGACGATTTTCCGGTACCGGAAATACCTTCGAGAATCGTAAGTCTCGAGCAGGAGAAGCCGGCTAAGAAAGCATTGATGGTGTTCTGGCTGTAATAGAGTTTCTGATGCTTAGCAAGATAGTTGCGGAAACCGGAAGCGAGCTCCTTTAAGGAGATCTCTCCCGCCTCTCGTTTCGTTAGAACAATCCCGTGATATTTTTCATCGACCGCGGAAAGAGTAGGGAAAACCTTAGAGCGATCTGTCAGAGGAACTTCGGCGTTTTCTCCGGTTGAAACACTAAGCGAAGCCGCGTTCGTTTTTGATGAAGAAAGAGCTGTCGGTAGGCTAGCTTCTTCGGAAGAGGTTTCCCCGAAGGCGCTTTCGATACTCTCTTTCTCGTCTTTTTCCACCTTTGTCTTCTCCTCATGGGAGAACTCACCGGAGTCCTCTTCCGGAGAAGAGGAGAAGAAGACGAAAGGACGGTTGACTTTGGCAAAGTTGAGAATTGCTCCGACCACTCCGAAGACCAAGAGCGAGAGAACGAGAGAAAGCAATAAAGTGAGGAAGAAGCTTTCCCCGATAAAGATCATCCCGGAAACAAAATTCGTCGTGCCTGCTCCACCGAGAATCAAGTAGGAAATCAGAGTGCTGAGGCCAAAGCAGAGAAGGAAAGCGAGCAGATAAAGGTTCCATGCTCCTAGAGAGCGGGTTCTTTTTCCGGTGAGGAAACGATAACGGAGCAGAGAGACGATCGCCCATGTGGCGATGATGACATAGATAGCAAAGACCAGAAGAGAGGTTAGTCCGCTTGCCCCGGCTTTGATCTTAGGGAGGTTCATGCTGTTTGCGAGTAGGGCGATGGGGTTCTTCTTGCTTAAGAAGGTGTAGTTTGCATCTAAGCAGAGCCCGACAAAGAGAAGCAGAAGCGAAAACAGGGCCGAAAGAGAAAGGACGATATAGTTCTTTCTGGTATAGAAATGGGTATTATTTGCTGCCATGTGGAGTTTCTCCTTTATCTTTGGTTTGTTCGTCTGGAAGGTAGGGAATGAGCGGAAGAGAAGAGTCTTCTCTTGCTTCTTTCTTCCCTTTCCCGTCTTCTTCGATCCGATAGACAACATCCTTGACTGAGAGATAGAAAGGGGTAGTCTTGACTTGCTTTCTTCTCTTCTCCAACTCTTCCTTCAGGTACTGCTTTCTCTTTTCCTTCGCTTCCTCTATCTTTTGGTTCTCCCTATCGACGAGAACGAGGATATAGAGGATCCCTACCCCGGTAAGAATGCCAGGAACCGAGGGAAGGAACAGGAGGAAAGCTCCGATCTTCTTCAATCTTCTCCCGTGATACACCCCGACGATATCCGAGTAGGAAGGATGGTAATCGTCGGAAGCGTTATTGGCATCGCCTCTTGTGAGATAGGTTCCATCCTCTCTTTGAGCGATGAGGCGGTGGAGGATGGTGACTTTCTTCTCCCGGTTCTGATAGGCGATGACATCGTAGAGATGGATATCTTCTGGGGAAGATGGCTTCTGAAGAAAAACGATATCGTAGGTCTGAAACTGATAATCTCTTCTTTCCTCGTCTATCGTCTGGTCAAATAGATACGTGTTCTCTTCGTTTTTTTTCGACATGGACCCGGAAGCGACGACCAAGGCACTCTCGTTTCCAAGGACCGGGACATTCCCCTCAATCCGTGTGACGAAGGCATAAGTCATAAGAGGAATAAGGAGGAGAAGATAGATGGTGGAGAGAACCTTGTAAACGATCTGCGAAACTCTTTTTTTCGGCGGTTGTTCCTGCTCTTTCAGAAGAGCATCCAGAATCAAGACATCGTTCTCTCCTACCTCTACTCTCTTGACCTCCTCTTTCCGATAGCGAAGAAGAAAGAAGGTAAAACCAGTGCAGAGAAGTAGCAGGGCCAGAGCCGTGATAAAACTAGCAATAAGGTAAGGCTTATTCATATCAAGATCAGCCGAGAAGAGGACGGATATCGAGCGTCAAGGAAGCCTTTTTTCCCTCTTCGGTTTGGCGGGAATCTTCCACGAGCGAATAGAAATCCTTGAGAGTCGCTTCCATCTCCTCATCGGAGACTCTCTTTCCCGTCTCATCCTCATCGTAATATTCCCCGGGGTTCTTCCCGTGGAAGAAGGATCCCCAGGTAAAAGAGATCGGATAGGCAAAACACTTTTCCGAAGAAGAGACTTCGCCATCTTTGACGTAATCGGAGATATAAGGTTTCTCGGTCGGAATCGTCGCTCCTTCCTCGCTTGTAGCAACCTCGGGAAGGAGGAGATAATTCTTTCTCATTGCCTCCTTCAAGCCATCGGGCAAGGATAGAATCAGCTGAAAACCGCGGACCGAAGAAGCGTTCGTATAGCGGAAAGACAAGGTCGAAGAGAGAACCTCGACCTTCTTGCTGTTACAGCGGACCCTTCCGGAATAATCTCCCGCTTTCGGTTCAAAGCAGAAACGGTTCTCCGAAAAAGAGACATCCTTCAAAGTGAGGGAAGAGGATTCGATCGTTCCTACTTTCAGTTCCCCTTCGTTCTCTTCTCCTTTTTTCTCTAAGGCGACCACGAGAAATGCACTCGCCAGAAGTACGAGAGTCAATAGGGCGAAAGAAACGAGTCCGATGGTAACTTTTTTGGCTTTTCTATCCGAGGTCATTCGCTTGAGGTGAGGGAGAAACTCAGTTGAGCTTCACCGAAAGATTGACCGTCATCGTACCAGCAGCATCTAGTTCCTTTTGGAAAGCTTCTAAGGTCGACTTCATTTCACTATCCGAGACGAGCTTTCCATTCTCATCCGTATCGTAGTATTCCCCCGGGTTTTTGCTGTTGAAAACACTTCCCCAGCCGAAAGAGAAAGTATAGGAGACGGATTTCGTGTTGTCCTTACCCTCGGTATCGGAAACGACGGCAGAGGTAGTCGACCCATCAGCTTTGATATCAAGGCCTATCAATTCGTTCGTGTTCTCTTTATAGGCGGCGATCTCCGGCAAAGTGATGTAATTGTCGCTTGCCGCTTTCCGAATACCTTCCGGAACTTCTAAATCGATATGGATCGCATCGACGGTATCCGCTTGATCGAAGGTGAAAGTCAAGGTGGTAGAAAGTGCTTCGCTCTCTTTTCCGTCATAACGGACTCTTCCCTTGGCATCTTCTGCTTTCGGCTCAAAAGCGATCTTCGTATTCGAAAGAGCGATATCGTTGATATTGACCGATTTTTCTTCGACCTTTCCGATCTCGATAGCGCCGGTGATCTCCTGCGGTTTATTGGTAGAGATGATGAAAGCGGCAAAACCGGTTCCGACTAGAGCAAAAGCGGAAAAGAGAGCAATCCCGACCATCATCTTCTTCCCGACAACGTTTTTCTTAGTCGTCTTCATATTTTTCTTCCTTTCTCTCAGTTATTCGTAGCACTGAGATTCACGACACATTTTTCGCTTGTCTTCCCATCTTTTTCCGGAAGAAGCGAAGCGAATTCCTTCAGGGTGGAGGCAACTTGCTCTGAGGGAACGGCTTTTCCTTTTTCCGTCTCGTCATAATAGCGGCCGGGGTTTTCGTTTGCGAACTTCTCTCCCCAGCCGAAGCGAATCGTATAGGTGAAGCTCTTTCCGTTCTGTAGATCGGTTCTCTTGCACTCCTGGATATGATCCTGATCCAGAGAAGTGTAGTCTGGCCCATCGACAGAGAAGACTTTTCCTTTTTCCAGCTCTTCCTGGTCCTCTAAGGTGATGTAGTTCTCTTCGATCGCTTTGCGGATACCTTCCGTCAGCTCTAATTGGATGGTCAAGGAAGATAAGAGGTCCGCATGATCGAAAGAGAAGCTAAGGGAGGTAGCTAGGATCTCATCCCCTTCTCCGTCGCTCCGTACTCTCCCTTCCTTGTCCTCTTTTTGAGGAAGGAAGGAGATCGTATGTTCACTGAGAGAAACATCATAGAAATGGGTTGTCTCATCCTTCACTTCGCCGATCGTGATATTGCCTTCTACTTTCTCACTGACCTTTCGGCTTACGATAAAAGCTGCAAAGCCGACAGAGTTCAGAGCCAAAAGAGAACATAGCGAAAGCAAAAAGAGAATTCCTTTCCTCGGACGATGAATTATCTTTTTCTCATTCATGAACCGTTTACTACCTCAAGGAAAGATCCTGTGAAAGGATTCTTTCGAACAAAGAGA
Organism: uncultured Eubacteriales bacterium; assembly: GCA_900316035.1. GTDB lineage: Bacteria > Bacillota_I > Bacilli_A > RFN20 > CAG-288 > Enterosoma. The sequence goes on from ONBI01000004.1 coordinate 12,519, forward strand.
CATCGTATCAAGCTGTTTTTGGCGTAGCCAAAACCGTAAGAGTGAAAGAAACACCATTCAGATCCGTCGCAAGAGCCGATAAAGAGGCACTAGCATCATCCGCATAGGTGGTGGAAGAATTTTTTAAGGTATCATCAGCCTTGTTCGAGTTGTAATAGGTATAAGGATTCTTACCTCCGAAATGAGTTCCCCAGACAAAAGAACCGGAGATATCAATATCCACGCTAGAGGTATCTAAGGAAGTATGTAACGTGTTCTCAGTTCCGAGAGCGGGCAAAGCATCTGACGGAGCAGTGAAAGAGAGATTGCCGGAAACATAGCCTGCAGTAACGGCTTTTGCCCATCCTCCCTTGGCATTGTCATTCACAGAAATCTTGTACTTGATCTCGCTGACCAGATTGCTGAGGTTTGTCTTTTTATCCTTCGAAGCAAGCGTGAAAGAAAATTTGAAATCAAGGTCTTCAGTAGCTTTATCGTCTCTGGCAAGCCAAGGATTTGTGACATTTTTATCCGCTTTGCTGCTGAAAGAGATGCTCTGAACTGGCGCATCTTTGGCGGTCAGAGTGACACGCTTATCTGTGATGCCTTCCGCGGTGATGGTATTACCACTGACTGTCTGAGTCGCATCCTGCCCGACAATCGTCCAAGCAGCAAAACCGACTCCGACCGAAAGCCCGATAGCAAAAAGGGAGAGAACCGGGACAAGAAACTTCTTAGAATGCTTTTTCATAATCGATAATTCCTTTTACTTGCTCGTATCGAAATTAGCCGTCACCTTCAACACAAATTTGGCACCATTCAGCTTGGAGAGCGCTGTCAATGCTGTCTTAGCATCATCCGCATAGGTGGTGGAAGAATCTTTTACTGTTAAGGTTTCATTAGCACCTTTCGAGTTGTAATAGGTATAAGGATTCTCCTTTCCGAAATGAGTTCCCCAGTCAAAAGAGCCGGAGATAGCATAGGTAGCGGAACCATTTTCACCCATGGTCTTTGTTCCGATGGTGATGGTCGGAGCAGTGACATAATTGGCAGAAACAACGGCATCCCAATCGGTCTTGTTAGCTTCCGCAATTGCGATAGTTGCTGTAACTTCTGAGCAATAAGCGGCGTTATCAACTGTTGCGACGAAATGGAAATCGAGGTCTTCTGCGGACACATCGTTTTCCGCGATAAGCCAATCTGTGTCTTTGTTTGTCGCATCCTTCGGTTTTCCGAAGACGATGGTGTTAGAGTCATTTTCCGCTTTCGTCACTGACAAGGCGATACGTTTATCGGTGACGGTATAAGCAGTGACAGTGGCTCCTTCGGCATTTTTTGTTTGATTGCCACCTGCGATGACCCAGGCAGCATAACCGACTCCGGCAAGAGAGAAGATGGCACCTGCACTGAGGAGGGGAATGAGGATTTGGCGTTTTCTTTTTAGCATAACTTTTTTCCTTTCTTTTTCTTTTTGTCTGTCTATTATCCGATTCTAGGTAAGAGTCTTTTTGGAGGAGATAGAGGAGTAGCAAGAGCCTATTCAGGTATGGTTCTTCATTTTTCGATCACCTCCAGCGTCAATTTGGTTGCTTTTGTTTTGCTTGCGTCTGTCAACGTGTATTGAATCGTTGCTTCAAAAGGAGAGGGCAAAGAGGAGGAAGCTTGAAAAGAGATGGTGTTCGTAAGCTGATGTTTATCGGTAGACATCTGGTTTTCATGGACGGAAGCGCTAATGGCGCTTGCTGTAGAAGAGAGAGTAGGCGGAGAAGTAATACTTGCAATAGTGGTTCCGCTTTCCGGTTCCGCTAAGGTGAAGCAGAAACCTGCTTCTTTTTGATCCGAAAAACCAGTGAAAGTGATGGTTGCGGAAAGAACTCCGTTATCCTTTGCCAGATGATCGGAAGGATCGATAAAACCATCGCTTGCATAGAGATAAGAAGTATTATGGAAAGAAACAACGATGGATTTCTTCCTATCTTTGAAGTCTTCCGCAGTGATATCTCCGTTTGCTTTTGCTTCCACCGCTTTTCCATAAATATAGTAAGAAGAAAAACCTACCCCTACCATCAGGAGAGGAAGTAACACGGAAAGCAGAATGATCCAGACTTTACTATTTTTTCTCATGGTCGTTCAGCAATGATCATTAATCCCATACCATTGCAAGGTCGAATACGAAGGTCGACTCGAAAGACTTCCCGTCCGGAGTGGTAACTTTCCCTTTCACGTTGATGTGTTGGGTTCCATAATTGCCGGTAGTAAACCCATAGTAAAAGGGATTCGTATTTGTTTCGCTCGCACTCAAAGCAGGGTAATCTTCGTTTCCGGTGACCGTCCATAGATAGGTGGAACCATCTAAAGCGCTGGATGGATCAGTAGTTATCGTAAACTTCAAATATAGGTAGCCAATGGTATAGTTCCCTTCTGGGTCCCAATCATCTAATTTAGACAGAACTTTAACTAGGTTAATTTTCTCGCGATTATTAATTTTCTCGCTTATACCATACGTTTTATATAACTCATAGTCCGGATTCGTCACGCAGTTGATGTTTATTGCGAAATCATTCGCTTTGAAACTCCATCCGGATTGCTGTTCCAGATGGGAATAAGTGCCGTTCTTGGTTAAAGATACTAAAGTCAAAGTCTTCGTGGAATGGTCATAGACATCTCCCGTTGGTTGATAAGTAAATTCAGCTGTTGTAATACCACTTGAAATTTCCTTTACCGTCAGCGAGTCTCCTAAAAATCCTGAGGTTTCTACCTTAGCATCTTTGGCGTCAGCATCTGTGGTGACCTTGCCGCCAAAGAGGTTCTGTAGCTTCAGAGTGCCGTCATTCTTTAATACAGCCTGTCCTACTTCTGTACTGTAATAATCCTTAGGACGTGGATCCGTGACACCGCTATCGGTATAGGAATGGACGAGCAAGCCTCGGTTGGTGGTTAATGTAGCGTTCTTTCCAATCGTTAAAGAACTCCCCGGCAGAAGCTTTACATCCTTTGAAAGAGTAACATCTGTGGGGGTTGAAGTGCTTTCTGTGTTCTCCGTTAACTGGATTTGGAACAAGTTAGAAAGCGGGAAATAGTAATCCGCACTAGAGTAAGAAGTGTCTTCATCTCCAATTGTAATTGTTAAGGATTCAAAAGAATACTTTCCACGGATCGAGATGTCTAAAGCATGGGTATTCAAGATTTTGTGACTGGTGTCTTGGAGATTCGTAATCTGGGTTCCTTTGCTAAAGTCGGTGTTCTTGAGTGTGATGCTTCCTCCGGAGTTACTCTCTTCGGACTGGAAGAGGCCGGTGTTGTCACTGGTTTTCCCCACAATTACAACTTCACTGAAGTGGTTAGTCTTATTTTTGCCCCATCCAGCACAGATATTGACAGAACCTGTCAGATTGCTTCCGCCATCAAAGATAGTTTTAGGAGCAATCTGTGGTAAGTCAAAGAGGTTGAAAGGAAAAACGGAATGAAGTTCACCAGAATCGGTACCCCCTCTCCAATCATAAATGACAAGAGGCTCGATTACTTTTCCGGTGGAGGCAACATGGATGTAGGATCCGTTGCCGTTCCTCTCGTCCTCTCCGGAAATCACAGTATTACGGGTTCCGTAATCTTCCCGAATAAAACCATCGCAACGGATAGTTCCGTTGCATTCGATATAGGAGCTGCTCTGCAGTAATAGTTCGGCATAGGAACCGGTGGTCTGGCCTTGAGTGTTCGGAGACACTGCGTTTCCTCTTTCACCCCCGATATTCAATGTTCCGTTGACGGTGAGAGTGTGATTGGTGGTTAAGACCACTTGTACTTTTCGTTTGGATTCATCGGTGTCGGCAAAACTATTGGCAGGGTAATTCCCCTTGCTGTCTTTGGAGGCTTGCCCATTCATGGTAACTGTATTGGTATAAGTCTCTCCATCATACGGCAATGTCAAAGTGACACCACTATCGATGGTGCAGCTCTCTTTGATTTCTATCTTATTTCCTAAACCCGGAATCGCATAGACAGTGATTTTGCCTTTGAGCGGACTATCCTCTTTCAGGCTTTTTTCCAACGCGTTGGCATCCTTCAATCCATCCTCGATGCTCGCATAATACTGCTTCTTACTATCTTCGTTCGTAAAATAGCAGACCGCATGACTAAAGCTGAGGTTGGTAGTCGCAGAACCGGATGCCTTTATCTCATAACTTGCAAAAACTTGCGGGGGGGGCAAATTATAGTCATGATTAAAGTAGCCAATGCGATAGAGATTCTTCTGAGCCTTAGGCTGCTTTTCATGAAAATCTTTTGCCTTTCTTTAAATGCGGGAAATGTTCTTTTGGACTCAGCCAAGAAAACAATTTCCATTATTACAGAAACAACGAATTCCTTGAGGTGCTACAAACCTCTGAAACTGATTATACCACTTGCGAAAGGACAAACCACCATGGATTTCTTTCAAAAAAGCAGAGGGATTCCAGGAGAGAAATACTATTAAACAAAACAAGAAAAAGTGGTGCTGATTTAGGTGACCACTTGGAGAGAAGAAAATAACGATGATGCCTGAGGCGATTGGTACAACTTGTTATGGTGAAAGAGGATTGGGAATATCTATATTCATTGTTCACCCTTAAGATTTTGTGTCTGTTACTTTTTCTCAAATGCCTATTTTCTTCCCTATCCTCCCTTTTTACGGAGCATTCCTTTGATGAGATCTTTCTATCCGTTTTCGAAACTTTTTCGCGCAATCCAAGCAAAAAGGGAACCCGTCGAAGGTTCCCTTTTATCCGATACTGTATCAATTGAGACTCCGTAAGATATCGACATGCTTCTTGTTCATGTGCATATTCAAAGAAAAAAAAGAAATCCGTTTCCCAAGATAATCCGAAGCAGCAGGAAAAGAAGTGACTTTTTTCCAAGAAACCGGTCAGGGAGATTGGTTTCCCCTATTTTTCGGATTCCCTTTATTGTCTTGATAAAGACCTCGGAATCCCTCGTTCGGGGAAACATCGTATTTTCTCATCTTCCTTTTGCTATTGGACCAAGGAAGGTCTCTTTTCTTCCACAGCGTTTTTTTCGATAGTTTCCCTAAAAACGACCGATCTATTCCAGAACGATGAAACTCTGGGGAGAAAGCTTCATCGCATCTTCCTCGACGAAGGCGCCTCCGCTGGAGAAAAGCGGATTGCCTCGGAAGTCGCCTAAGGAGATCTTGTAGGTCCTCGGGGAGGGATTGATGGCAATCAGCAGCTTTTCGGCAAACTTCTTACGGATATAGACAAGCGGGCAGTAGCCCTTTGTTTCCACCAGCTCGAAGGAGGCGTCATTATCGAATGCGACATGGTCCTTGCGGAAGGACAGGAGAGTTTTGAGAAAAGCAAAGAGGGAATCGTCTTCTTCGGCCTCTTCGCGGACCGAGATTCCTGCGCGCTCGGAAGGGATGCGGATATAGGAAGTCCGGCCCGAAGTGAATCCCGCCATCTTGGTTTCGTCCCACTGCATCGGGGATCGGTTTCCCGTTCGGTCAAAGCCGCCTTCGACGGAGAGTAGACCTTCCTCATACTTCATACCGATTTCGTCCCCGTAGTAGAGGAAGGGAACATTCGGCATGGTGAAAAGATACAGATAATAGAACTTCATCTCTTCCGGGCTGAGGAAGGAAGCAAGCCGTTTCGTATCGTGGTTTCCGCTGATCAGAGAGAGAAACTTCTGCTGCGAAGAAGCAAACGCATAGAGTTTCCGGAAATTGTCGAAATAGGCTTTGGCATCCTTTCGTGAGTTATCGAAACGGAAGTAAGGAGAAGAAGTTCTGGTCAAAAGACTGTTATAGGGATTGAAGGGATCCTGAAGGAGAAAGTCCATATCGAATCCGGCCCGGAGAGAGCAGAGCGGATCGTCCCACTCCGAAACGAAGACCGCATCGGGGAAATCGTTCTTGATGGTGTCGATAATCTGTCTCCAGACACGGATGGTTCCGCTATGGTCGGGGTCGTGTTTGACCAAGGAACCGGCCATGTCGCAACGGAAGCCGTCCGCACCGTGGCGGAGCCAGAAACGGAGGATATCGATCATCGCGGTGATCGTTCCCTGAGGTCCTTTTCCGTCGACCGGCTCCTCATAGGATTCATGAGGAGAGGCAAAACCATAATTGAGAGCCGGCTGGACGGAGAAGAAATTCGTGACGACGGCACCGTCACGGTCGCTGATACCGCGGAGGACAGGAAGATCTTTCGGAGTTTTCCAGACCGAATCGGTCCAGATATAGCGGGAAGTGAATTCGTTCTCTTTCCCCTCGCAGGATTTTCGAAACCAGGGGCACATCAGCGATGTGTGGCCGGGGACAAAATCGAGAATCACTTTCATCCCCTTTTCGTGGGCGGCCTTAAAAAGGTCATAGGCATCCCTGTTGGTGCCATAGCGTTTTGCCACTTTTTTGTAGTCGGTGATGTCATATCCGGCATCCTTGAAGGGAGACTCGTAGATGGGGTTGAGCCAGAGCGCGTTGAAACCGAGGTTCTTGATGTAGTCGAGTTTCTTCTGAATTCCTTTCAGATCTCCGATACCATCGCCGTTGCTATCGAAGAAGGACTGGGGATAGACTTCGTAGAAGAGCGCTTTATTGAGCCATTCCGGATGGGAGTTCATCTCTTCTCCTCCGTTATCGGAGCAAAGGAAGCGGAGACAAATTCCGCTAACGCGTGTGGCTCGATTTCGACCTGGACTCCGATTTTTCCACCGGAAACAAAGATGTGAGAGCAGTTTTCGGCGGAAGCATCGATGAAAGTCACGAAGGCTTTCTTCATCCCGATGGGGGAGCATCCGCCATGGATATAGCCTGTGAGAGGAAGGAGATTCTTCTGAGGAATCATCTCGATGTTCTTCTCGCCGGCGGCTTTGGCTGCCTTTTTCAGGTCGAGTTCCCCTGTCGCGGGTAAGACGAAGACATAGTGTTCGCCGCTTTTAGCGACGGTCACCAGCGTCTTGAAAACATGGCTTGGATCCTCGTTGAGAACTTTGGCGACATCGTCGGCGGAGATAGCGACTTTCGGATCATAGGAATGAGGCGTATAGGGGATCTTCGCTTCGTCTAAAAGGCGCATGACATTGGTTTTGGCAATCTCTTTTTTCTTGCTCATCGTAACTCACTCCCTTCTAAATCGTGAACCCCGTTATTGAAATCGCCGGCTTTCATCATTTCCTTTCCGGGACGCTGAAGCTCTTCTAAAGCGACCTGGCCATCTTTCAGCTGAAGGAGAATCTGCTTCTTCTTCGCTAAGACGATCTTTCCTATCGGTGCCGAGACTTCCTCGTTTGCTTTCTCGGCGGTGAAGATCTTCAGGATCTCTCCGTCCGGGCGTAGCAAATAACCTCCTGGCGTATAGGCAAGAGAGCGGCACTGGTTGATGAATCCTTCACAGGAAAGAGAGAGGGAGAGGTGCTCTTCTTCTTTTTTGATAGTAGAGCAGAAAGAGGCTTTGCTCTCTTCCTGCTTCACAGGGGAAAGCTCTCCGCGGAAATATTTCGGCAAGGCTTCTAAAGCAAGCTCCAGCGCAAGAGAGCTGAGTTTATCCGAGAGGGTCGTGTAATTGTCTTCTGGAAGGATCGGGAGCTTCTTTACCGCATAGACGTCTCCGGCATCCAAGGCATGGACCATCTTCATCAGAGAAACACCTGTTTCCTTATCCCCGTTACGCAAGGCGTACTGAATCGGAGCAGCTCCACGGTATTTGGGTAAGAGGGAGGCATGCAGGTTGAGCGGTTTATAAGTGCCTAAGGCAAGAATCTCATCGGAAAGGATCTGCCCATAGGCAAAAGTGAGGAGGAGGTCCGGCTTTTTCTCCACGAGAAAGGAAAAATCCTTATTCAGTTTATGGGGTTTATGAAGAGGAAGAGATAGCTCATGGGCTTTCATAGCCACCGGGGATTCCTCGATCCGGTTGTTCCTGCCCCGGACTTTGTCCTCTTTGGTGATGACGCCGACGATGTTCATGCCGGCTTTGACTAAGCCTTCTAGGACACGGGCCGAAATCGCGGGTGTTCCTAAGAAAATGATCCGTTCGTTCATGTTCTTCCTTCTCCTTCCTGCCGAAACTCTTAACACTTAACTATGTTACCACCCGACTTTGCCACTTGCTAAACAAGAAAATCTCAGAAAACGTTGAAGTAAAGGCGTTTCCTGAGATTCTCTTCAATAATTGCGTTCGGGGTCTGTAGGTACTTAACCTTTTGATCCTCCGTAAACATCGATCTTTTTCTTCATCCTGACCATCTCCCCATAGCTGTATTGCTTTTTGGGAATCGTCAGATCATATGCCTGCAGAATCGCTGACAGATCCGGATCATCGAGATCCGCGAACCAGTACGAGTCTTCTCCGACCTGTATCGCTTTCCATTTCTGCAGAGCCGTCTGTATCCTTTCGCCGGATATACCATAGGTCCAGTCCCGCTTGTCATCCGTTGCAGGCGGGAACTTTTCTTTATATTTCCGCTGGATCAGGCGAATCATTACGAGCGCGATCATGCAGATAAGAAGGTGCGCATGAATGTGCTCGGGTTTGCGTACGTAGACCGGTCTTGTGTCCAGGGTGCCTTTCATCTCTTCGAATTGGTTTTCGATTCGGGACAGACCGTGATATTTATCAATCACTTCCGTGTCATTCATGTCTGTTTCGCTTGTCACGATGACGTAGTACCCCATAAGATCGGTATATTCTTCCAGTTTCTTGTCATCGATCATTGCGATAAGCTTCCTTGAATCCAGCACCTCTCCGGTCGTTCCGTTCACTACGTCTGCGGACATGAATCTCTTGAGGCTTGCTGCCTGTGCACGCGTCACACGGAAATTTGTCGGATTCTTTTTCAGCTTATCAATGAAATCCAGGAAGCTCTTATGCTCTTCCACATCATGGTCATAGAAGTTCTTGCTCCAGTATGCAACCACTTTCTGCCGAATGTTCCGCACCTTGCCTTCTTTGTCTTTGACTTTGGCCGTGATGATCTCGGATTTATAGCGGAAGCGGTCGCTGACAATGGTGTAGCCATTTTTGCTTAAGACCCAATCCTTCAGCGTCTTATCTGCTTTGCGGAGCGGTTTGCTGATGATATACCCATTGCCTTCATCCAGCAGTTCGCACATGATCGGACCGGTGCAGATACCGCGATCCGCTATGAAGATAAAACGGGAATGGAATCCAAGTTTCTGCACTGTATGCTCGTAGGCCGGTATCGCTGTCTGCGCATCAAGCGTGTTGCCGGGAAACATATCAATTGCGATCGGAATGCCGGAATTATCCAGAAATAAGGGCATCTGAACAATGGGCAGTTTCCGCTGCTCTTTGCTTACGCCGTTTTTCCGCAGGCCTTTTGCCAAGACATTCCCGTCGCCATCTGTCACATCCTCATCGGGATCCCCGATTTCAAAGTAGAAGTTGGTGACATCATAGAACAGCAGAGAGGTATCCCGGCTGATATGGCGGGCAATCGTGCTGTTCATGCGTTTAAGGATCTTATCCCGGTTCTCATAGATCAAATCCAGCGCATCGTAGACATGATAAGCATAGTCATCATTTCCGACGACGGGTCTGCAGTAATCCCCGTTGTGTTCCACGGTTCCGATTTTGGAAGCGGGGTTCAGGATTCTGTCAAACACAAGAAGCCGCACATAATCCGTCAGGGGATACTCGATCCCGGATGAGAACTTGATCGTATTGAAGAGTTCGGATAGACCAAGCTCCTGGAAAATGCGGTCAAGAAGGATCGTTGATGCATACCTTGGGTGGGCAAAGGATGTCTTGAAAAGAGAAGTATCGGCAGGAAGGCCTTCCTGCTGAGGAACGGCGGTCTCATCTACATAAGGCCGGAGAGCAGGAATGAGAGGATTGCCGTCGCGGAAGGATTGCTTCAAGCGCTGAACATAATCCGGTTTACCGTCATCAAAGCGGGATAACGGGCCGATATTCAGCTGGGTAACCTTGTAGGAAGAAAAGACAGAAGGATCGCTCTTCTTGGGACGCCGGACGCTGCGGACAAGCCGGAGGTAATCCGTCCCGTTATTTTTGTAGCACTCAATGAACATGACAGCCCTCCTATATACCTATCATCCTACATACTATTCTATCATAGTTGCAAAAAAAGCAGCGAAATCGCTGCATTCTCAAAGCTTTTATCCAACTCGGCCACCTCTATTTTGGATTAGTAAGTGGCAAAGTCGGGTTATATCATACGGAAACAAAGGGCCAAAAAAGGAACTTAAAGTTGTTTAAAGAAAGAAAGTTTCATTCTGCCCACATTTGATTAAAAAAGCGTTCTGCCTTCCCTAATAAAGGGGGCTGTGCCTGCAGTTCATGACAGGCTTTGCAACAGCTCCTTCTTTCAAGGCATAAAAAAGAAGAAGGCAATCTTCCCCTTCTTCTTTAGGCCTTCTATTCTTCGTGGGTGTGGGAGAGAATCTCGTCGACGTTGAAGTCGTTGACTAAGGCAACGCCTTCCACCTTCTTTGCTAAGAACATATAGCGGTCGGCGCGGTTGATGAGAGACATCGCATCGTCTTCCTTTCTCACGCAGGTGATACCGAAAGAAAAATGCGGAACGAAGACTTTGCCGTTATTGGTCTCAAAGGATTTCTCCGGTAAAGAGAGACAGCGGGCGGAGATCTTAAGCGTGTCTTCCGGTTTCTTGAGCGGGAATAGGGCGACGAATTCATCGCCTCCGTAACGGCAGAGGCGGTCCATCTTCCGGGTGGTGCTCTTCAGAGATTCCGCTAGCCCGATCAATATCTGATCGCCGACTTCATGCCCATAGAGATTGTTGTAGTTATGGAAATCATCGATATCGGCAAAGAGGAGAGCGAAGGTCTTTCCGCTCTTATGATAGGTTTCAAAAGCATCGGCTAAGCAGACATCGAGATACTTTCTTCCCGGTAATCCGGTAAGAGCATCCTTGGTGGCTTCGTGATAGACTTCCTCGATCCTCATCGCTTCGTCCTCGTCGTTGGTGATCGGATAGAAGTAGCCGATCTTTCCTTCTCCCTCGGGGAAAGGAACTTGGAAATGACGAAGAAGAACCTTATTTCCGTCTTTTTCGGTGGCAAGAAGGATGTGATTATCTTCCGAAAGCGGAAGAGAGGAATTCCCACTTGTTTCCGATAAAGACATCAGAGCGCTTCCAAGATGGTCGCCTGTGACTTTCTTTCCGATCATCTCGTCTTTCGAGTAACCGAGAAGCTCCTCTCCTTTATGGTTGAGGTAACGGAGAGTGTTATCGGAGCGGAGAAGGTAGCTTCCGCAGGGAAGGGTATCGAGAAGGGCAATCGCGATCTCTTCTTTTTCACCATCGGTTTCGGGTTTCTTGGAGAGTTCGAAGAGTGTCTTTTCCAAGGCTTCGCTGAAATGGCAGGCGACTTCGGCATAGAGGATCACGCTATCGGTATAGAGGGTGACGGAACTGTGTTCGATCTCTTTGATTTCTTCGATATCCTGTTTCAGCTTTGCCGCGAGATCGTTGATCGCGGAAGGGTTCTGATAGCGGAAAAGAACAGCAAACCCATCGCTATCAAAACGGGAGACGATGCCTTCGTTCTGAACTCTTTTGAGGATACGCGATGCGGCTTCTTTTAAGACTGACCGGGAGAAAGATTCTCCATAGGCTTTCGCAATACGGCGGAGAGAAGTGATCTTCAATAGAATCACACCGTAAAGAAGATGGTTGAACTGGTATTCTCCCCGGTAACGGGCCATATCGTCCAAGAAGTCGGAGAAGTTTTCGATAGGGAGCAAAGGATCTTTGCTCTTCGAAGAAGGTCTTTCTCTTTCTAAAAGAGAGGAGACCATGTTTTCATCGATGAAATAACCCATCAGGCCGCAGATTTTGCCGTCTCTCAATAAGGGCCATTTGGTCGCTAGGATATTGCGGGTAACGCCTCTTGCGATACATCTTCCCGGAATCGCGATATGGACCTTTCCGGTGGAGAGAACTTCTTCTTCAACCTTCCTATAGGTGAAATTTTCCGGATGCCAGTGAAGATCTTCGTCGGTCTTCCCGAGGATTTCGTCCAAAGAGGAGAATCCGTAGTAATCGAGGAAGGATTGACTAGCCCCTAGGAACCTCCGCTGTCTATCTTTCCAGAAGAAGGGGAAAGGAGAATGGAGCATGAAATCATCAAAGAGAGCTTCCTTTTCACTGGATTTATCCTTGTTTCCTTTTTCTCCCGTGACTAAAGGGGCAAAGGAATCGGAATCGATCAAGGCGGCATCCTTATAGAAAGAAGGAATATCAAAACTGCGGGTGGCATAAAGGAAAACCTTTTCGTTTCGATCGGGTACCGAGATGACATGGTGGCATTTCCAGGAAAAACGCCCGAATTCATCTTTGGTGCGGAAGACACCCTGGAGATTTCCTCTCGGTGCCTTATGGACTCTTTCTTCTAGGGTCTTAGGATCCAGGAAAGCAAGATATCTTTCCTTATCCGCTAAGAAGATTTCCGGAAGATGCTCCATCATCTTCTCGATGCTGTCTCCGAAAGAATACCCTTGGGAAGCATTGTTTAAAGCGACCATGAAAGGGCGGATTGTGTGAGTCGTGAGATTGATCAGAAGAAGATCGTCGTAATAGTTGCGTAAGGCTCTGGCGATACGGTCTTCCTCGGTAAGACGTTTTCTTTCCGAATCGATGTTGGTGACTTCGACTTCATAGAGAATCCGTTGATCGATACGGGATACTCGCCGGTAATGGCATTTGAGCTGATCTCCGAAGTGGGAATAGAAGAGATCGCCTTCTGCCCCTGCATAGTTTGCATGCTGGGCAGTCTTGAGTAAATCGAGGTTTGTCTGTAACTCCGGATTGTTGAGGAAAGCATCGACTTCGCTCAAAGTAGTCGAGATCTTGTTCGGGAAAGGAGCAGATTCAAAGAGGGCGTTGACAAAGAGAGTATGGAACTGCCCGTTTTCAAACTCGAGAAGAAGCATCGGTCGATCGGTCTGGAAATCGACCGTCTCTAACGAATCGTAGTAGTTCTTCCACTTGGTCGGTTCGATACCGATGTTGTTAGCAAGGCATCCTTTGAGACTTTCGGAGAAAGGAAGAGGCTTTCCGAAAAGATAGCCCTGGGCCTTATCGCAACCCGCTCTCCGTAAGAAATCGAACTGCTCTTCGGTCTCGACACCTTCGGCTAAGGTTCTATTACCGATTTTCTTATCCATCGCAATGATGGAGGCGATGATATTTCTTCCTCTCGGGGTCTCTTTCTTTAAGAAAGCCATATCGATCTTCAGGACGTCGAAGGAGTAATCCTTCAGGAGTTTCAGGGTCGAATAACCGCTTCCGAAATCATCCATCCAGATCTCATAGCCGGCGTTGCGGAAACGGGAAAGAACATTGAGAACGGTCTGGGAATGGGAGATCAGGACGGTCTCGGTGACTTCAATATGGAACATTCTCCTCGAAAGAGAATACTTGCGGACAAGATTCTCGACTTCGGTAAAGATATCACAGGTGAGGAAATCGATGCGGGAGAGATTGATGGAACAGGGAATCTCCGGAATTCCCTGATCCTGGTTCTTCTTCAGCTGCTTGCATACTTCTTCGATGACATATAAGTCCAGTTTATGGATGCACTGGGCTTCCTCTAAAGCCTGAATGAAAACAGAAGGCATAAGCATCCCTAAGTTCGGATCGATCCAACGGGCTAAAGCTTCCATGGAGCAGAGCTGTTTGGATATCGCGCGGACGATCGGCTGATAATAGACCTGAATCCAGCCGTTCTGGATAGCTTTCTCAAGATGGGAGACCACATAATCGGATAGCTCCAAGGCTTCGCCAATCTTCTTGGTGTAGAAAGAGAAATAGGAGCCGTCGCTTCGGCAGAGATCGGAAGCGAGCTTTGCACACGATAAAGCTTTCTCCTCGCTGCCTTTTGCATAAAGACAGGCGCCGACTCTAATATCGAGAGGAAGACTCGGATTGAGGGCTTTGATCCGGCTTCGGGTTGTATCGACTTTCTCTTTCAGATTCTGACTATTGGAAAGAAGAGCAAAGTGATCGCCTTCGATCCGGCTGAAAAGAGAACCGAGATAGGTTTCCCGAAGGATCTTTGTGACTTCCTTGAGGAAATCGTCACCGGCCTGCATGCCGTAATAGAAATTGATGTAACGGAAATTGGCGATATCGTAATAGAGGATCACTGGAGGATTCTCCGGGTCATTCTCCTCAACAATTTGCGGAAGAAGAGACAGAAACTCGATTCGGCTGATGGTGTCTTCTCCTTCGGCAACGGATTTTTCTTCTTTGCTTTGGTTCGTAGAAACGTCGTTGACAATACCAAGAAGAAGATTTTTCTCCTCCTCCTTCTTCGATTGCATGATACTGGAAACGGAGCGTGTGGTAATTTCCTTCTCCGCTCAGAAAGCGGCAATCGAAAGTGATCTCTCCGTTGTCTTTAAGATGCGGTGCTTCAAAATGGGAAGCAAAAAGAGAAATATCTTCTGGGGATATCTTTCTTAAATATCCTCCTTGAAAAAATCTATCCTCTTCTTCTTTGCTTTCTAAGGAGAATAATTCTTTGAAATCTGCACTCAGATAAAGAGGAGTAGGATGCTCTTTATAAGGCAATACGAAAATGGCACCGGGAAGAAGTTCCCAGAGAGAACCTTTGCTCTTCTTCAACGGAGAATCTTTGCTGCTATTCATATGGGAACCTAACTTGAAAAGAAAGAAGGTTGCTGTACTTAGATTATAGGCGCTTTCGCGCTAAAGGAAAAGATAGAGAGAGCGATCAGAAAGCGAAAACAGAACCCTATTCCAGAACGATGAAACTCTGCGGAGAAAGCTTCATCGCATCTTCTTCGACAAAAGCACCTCCGCTCGAGAATAGCGGGTTGCCTTTGAAGTCCCCTAAGGAGATCTTATAGGTCCGCATCGAAGGATTGATGGCAATCAATAACTTCTCCGCAAACTTCTTTCGGATATAGACAAGCGGACAATAGCCTTTGGTATCGACGAGTTCAAAAGAAGCATCGTTATCCAGAGCCACATGATCCTTACGGAAAGCAAGGAGCGTCTTGAGGAAAGTGAATAAGGAGTCATCGTCCTGCGCTTCTTCTCGGACCGAGATACCTTTTCTATCCGGATTGATCTTGATATAGGAAGTCTTACCAGTGGTGAATCCGGCCATTTTGCTTTCATCCCACTGCATCGGAGAGCGGTCTCCCGTGCGGTCAAAACCACCTTCGACCGAAACAAGACCTTCTTCATAACCCATACCAATCTCATCTCCGTAATAAAGAAACGGAACATTCGGCATCGTGAAGAGATAAAGATAATAGAACTTCATCTCTTCCGGTTTCAGATAGAAAGCAAGACGCTTGGTATCATGGTTCCCGGAGATCAGAGAGAGGAATTTCTGCTGGGAAGAAGCAAAGGAGTAAAGTTTCCTGAAGTTATCAAAATAGGCTTTGGCATCCTTCTTCGTATTATCAAAACGGAAATAAGGAGAAGCGGTTCTGGTAAGAAGGCTGTTATAGGGATTGAAAGGATCCTGAAGAAGGAAATCCATATCAAAACCGGCTTTTAAAGAGCAGAGGGGATTATCCCATTCCGAGACGAAGACGGCATCGGGATAATCGTTCTTGATGGTATCGATGATCTGTTTCCAGACACGGATCGTACCGCTTCTATCCGGATCGTGTTTGACAAGGGAATCGGCCATATCGCAACGGAAACCGTCCGCTCCATGGAATAGCCAGAAACGGAGAATATCGATCATGGCGGCAATCGTCCCCTGCGGGCCTTTGCCGTCGATCGGTTCCTCGTAAGATTCATGCGGGGAAGCAAAACCGTAGTTGAGTGCCGGTTGCACCGAGAAGAAATTGGTGACGACGGCTCCGTCCCGATCGCTGATACCGCGGATTACAGGAAGATCTTTCGGGCTTTTCCAGACCGAATCGGTCCAGATATAACGGGAAGAGAATTCGTTTTCTTTCGGTTCACAGGATTTCTTGAACCAGGGGCAGTTGATAGAGGTGTGGCCTGGTACGAAATCGAGAATCACCCGCATCCCTTTTTCATGGGCGGTCTTGAAAAGGTCATAGGCATCCTTGTTGGTGCCATAACGTTTGGCGACTTTCTTATAGTCGGTGATATCGTAGCCGGCATCTTTGAAAGGGGACTCGTAGATCGGGTTGAGCCAGAGAGCATTGAAACCGAGATTCTTGATGTAATCGAGTTTCTTCTGAATGCCTTTCAGGTCTCCGATACCGTCTCCGTTGCTATCGAAGAAGGACTGGGGATAGACTTCGTAGAAGAGAGCCTTATTGAGCCATTCCGGATGGGAGTTCATCTCTTCTCCTCCGTGATATCGACAAAGGATGCGGAGACAAGCTCCGCCAGGGCTTTCGGTTTGACTTCGACCTGAAGTCCGACTTTCCCACCGGAAACAAAGATGTGAGGTAAGTTTTCTCCTGAGATATCAATATAAGTCGGGAAGGCTTTCTTCATACCGACAGGAGAGCATCCACCATGGATATAGCCGGTGAGAGGGAGAAGATTCTTCTGCGGAATCATCTCGATATATTTCTCCCCGGCGGCTTTGGCAGCCTTCTTTAAATCCAGCTCGGAAGTGGCCGGTAAAACAAAGACATAATGGTCTCCGCTTTTTCCGACCGTAACTAAGGTCTTAAAGACGTGGCTAGGATCTTCGTTTAAAACATGTGCGACATCGTCGGCGGCAACCGCAATCTTCGGATCATAGGCATGGGGAACATAAGGAATCTTTGCTTCCTCGAGTAGACGCATGACATTGGTCTTGGCGATTTCTTTTTTCTTGCTCATTTCAAAACACTCCCTTCGAGATCATGGACGCCGTTATTGAAATCGATTGCTTTCATGATCTTTTTTCCCGGACGCTGTAACTCCTCTAAAGCTACTTGACCATCCTTCAGTTGAAGAAGAATCTGTTTCTTCTTGGCTAAGACTACGGTACCGACCGGAGCTTTGACTTCCCCGTTTGCTTTTTCGGCGGTGAAGATCTTCAGGATCTCTCCATCCGGACGGAGAAGATATCCACCCGGCGTATAGGATAAAGAACGCATCTGATTGATGAATTCTTCACAGGATAAAGAAAGATTCAGATGTTCTTCTTCTTTCTTGATCGTAGGACAATAGGAGACTTTGCTTTCGTCCTGTTTCACGGGAGTGAGTTCTCCGCGGAAATACTTCGGAAGAGCTTCTAAAGCTAACTGAAGAGACACTTCCGAAAGCTTATCGGCCAAGGTAGTGTAATTGTCTTTCGGATCGATCAACAGTTTCTTTACCGCATAGACATCCCCGGCATCTAAAGCATGGACCATCTCCATTAAGGAGACACCGGTTTCTTTATCGCCGTTACGTAAAGCGTATTGGATCGGAGCTGCTCCACGGTACTTCGGAAGCAAAGAAGCATGGAGATTAAGAGGCTTATAGGCACCTAAAGCAAGAATCTCATCCGAGATGATCTGACCATAGGCAAAAGTGAGTAAAAGATCCGGTTTCTTTTCCTTGATAAAAGCGAAATCGGTATTGAGTTTATGGGGCTTATGAAGAGGAAGCCCTAACTCATGGGCTTTTAAGGCGACCGGGGATTCCTCGATTTTATTGTTTCTCCCTCTTACTTTATCCTCTTTGGTGATGACTCCGACGATATTCATGCCGGCTTTGACTAAGCCTTCTAAGACATGAGCCGAAATTTCCGGTGTTCCTAAGAAAATGATTCGTTCGTTCATGTTCTTTTTTTCCCTCCCAGCACAAGATGTTTCTTCCTTACTATGTTACCATAACGGGAAGAAGTCCGCTTTCGGAAAGCCTTTTGCAGGATTCTTTTCTCTTCGGAAGAAAAAGCCGAATTTCCCTGCTTCCGTCTTTTCACTATGGTAAGATAGGGGCAGTCAAAGGAGAAGAACAAATGTTTCTTGAAGATAGCCTTTATAACGGCTCCGTTCAGGATCTCATCTCGAAGATCTTTCTGACTCTTTTAGTGATGTTCCTTTTCGGTTGTATGCTCGGATACGGATTGGAAGTTCTTTTCCGCCGTATCTTCACCGCCCATAAATGGGTAAACCCCGGCTTCATGAAAGGGCCTTGGCTTCCCCTTTATGGTTTTGGAGTCGTGATCATGTTCTTCTTCTGTTTTCTCCTTATTGTTTATCTTCCGAAAGACTGGGTCTTCTATAATCCGTTAGGAGAACTCTTCGGAAGAAAAGGAGTCCACGGACCTACCGTATATGATTTAGTCATCATTCTCTGTATGACCTTAGGACTCATCCTTCTTGAATTCTTCGCCGGTCTTATCTTCGTCAAGGGATTCAAAGTCCGGCTCTGGGATTATTCCAACATGAAAGGGAATATCCTCGGTATCATCTGCCCGGTCTTCAATCTCGTCTGGTTTGCCGTCGCTGTCTTCTACTACTATGCCTGTAATCCTTTCTTCTACCGCGGTTTCTCCGTCACTTTCGATTACATGTTCGGGGAATCCGGGCAGGAAGCTCATTTCTGGTTCATCTTCTGGATCGGGGTTGTCTATGGCGTCTTCTTAGTCGATCTTGTCGACTCTCTCAATATCTTCAACCGCATCGCCAAGATGACCAAACATTCCAAATTCGTCACCCGTTATGAAACCCAGCGTGATGTCCAGAGACAGAAATCCAAGGAAGCGCGAAAGAAGTTCTACGATTCTCTTCCCCAGAGTATCAAATCCGCTCACGATGCCGAAGTCGCCGGTAAGAAGAAGCTAGCTTCCTTTGTTGCCAAAGCCGTGATGATCGACCCATCAAAATCTTCCGATGTACAACAGAACTATGATGCAAACGGCCGCCCTGTCGTCGAAGAAGGAAGTAAAGCCTTAGTCGGAAAAGAAGAGACGAAAGAAGAAACTTCCGAAACCGAAAAGAAATAGGAAGGATAGCTAGCTATGCGCAAAAAGAACCAGACCAGCGAATTCATCAAGGACTGTATCGCCGATTCTCTTCTTGAACTGATGAAGAACGAAAACTTCGAAGCCATCACCATCGAAGAGATCATCAAGAAAGCCGGAGTCGGTAGAACCACTTTCTACCGCCACTTCGAGCAGAAGAGCGATATCCTTGTCTATAAATTCATAAGAATCTACGAAGAAGCTAAGAAGAAAAGCCCCGGGACTTGGTCCTATGGGGCTTTGACTCCTTCTTCTCTTTCTCTTTTCTTCGAATCCATCTATGAGGTAAGAGATATCCTCAACCTCGTCTTCACCGCCAAACAGGATGCGACCGTCTACACTGCCTTCAAGGAAATATACTTTCAGGAGAAGGACGCAAGAGAACATACCTACGAAGCTTCCTTTATCGGGTCCGGCCTCTTCGGTGTCTTATCCGAATGGGTCGAAAACGGGTTCACCGATTCTCCGGAATCGATGGCCGAGAAAGTGATGGATATCCTTCACAAGTTCGCCCGTTAAAAGAAAATTGTTTCTCTGAGGAGCGTTTGCGATGGCGCTCCTTTTTACTTGAAATCAAAAGAAAACGGCATCCGGTAATCACCAGATGCCGTGAATCGTAAACGAAACGGTTAGTCCGGAACGTAATCCGGATCAAGAAGCTTATCGAAAATCGTGGTGAAGTGACTTTCCTGACCGTTATAACCGGCTTCGGAGACAGCGACAAGGCCATAACGATCGATAGCGACAAAGCTCGGATCACCGGTGATATTGAAAGCATCGGAGCAGAGGAGCGGAGAACCGGAAGAAGTGGTTCCGACACGGACATCCTTCGACATCAGATAGGGAAGATGATACGTGGATTTCACACTCTTGATATCATCGACCGTATCGAAGTATTCGGTCTGAAGATAGGTCTTGATGGAGTCGACGGTGACCTTATCTTCGCTGACACCCATATATCCGGCAAGAGTCTTCTTGGAACTGGCATTGTTGTAATAGCTGGTAGCAAGAGCGGTCCATTCCTCGTCGGTATAATCCGGAGTCAAGGTATCGATACCGATGACGCAGACTTTCTCTTGATAAGTGACATCCGTATCGCCTTGGCCGGTATAGTTTTCGCTGAGCGCTGCCGTCATAACCGGATACTGCTTGATGCACCAGGGGCAGGCGGCATAGAAGAAATCGAAGCAGACGCAGTCATACTCCTTGAGCAGATCGGTAATCTTGTATTCTTTTTCGGTAACGACATCCGTGAAAGAGAAATCATGGATGACATCGCCCTCTTTATACGCATATTTGTTCGTACCATAGGTGCTCGTATAGGTATAGATGAGATCCGAACTGGTAAGAGCATCACTGGAAATGACCGGAACTGCTTTGAAGGTGTAATCCGTCTTCTTTGCAGTGAGAACGCACTTATCTTCAAGAGAATAACCTCTATAAGAATCCGGAAGAGTGGCCGTGACGGTGTAATTTCCGGCCGGAGTATCGTAGAAAACGGCTAAGCCGGTTTCATCGGTATCGGCAGTCTGAGCTTCACCGTTGACCATGATCGAAAGAGCCGCTCCTTCGATGGCTTTTCCTCTGATATCGTTCAGAGTGACATTGTAATCGACATAAGTAACCGAAGCTTTTTCCGAAGTGTTGGCACTATCCGAAGTGCCGCTATCTTTCTTTCCTTGCTCACCGCAGGATGCAAGGCTGAACATGGCTAAAACCGAGAGAAGCAGAGAAACCGTTTGTTTTTTCATAAATTGATCTCCTTTCGAAGCAGAAAAGACGCGTTTCCGTGTCTTGTAGAGAAAATATAACGATTTCCATTTGTAAAAACAATTCAGAACCTATTCTTTCTTTTCGTAAGAATTGACAAGAACCAAAAAAAAGAAAACGTAAGGATTCTGGGACAGGAAAAGGAAAAACTCAGCTTGAAAACGGGAAAGGTGAGGAAAACAGGGACTTTTCGAAATTTTCGTAAAGATTTTCAACGGATTTTCTCTTAGCGTTTTAAGGCTTCTTTAAGAAATCAGATAGGTAAAGAAAATCCGAGGAATCGTGTCTGATTCTCTGAAAGCGTTTACCTTTTTCTATCTCTTTTTCTAAATAAGAAAAGAAAGGACGTTTGGAAGGGTACGAAAGGGTTATTTCTGTCTCTCTTACGTATTCCTCTGTCAATCTTTTCTTTCCTTTTCTCTTTCTTAGGAATCCCTTTTTTTCTTATTTGTATTTATAATGAAGAACATCCGAGGAATCGGGATACTATGGAAAAGAAAGCAAAGATACTCTTCATCGTCAAACTGGTGTCAACCATTCTTACGGGAGGGATGGGGATCCTTTTGATTGCGGCTTTAGGAGATATCTATTTTGCTTCTCCGGATAACGATCCTTTCAATACGGCAAGTATCTCGGCTCATTCTCCTTATTTCATCACCGTTCTTGTCCTTTTCTCAGTGGTCTTATGTGCTTCTATTCTTTCTGCCATCTTCCTTCCGAAAGAAAACAGGACCTTCGATAAAAGAGGAAAACAGGAATTCCTGAATCAGCTCCGTTATTACAAAGAATCTTCCGCTTTCAAGGAAGAAGAGAAGAAAGAAGTCGCTGCCATTCAGAAAAAACGTCATATCCTTCTATGGATTACTTCGCTTGTTTCTTTAGCTCTCTTTGTCTTCCCTCTTGCCTATGTCTGTAATCCTGCTCATTTCTCCGCCTATGGAGATATAGCTTCGGAAGCGATCGCTCTTGCTATCCATACGCTTCCTTTCTTGCTTGTCATCTATATCCTTTTCCTCATTTATTCCTTCCTCAATGATAAAGAGCTGGAGAAAGAGATCAAACTTTATCGGAAACTTCCTCTCAAGAAGGAGAAAAGCGAAAAAGACGAAAAGAAAGAAAAACTACTCAAGACGATTCTTCAGGCTTCTATCCTGGTTCTGGCTATCACCTTCCTCATCGTCGGAGCTGTGAGAGGAGAAGCGGAGTCGGTCATGGCCAAAGCCATCAATATCTGCACGGAGTGTATCGGTTTAGGATGAACTTCTTTACTCGTATCGGGACTTTCTTTTCCCGTCTTCATCATCAGCTCTGGGACGCTCTTCCTAACCGCAGAAAGATCGTACAGCTTTTCTGTGCTCTTCTTTATAATGCCAATATCAAAGGCTTTATCTCCGGAAACATCTACCAAGGCGCAAGCAAAAGTTTCTGTGTCCCGGGTATGAACTGCTACTCCTGCCCAGGGGCGATCGGAGCCTGTCCTTTAGGTTCCTTACAGAACGCCTTAGCCGGAGCAAAGACCAAGACCATCTACTATGTTCTCGGTATCTTACTTCTTTATGGCATCCTCTTCGGAAGAACCATCTGCGGATGGCTCTGTCCTTTCGGTCTTATACAGGATCTTCTCTATAAGATTAAATCCTTCAAGATCAAGAAAGGAAAATGGTCTTACTATCTCTCCCGTCTGAAATATGTCTTCCTCTTCGGATTGGTCATCGTTCTTCCTTTGATCTATGGTTTCCAGAACTTAGCCGTTCCGGCATTCTGCAAATATATCTGCCCGGTAGGAACCTTAGAAGGCGCCTATGGCTTGATGCTCAATAGCAACAACGTCTCTCTTCTTTCGATGTTAGGATCTCTCTTCAGCTGGAAGAGTCTGATTCTGATCTTTGTTCTGGTGATGTCGGTTCTTATCTTCCGTCCCTTCTGCCGCTTCCTGTGTCCTTTAGGAGCTATCTATTCCTTCTTCAGCAAACTCAATCTCATCGGTATCACCGTCGATGAAAAGAAATGCACGCGTTGCGGAATCTGCACCCGCAACTGTCTGATGGATGTCAAGAAAGTCGGAGACGGGGAATGCATCCAGTGCGGAAAATGTATTCCGGGTTGCCCGGTGAAAGCCATCCATTACCGCGCCGGTTTTGCCTACATCAATTCCGGCTACCACCCGAAAGAGGAGGCTAGAAAGAATGATTCCAAGTAAAGTCTCCAAGGTTTTAGGTATCGTCTCTCCGCTTGTTCTTTTAGGAGCATTAGTAGGAACGATGCTGGCGGTGAATCTTCCTTCTCCGTCTTCTAAGAGCGAGAGCACTCCTACCAGTGACAAGGAAAACCGGATGGAAGGGAAAGCCAAGGATTTCTCCTATGTCTCTTTTTCTTTCCACGAAGAAGAAAAAGTCTCTTTCGAAGGAAAAGAAGGTGCGACTCTTGTCTTCTTCGATGACAAGATCGAAGACGAAAAGATCAAGAAGACAGAAGAACTGTTAAACGAAAATTCTTCTCTTACGGCCTATTTTCTTTATCCCTTCTCTTCGATGGTCGGAGATATTTCTCAGACCGTGCTTACGACCTATCAGAATAGTCCCATCCATTTCGGACATGACGACGAATCTTCTTCTTTACTCACTTCTTTTCATAAAGATGCTACTTATCCTTATGCGGTCACTATGGATAAAGAAGGGACGATTGTCTCTTCTTCCTCCTCTTTCGATACCGCTTTCTCTCTTTTCGGAGCAGGAGAAGCTACCTTAGGAATCGAAGTCGGAAACATCATTCCGGAACTGAAAGGCCATTCCTATTCTACCGATAGCACTTTCTCTCTACGAGAGGCGACTTCTGGGAGAACCACCCTTATCAATTTCTGGGGAACCTGGTGTGGATCCTGTGTCAAAGAGCTTCCCTATTTCGGAAAACTGAAGCGGGAATATCCGGAAATTGAGATTGTAGCCGTCCATTCCTCCGATCCTACCGACGATGTCAAAGCTTTTATCGACGATATGGAAGACGGGGATGATTACTCCTGGAAAGATTATGGTATCGACTTTGTTCAGGATGAAAAGCTCTCTTCTGGTAAGACCTACTATGAGACTTTGTTAGGAAACAAGAATGTTTATCCTTATACTTTCGTTCTTGATTCTCACCAGGTGATCCATACGATTCACCCTAGCTCTATCACCTACGAAGAACTTGTAAGCGCGATAAGTAATCTGTAAAATGGCAAAGCGAGGTTTTGATCATAATGAAAAAACAGATCGGTTTTCTTTTCTTTTCGGCTTTGACTCTTTTAGCTTCCTGCGGTGGAAATAACTCTTCCTCGGTAAAACCCTCTACGGAGAAACCGAGTCTCTCTTCCAAAGCTTCTTCTACTCCGAAAGCATCCACTCCGGAAGAATCCACCAGTTCTCTTCCGTCTTCTACCTACACGACGAAAGTCCTGAAACCGGATGGAACTCCTTTAGCCGGTACTCAGGTTCAGTGGTGCTCCGGAACTTTCTGTATGACTCCGGTCATGACAGATAGCGAAGGCGTTGCTTCCCGCGTCTTAGAAGACGGCAAAGAATACTTTGTCCATCTTCCTTCTCTTTCCGAGGAATATACCTATGACGGCAATACCACCAAACAGGATGAGACCAAGAAAGATCTCACCATCACTCTTTTCCCGGTCACTTCCATCAGTGATAACACCATCACGGCAGCCGGTTACTATCTCACTAGCTTCTCAAAGAAAGTCTCTTCGGTCACCTATTCTCTTACTTTACCAGCCGGAAGCTATACTCTTTATTCCTTCAATGACTACGGCGAAGCCTCTATCACCAACGATGTCGATCCTAAGATCACCATCAAGAACGGAGAGGAAACACTCGCCAGTGATAACGATTCCGGAACCGGTAAGAACTTCTCCGTCTCTTTGACCGCTGCTGCTTCGACTACCTATTCTCTCACCATCGAATGTGAAACCACGATGGCGATGAAACTTCCGTTAGCTATCAAAGCCGCTGCCTAGAATCCGATCGAATAAAAGAAACCACAGCTTGAAGCCTTAGAAAGTTTAGGCTGTGGTTTTTTATTGAAGCCATCCATTTGGCAACCGAAAGCAACTTGAATGATGATGTCAAAAGCTTTCACTGGTCTCTGGTTACATTTTCGCTCCCCGTATAGTAAGCGCGACTTCCTAAAGAATGGCCTGAAACTATCAAGCTCCTGTTTCAGGCCGCAATCTATCTCCAAACATAACTGTTTCCGAATTTAAAGGTATTGTCAACCTGTTTCTCGCTTCTGCTTCTGGGATCAGAGGACGATGTGGTTTCTTGAAAAAAGTGCTTTTTGGATAGAGGAGATGAAAAGAAGAAAAAGAAGTTGGTAGGAGAGTTCAAGAGTAAGGAGAAAGAACGTCAGCAAATGTCCGGCTTAGCTTCCCGGGTTACACGAAACTGATTACCAGGGATGCCTTTTTCTTTGAACGTTATTATGGATGAACGAACACTGAAAAAGCCCGGAAACCCGGGCTATTTTAGATTTGATGGTGGAGCTGACGAGAATCGGACTCGCGACCTCCTGCTTGCAAAGCAGGCGCTCTCCCAATTGAGCTACAGCCCCGAAAAAGCAAACAAGATTATAAGGGATGAAGAGAGGAAAATCAATCGATTTCCCTCTCGACAAAGGTATCGACCTTCGCCTTCGGAGCAGAGAAAGAGAAAGGAAGATAATTTCCGCTATAACCGGTAGCGATACCGCCTTCGGTAACATTCTCAATCAGGACTTTCACCTTTTCCCCTTTATGCTCAAGACGATACTGCTTTTCCAGCTCTTTTCCTAAGGTGATCACTTTCCTGGTACGTTCTCTTCTTACTTCCATCGGAACCACACCGGTTCTTAAGCTGGCTGCCGGTGTCCCTTCTCTTTCGGAGTAGGGGAAAGCGTGGATACGTAAGAAACCGATTCTCTTTAGGAAGGCTAACGTCTCTTCGAAGTCTTCTTCGGTCTCACCGGGGAAACCTAAGATGATATCGGTCGATAGACCGACATCGGGTACTTCCTTTTTGATCTTGTCGCACATCTCCTCGTAGGCTTTTAAGGAATAACGGCGGTTCATCAGAGTCAGGATCTTCTGACATCCAGACTGCAAGGGAATATGGAAATGGGGGCAGATCTTATCGGGATAATCGTGGAAAAGAGAGATGTATTCGTCATCGATCTGACTTGCTTCAATCGAGGAGACACGGACGCGATAGTCTTTTTCCGGTTCCAAGGTTGCTAAATCTCTTAGAAGATGTTTCAGACGGTAATCCTCTTCGTTCGGGTCTTTATAGGAACCGACATCGATACCGCCTAAGATGAGTTCCTTTTCCCCGTTAGCAAGTAATCTCTTTGCTTCTTCTAAGACAGAAACATGGCTTCGGGAACGGGAGACACCGCGGGTATAAGGGACGATACAATAGGAGCAGAAATTGTTGCAGCCGTCCTGAACCTTGATATAGGCTTTGGCTTCATGGGCGGAAGAGGAAATCGATAAGTCGCTATCGAAAACAAAGGATCTCGTATCTTTCGTTAAGGAAATAGAGCCACCGGAAAGACAGGTGAGAAGATCTTCTCTCCGCTCGGTTCCGGTCACCCCTTCGACATGATCGATGCTCCGATACCATTCGGGATGGATCTGGCTCGAGCAACCCATGACGAAGATACGGGAATGGGGATAGGTGCGGGAGAGTTCCCGTACAAGCTTCTTGTCCTTGTTCTCGGCGACTTTGGTGACGGCACAGGTGTTGACGAAAAAGAGGTCGGCTTCGCCTTCCTTCTTTTCTTCCAAACCGGCTTTGAGAAGCTTTTCCCGAATGGCTTCGCTTTCGTAGGCGTTCATCTTGCAGCCTAGGGTATAAAGACGGAAGGTCATTTCGCTTTCCTCGCTTTGGCTAACATCTTATCGTCGTAGTGAGCCTGGACCTGAAGAGTTTCTTCATAAAGAGGAGAGGAAATCAGATGAAGATCTTTTAAGGAATGAATCAGAGAGATGGTATCTTCGGTGTAATAGATATGGGCCAGTTTCTTCACTCGTTCGAATAAATCGCTTGGGTGGATATCTTTCAGACGGTCATCAAAAAGAGGAATCTCTTCTTTCAGGGTTCCGTTCCTATGGATAAAATAAAGAGCATGATAACCGACATGATAGAAAGCCTCACTCTCATCATCTCCTTCGTCTAGCGGAGTAAGACGGGTAAAAGGAGAAGCGAAAAGAGCAAAACCATAGGTGATAAAAGGATCGATGATTCCTTTTTTATCGTCTTTCAATAGATCCTGATAAGGAGCTTTCTTAAAAGAGGAAGGAGTTTTGGCATAAAGAGAATTGATCTCCCTACTATAAGTAGGAACATAGATTCTCTCCCCTTCGGATTCTAAGAAAGGAAGCTCAGAGAGAATCTCCTGCTTCACTACTTTGTTTTCCAATTGCTCTTGAGAATAGATTCCGATATCTTCGTTCATGATCTTACGGTTGAGAAGACCGCGTAAAACGATATCGGATTTGATCAAGGAGAAAGAAGAATAGGATTCGTTGAATTTCAGAGTGACAAGATTAAAAAGGGAGCAGTGCTGATCGTAGAAAAGCTGTTCATAGGAGTTTCCGACCGGTTCAGGATTGGCCCAGCGGAGATATTCAAATGCGTTTTTCATAGGACCTGATTATTCTACTCCTTTCGATAGACAAGAAAAAACCCTTGCGCGAAGCAAGGGCAGTGCACTAGATGGAGCAAGCGACGGGAATCGGACCCGCATGTCGACCTTGGCAAGGTCGCGTTCTACCACTGAACTACGCCTGCAAGAATGGCGGATCCTATGGGATTTGAACCCATGATCTTCTC
The DNA here is from genome assembly GCA_900316035.1 of uncultured Eubacteriales bacterium. Classification (GTDB taxonomy): domain Bacteria; phylum Bacillota_I; class Bacilli_A; order RFN20; family CAG-288; genus Enterosoma. The sequence goes on from ONBI01000004.1 coordinate 40,029, forward strand.
CGTGACAGGGAGACGTGATAGGCCTCTACACTAAGGATCCATTTCTTGAGTGCTTTTCTATTATCCTAGGTTCGCTTTCGAAAAGCAAGTACTTTTTGAAAAACTTTTGTTCCACTGCATTACTCCTCATTTCTTTCCTGGAAAAAGGAAGAAAGCACGGAACTATCGGCACAAAGAGAAAAGATGAAAAGAAGGGAACTACATGCTTTTTCTTCTTCCCACTTCGGTTAAAACTCTTTCCATAACACGGGAATTGTTCTAGAATATTCCTATTCTTATCGGAGGAGGACTGAACCATGGAAAAACTGATTCTCTCGGAGGACGAAATCGTCCGTATCTGCGAACGTCTCGGAAAAGAGATCGACAGGAAGCTCGACGAACTCAACAACGGCATTCCGGTCTTTGTCGCTGTCATGAACGGAGCTTTACCTTTCTTCTATGAACTGATCAAGCACATCCATCATAAGATCGAGATCGATACCATGAAGGTCTCTTCCTACGATGGTACCGGATCGACTGGCAAAGTCACGGTTTCGAAACATCCGGATCACAATCTCGAAGGCAGAACCGTTGTTCTTGTCGAGGATATCATCGATACCGGTACGACCATGCACTATATGAAGGATTTCATGAAGAAGACCTATAAGATGAAAGATCTTCTTGTCACGATCCTCATCAAGCGTAACAACATCCATATGAAGTACGATGAACAGGCCGATTTCACGGGTCTTACCACGGATGAACAGAGATACATCGTCGGCTTCGGTTTCGATTACTACGGACTTCTCCGTAACGAGCCTTATGTCTTCGTTCCTTCGACTAAGGATATCGAGGAGATGAATGCCCTTATCGCGGAAGATAAGGCGTTAGGTCACTCCGATATCACCAAGGAACATTAGTTCTTACTTCGGACGGAATTGTTTTTATAGGAGCATCGGAAGAGATTCTCTTCCCTTGCTCCTTTTTCTTTGCTTATAGAAAACTATCGGTTATCAAAACTACCTGGCTTCGAATGGTAAGGAGAAGTAACCTCTATAGCGGAAGAAAGTATCTGCGGTTCTTCGCAGTTCTGAAAAGAACCATAATCGGATACGCTTGCTTTCATATCCTCAAAGACAACATCTTTGATCGGAGAAGAAGGAAAACCGCAGAAGGTAAAAAGGGTAGTAGGAGTATTGGAACCCGGTGTGCCTCTTATATCGATATGGGAAAAACGGAGATGGGAGATTTCCGTATCCTTTAAGGAAGGATCCACTTTCTCTAAGAGCTTCTTATAGTGATCCGGAATAGGGCCTTTGAAATCGCTGGGAAGAGTAAGCTCATTGTAATGGGGGTTCCAGTTGAGATAGAGATAGAAAGGATAGCGGACATCGAGCATCGAGATATTCGATAAAGAGACATTCTTCACATATCCTTTTCTATTAGGAGAGGACTTGATGCGGAAACCGCAGTCGCTCCCGAAGAAGTTCAGATTCTTCCCGACGATATTATTTATACCTCCGCTCAGCTCCGAACCGATCGATAAGCCGTATCCATGATGGAAAGCGCAATCTTCGATGGTGACGTTTTCGGTCGGAATACCGACTCTTAAACCATCGGCATCCCGTCCGGATTTCAAAGAGATGGCATCATCGTCTGTCGAGATACTACAGCCTTTGATGAGGATATCTTTTGAGGAATCGATATCGATTCCATCGGTTGAAGGGGAATTAGGGTTATCGGAACGGATCAAGAGATTCAAGAGCTTGATATCATGCGAATAAAGGACATGGAGATTCCAAAAAGGAGAGGAGATCAAGGATAGACCATCCAGAGTGATATCGTGGCTGTTCTGGATCAGGATATTCTTCGGACGATAGCAATCGTAATCGCTGGCCCAACGCATCCCTCTTTTCTCATACTCTTTCCGCATTCCACCCTTGGTATCTTTTCCCCAGTATTTCTGATACCATCTATCGCCTTGTCCATTGATTAAAAGAGGTCCTTTAAGAGTGACATCTTCGGCATCAAGGATATTGAGAATACCCGGATATCCTTTCATCTCAATACCGGCGATACGGGTAGGAATCATAGGATAGTCTTTCTCTTCTTGACTTGCGATAAGGGTGGAACCTTCTTCGAATCGGATGTGGCTATGGGAAGGAAGAAAAAGAGGACCGGTATGATAAATGCCCGGTTGAAAGATAAGGGTTTCTTTCTTCTTAGCAGCTTCAAAGATAAGTTCCTGAAGCTCATTGGTAACCATATTTTTCCGTTTGGTAAGAGAAGAAGTATCCATTCTTTATTGCCTCTAAGAAGGATTCTACCATATTCTCTTTTTCCTGCTTTCGTTCTCTTAGAACAAAGAAAAAGAAGAAAAGAAGTGTATACTACTACCTAGAAAAAAGAGGAACCACAAAACACATGAAAGACAAAAACTGCGCCTATTGCATGAGAGAAGAAAAACCGGAGCTCTATCAAGCTTTCGGATACTACGTCAAGGATTTAAGAGTCTCGTCTCTTTATATCTTCCGCGAGCAGTCCCATCCGGGAAGATGCATCGTCGCCTATAAGGACCATGTCTCCGAGATGGTCGATCTCACCAAGGAAGAAAGAGAAGCCTTCTTAGCCGATATCTGCGATGTCGCCAATGCGATCCATGAAGCCTATCATCCGGATAAACTCAACTATGGATTCTATGGCGATAAGGGAAAACATATCCACTGCCATCTTTGCCCGAAATATAAAGACGGCTTTGAATGGGGCAGTGTCTTCCAGATGAATCCCCATAAGGAAGATAAAAGCGATGAAGAGCTGAAGGAAGTCGCCGATAAGATCCTTAAGTATCTTAAGTAAATAAAAAACTCCTCTGTTCCTAAGAGAGAATCCTAGGAGTAGAGGAGTTTATATGTGTTTACGCGTTCTTCTTTTCTAACTTGTCAAAGAGAGTCATCGCTTCACGGATGGTATCGTCCATATCGAAGTAACGGTACTGGCCTAATCTTCCGCAGAAGGAGACGCTCTTTTCGTTTTCGGCCAGTTCCTTATATTTCGCATAGAGGGTGTTGTTTCTTTCGTCGTTGATCGCATAGAAAGGATCGTCGCCTTCTTCGAATTCCTTCGGGTATTCCTTGGTGATATAGGTGACCGGGGATTCGCGGTAGTTGAACCATTTATGCTCGGCGATACGGGTATAGGGAACACTTCGTTCCGTGTAGTTGATGACCGCATTTCCTTGGAAGTTCTCTTTTTCGAGTCTCTCGGTTTCAAAGCGGAGCGTGCGGTACTGAAGATGGCCTAAGGCGAAATTGAAGTAACGGTCGATCTCACCGGTATAGATTACATGATCCGCTAACGGATGGAGATCGTTTTTCTCTTCGAGATAGTCGCAGTTCGTCTTCACTTCGATTCCTTCTAACATCCTCTCGATGACGGCGGTATAGCCATCGACCGGGATACCCTGATACTTATCGTTGAAGTAGTTGTTGTTATAGGAGAAACGGACCGGAAGACGTTTGATGATGGAAGCGGGAAGATCCTTGCAGTCTCTTCCCCACTGCTTTTCGGTATAACCCTTGATGAGAGTCTCAAAGACATCCCTTCCGACTAAGGAGATTGCCTGCTCCTCGAGGTTGGTAGGAGTCTTTCCTTCCATCTCTTTTCTCTGGGCATCGATCTTGGCCTTTGCTTCTTCCGGCGTAATCACTCCCCAAAGGGCATTGAAGGTATTCATATTGAAAGGAAGATGATAGAGTTTCCCTTTGTAATAGGCTAAGGGAGCATTGACGAAATTGTTCATCTCGGAATAGGAAGAGAAATAATCCCAGACTACCTTATCCGAGGTGTGGAAGATATGGGGACCATAAAGATGGACATCGATGTTGTCTTTCCGTTCGCTGCGGATCGCACCGCCGATATGTTCCTTCTTCTCAACGACTAAGACTTTCTTTCCGGCTTTCTTCGCTAAGGAAGCAAACGTCGCTCCGAAGAGACCGGCTCCGACAATGAGATAATCGTATTCTGCCATACACTTTCCTCCTTTCAAGGAATCAATAGGTTTCTAAGTAGGAAATGGCTTTCCCGACAAACTGACTCTTCTCCGTAGGATAGGTATCAAAGAGGGTGAGGAAGAAACTCCGCGAGGAAGAAAGCCATTCTTCTAAGGAGCTCTTCGGGGTGAAATCGGTCTTCCGTAAAAGAGCCGGAGTCACCTTCTGGGTCGGACGGAAATAGAGATAAAGATGGATCTGCGCATAATGGCTATCGACCGAAAGAGCGGAAAGAAGAGAACCTTCTCCCTGGATCAGCCACTGTAAACGGCAATCGCAGACGATGGTATTGGCAAACCTCTTATCGGTGATCGAAGTCGGATTCTCATAAAGAATCACTTCGTAAGTCGGATAGCTCTCTCGGACAAGAAGACCTTTCTCAATCAGGCCAAGATCAAAAGCCTGGACGATTTCGATCGGCTCCTGAAGCGGGTTCAATGCCGCTTTGAGAGAGGCGATATTCTCTTTCAGTTTCTCTTCGGTCATAATAACCCTTTCTCCATAAGAATCGGACGGAGCTTATCGCTCGTCGCAAAATCCTTGTTGGCTCTCGCGCTCTGATACTCCTCATAGATCTTCTTATCTTCTTCGCTTAAAGGAGCAATCGGATACGCTAAACCTAAGATATCCGCTAATTCCAAAGCCGTATGCAAAGTCTTGGAAAGAAGCGATAAATCCGAGTCTTTCTTCATCACTAAACTATTGAGATTCTTGATCTCCTTTTCAAAGACGGTAAGAGCATTCGCGACATTGAGATCATCGGCTAAGGCAGCTAAGAAAGCCTCCTTATCCTCTTCCAACGTACCTTCCGGTTTTAAAGATGCTAACTCTAGTTTTCTAGTCGCCTTCGTTAAAGCGGTACGATACTTGTTATCGATCTTATCAAACGAAGCAAGAGCTTCCTCGGTGTAATTGACCGGTGCTCTATACGGTGTCGAAAGGAAGAAAAGACGGACGGCATTGCCGGTGTGTCTTGTTAAGACATCCTTAGCCAGAATCGAATTACCTAAGGACTTAGACATCTTCACACCGTTCGTGAGTAAGAAGCCGACATGCATCCAGTAATTGGCTAAGCGTGTTCCGTTATGCGCTTCGCTCTGAGCGATTTCGTTTTCATGATGCGGGAACTTGAGATCGAAGCCTCCGCCGTGGATATCGATTAGCGGTTTACCGAAGACGGAATTGACCATGACGACACACTCCGTGTGCCAGCCCGGTCTTCCTCTTCCCACGACCGTATCGAACTTGATACCGTCATCGTCAGTGAGTTTCCACAAGGCGAAATCCATCGGGGATTCCTTCTTGGAAGAGACATCGATTCTTGCTCCGGCATCGAGATCCTCGATCTTCTGTTTGCTCAAAGCACCGTAGCTCGGGTCGCTCTTGACTCTAAAGTAGATATCCTCTCCTCCCTGATAGGCATCGCCTTTCTCTTCGAGATCCTTGATGAAGGAAGCCATCCTGTCGATATATTCACTGGCCTTCGGATGGCAGTAGAGAGGAAGGATATTGAGTTTCGCAAGGCAATCTTCATAGGCTTTGATATAGAACTCACTCAGTTCCTTCTCCGTCTTATTCTCTTTCTTTGCTTCCTTGATGATCTTATCGTCGATATCGGTGTAATTGGAGACACAGCGGACTTCATAACCGATTGCTTTCAAAAAGCGCGTAAGAAGATCGAAAGTGATTGTCGGACGGAAGTTCCCCAAATGGACATAGTTATAGACCGTCGGACCGCAGTAATAGATATCTACCTTTCCTGGGGTCAATGGAACAAACTCGCGTTTCTTCCCTTCGTACGTATCATAGAGAAAGACTTTTCTCATGCGTTTTCTCCTCCTGTAGGTTGTTTATGGCCGATCTTCCGCTCCATATTCTGTAGCTGATATAGATTATAGTAAGTTGAACGGTTTTTCAAAAGCTCCTGATGGGTTCCCGACTCCTGAATCTCCCCTTTGTTGACCACGAAGATGATATCGGCGTTCTTGATGGTGCTCAAGCGATGGGCGACGATGATGAGAGTACCGATCGAATGCATCTTCTCTAAGCTCTTTTCGATGATGTTCTCGGTTTCGGTATCGATATTGGCAGTCGCTTCATCTAATAGCATCAACGAAGGATGATAACAGAGAGTTCTGGCAAAGGAGATAAGCTGTCTTTCCCCGGCAGAGAAGTTATCGCCTCTTTCTTTGACGACGGTATTTTCTTTCTCCGGTAACGAAGCGATCCGAGGAGAAAGACCGACGAAGTCTTCTTTCTCTTTGACTTCGGAAGAAGAGATAGATTTATCGCCTAGCGTGATATTGTCTTCGATCGTTCCGGAGAAGAGGAAAACATCCTGCATCATCAGACCGATATTTCTTCTCAGACAGGATAATTTATATTCGTGGATATCGTGATCATCGATCAGAATCTCTCCGCCGGTGATTTCATAGGTTCTTGTGATCAAAGAGATGATCGTGCTTTTTCCGGCACCGGTCGCTCCGACAAAGGCAGCGGTCTGACCGGGTTCAATCACAAAGGAGACATCCTTCAGGACATCCTCTTTGCCATCGGGATAACGGAAATAGACATGACGGAATTCGACTTTGCCTTGGAAAGAAGGGACATCGAGACTTCCTCCGTCGTTATCGCTCTCCGGTTCCATCGAAAGGATCTTTTCACAGCGTTCGGCAGAAGAAAGGATCGACTGGACGCTGTTGATCAGAGACGCCATCTGCTGGATCGGCTGGAAGTACTGGCCGTTGAAGTTGATGAGTAGATAGAAGGTGCCATAGGTGAGATTTCCGTAGTAGACCTGCGGAATGGCAAGTCCGCAGATCAGAAGCAGGGAAGTCATCTGGAGAAGATACATGCCCGGATAGAAGATAGCAAAGAGATCCTGGGATCTGAGGAAGTGATGGTAGATCTCTTTGTTTCTTTCTTCGAATTCGTTCTGCTTCTTGTTCTCTTTGTGATAGGTCTTGGTGACCTCAATACCCGAGAAGGATTCGCTCAAGAAGGAATTCATCTTGGAGATAGCATCCTTTTCCCCGAGATAGTATCTTCTGGCTCGCTTGCGGAAAAGAGAAGAAAGAAGGAAGACAACCGGAAGATAGGCTAAGAAGATAAAGCCGAAAAGACCGGTCTTAAGGAACGTAGAGACTAAGATGATGATGACGGTATTGAGATTGCGGATGAAGACCGGAAGGATATCGCTGAAGAAAGTCGAAAGGTTCTGGGAATCGTTGGTGATACGGGTGACAAAAGAACCGATCTTCATGGTCTTCAGCTGTTTCTGGCTGAGAGAGATGACGCAATCGAAGAGAGCGTTACGGATATCGTAGACGATCTCCTGACCGATCTTACGTAAGAGGAAATTGACGACGTAGGCGGCAAAAGAAGCAAAGAAGAGCATTCCTAAATCTAAGGAAGTAAGAAGGACGAAGTCCGCATGCGCTTCTTCATAGACAACGGTACCGTTGAGATATTCCTGAATGATATCGAGGTTCTTCGATAGGACAAGAGCTTCCGCGGTAAAGCAGAAATTGACTAATAGATCCAGAACGATGATGACGATGAGACGGAAAAGGTACGGCTTTACAAAAGGCAGATAAGCCTTCAGCATCTTCAGGTCTTTATAGGAGTAAGCTTTGGTGCTGGTGGTTTCTTCTTCAAAGGCATCCATAGAGTTAAGCTACCTCCTTTTCTAACTGCTGAAGCGCATAGATATCCTGATAGAGAGAGCAGGATTTCAGAAGCTCTTCATGGCTTCCGAAACCGACAAGTTTCCCTTTATCCAAGACCAATATGACATCGCAGTTCTCAAGAGAAGAGATGCGATGGCAGATGAGGAAGGAGGTGACATCCTTTCGTTCGGTCTTGAGATTGCTGAGAATGTTCTTTTCGGTATCGGCATCGACCGCACTTAAAGAATCGTCGAGAATCAGGACATCCGGATTTTTGTAGATAGCTCTGGCAATCGAGATTCTCTGCTTCTGTCCACCGGAGAGGGTGTTTCCTTTTTCCCCGACGATAGTGTCATAGCCATCGGGGAAGGATTCGATATCCTTATCGATGGCGGCAAAGTGAGCGGCTTTCTTCATCTTCTCTTCGTCGATGTTCTTGCTATCCTCTTCGCTGAAACCGATGGATTCCTTGATCGGACCGGAGAAAAGATAGGCTCTCTGAGAGACAAAACCGATATGGTTTCTTAAATCCTCTTTGCGCCACTTGCTTAAATCATCGCCGTCTAAGGAAATCATCCCTTGAGGTACTTCATAAAGCTTTGGGAAAAGAGAGACCAGAGTGGATTTTCCGCTTCCGGTTCTCCCTAAGATACCGACCTTGCTTCCCGGTTTGATCTCAAAGGAGATATCGTCTAAGACTTTCTCATCGCTTCCGGGATAGGAGAAAGAAAGATGGGAGACGACGAAATGACCTTCGATATGGTCATGGGGAATCGCATCGGGAGCATCGACGATATCTTCCTTAGCCGAAAGGATCGTCTCCATTCTCTTATAGGCGGCTTTCGCGTTGGAGACTTCCGAAAGAAGAATCCCGCCTGCCATCATCGGCCAGATAAGAGAGTCGCAGTATCCGGCAAAAGCGACAAAGTCGCCGGTATCGCGGATATTGCCTAAGAAGAGATCGTTAGAAACTAAGAGAGAATACGCGCCGCAGAGAAGGAGAATCGCATACATGAAAGTGATGATGAGATTGATCGTGACATCCAATCCCGCATTGTAGTTTGCTAAGCGGATATTGGTCTTTTCGGTGTCTTTGGCTTTTTCCTCAAAGCCTTCTTCTTTGACTCTCTCTTTGGAGAAAGCCTTGATGACGGAGAACCCCTGTAAGTTCTCTTCGGTGAAGTCACTCAATCTCTCGAAGGAATCGTCCGCCTCCTTGCTTCTCTTGGTCATGCCGTCTCCGATCAGCTTTCCGAAGAAGATGAAGAAAAGAAGCGGAAGCATACAGAGGAGGCCTAAAAGCCAGGAGTACTGAAGCATATAGAGGAACGAAAGGGAACCTAAGACGAGAAGATCTGTCAAGAAGATATAGCCTTCGATGAAAAGCTGTTTGACCTGCTGGATATCCCCTGTGAGATAAGACATCAGACCGCCGACCTTCTTCTCGGAGTAGTAGCTTAATGACATCTTCTGGATGTTCTGATACATCTCGGCTCTAAGATCGTGTTCGATATGGGCTCCGATACGGGCAGAGAACGTTCTCCAACCGATTCTTCCTAAGACGATGATGATGGTGATGACGGCTAAAGAGATCATCGAAGCGGTGAAGGATTTGGCATAGAAAGGAAAGGGCGTATAGACACCACCGATCGTAAGGCTAGTGATCCCCTGACCCATAAAATCCTCAGGGGCATTGTTCAAGCCCTTGAGGATAAAGCCTTCCAGTTTCGGTAAGTAGAGCTGGATGACATCGACTAAGATGTCGCAGAGAATCGTAAGCAAAAAGAAGTACCAGTACTTTTTGTAATATTTATTGATATATTTTCCGAAAATCATAAAAAGTTGCTTTGAAAAGAAAACGGAATGTTCTTAAGAAAACTACTCAGCTTTGCGTAAGACCTGCGTGACCTCACCTTCAAGATCGTAGACTAGAGCGTTGACGACCTTAGCTTCGACTAAATCGCCTTCGGCAAGCGGAATCTTCGAATAGAGTCTCATCTCGCCATCGATATCATCCGGCGCGTAGATGTTGTTGACACAGGAATAGGTGAAGGTCTTCTCATCGTATCCGGTGATGAGGCATTTATAGGTCTTTCCTAATCTCTTCTTGTTGAGTGCATAGGAGACTTTCTTCTGAGCCTTCATGACGGCGTTATAACGTGCCTTCTTGACCTCTTCCGGAATCTGATCCTTGAAGTTATAGGCAGGAGTTCCTTCTTCCGGACAATACATGAAGCAGCCGAGATGATCGAACTTCACTTCCTGAATCTGCTTGAGAAGCTCCTCAAAGTCTTCTTCGGTCTCTCCCGGGAAACCGACCATGACCGTGGTTCTTAGAATCGCTTCCGGAACCTTCTTACGGAAACGGGAGATCAGGTCGATGATATCCTGTTCGCTTCCTCTGCGACCCATTCTCTTCAGGATGTGATCCGAGAAATGCTGAACCGGAAGATCAAAATAAGGAGTGAGATTCGAATCCGCGGCGAATAAATCAATCAGTTCTTCAGGGACTTCATCCGGATAGAGATACATAAGCTTTACAAAATCAAAGGACGGATACTTGTTGATCTCTTTGACTAAATCGACGAGGGAGACATTCCCTAAATCTCTTCCGTACATCGAAGTATCCTGGGAGATGACGGTCAAGGAACGGATACCGTCGTCAGCAAATTCCTTGATTTCGGTCTTCAGGGTATCGAAGGGGACGCTCTTGAAACGCCCGCGGATATGCGGAATCGCACAGAAGTTGCAGTAGTTATCGCAACCGTCCGAGATACGTAAATACGCTTCTCTCTTCGGAGAGAGGAAAACTCTCTTGGTAGGATCGATTTCACCGGTAAGAGTCTTTTCTTTGACTAAGGGTTGGAAGACTTTTCCGAAGTCATGGTAATCCTCTAAAGGTACCCATAAAGCGACTTCCGGAATCTCTTTCTTCAGTTCGTTGAGATAACGGGTCGAAAGACAGCCGGTGACGACGACCGGTTTCTTATAGGGAAGAAGCTCTAGAATAGCATCGATCGACTCTTTCTTCGCCGCTTCGATAAAAGCGCAGGTGTTGACTAACAGGATATCCGCCATAGCGGGATCCGAGACGGCTTCAAAACCGTTCTTCTTCAGGTAGGCTAAGATCTCCTCTAGGTCGACTTGGTTCTTGGCACAGCCAAGAGAGATGATTCCGATATTCATGCTTTCTTCTCCTTAGAATCACTAATAAACTTTATTTATATTCATAAATAAGGACAACCTATTCTACTCGAAAAGGAAAATGAATCAAGGAAAGAGGAAAAAGGAACGCTTCCATAGAGACAAAGACGGGAAAAAGGGAAGCTTTACTTCTTACAGGAATCCAGGAAAAGAGCAAGCTTCTGATAGACTTCCTTGCTTTCTTCGTATTCCGGATAAATGACCGGATAGATATGTTCCAAAGGATGTTCTTTTCCTTTTTCCGCACAGAGATAAGTGAAAGAGTAACCTAACTGAGAAAGAGAATCCTTCAGGAACTCGGAATCTCCTAGAAGCATATCCTCTTTGGAACTGGTGAAGAAAAGTGGGAATGCATTCTCTTTCGTAATCATCTTGATAGGATGGGCGAGATAATCGTAACAAGGGTACTTCTTCAGCTTCTTTTTCAAAGCGACTTTATAGGGAACCGCCATCCCATCCTCCCGTTCCATCTTTGTCATCGGAGAAAAGAGCGCTATTCCTAAAGGAGCTGTCGAAAGAGGTTTGAAACCGAATAATGCGCAAAGTTCTTTATCTTTCAATAAAGAGGCAAGCATCAGAGCAATCATCCCACCGGCCGAATCGCCGACGAGGAATAACTTCGAGGAATCGATATTCCATCGGTCCGCATTTTCTATCAGATACGTCAAGGCTTCATAGCTTTCTTTAAGAATCTGATAGAGATCCCCTTTCGGAGCAATCGTATATTCGTGAAGAGAGACTACATAACCGAGTCTTGCTAACGATAGAGCGGAAGGATAATTCAGTTTCCGATCCCCGTACATGAATCCACCGCCATGGATATCAAAAAGAAGAGGAAGCTTTTCTTCTTTCTTATCTACAGGTCGGTAAAGATCAAGAAGAGCGTTTTTTCTTTTTCCGCAAGAAATATCTTCCTGAAGCAGAATATCGCTACTTTCAAAATGCTGCTTCTTGACTCTCTTTCTATCGTTTCTTCGGCAATGGGAACGGAAAATATAACCGCAGAGGTTATATCCGAGTTTTCCAATCGGTGCTTTTCCCTGTAATATCTTATCTAGCAGTTTCACTCCTCTACCTCACTATCGGTATCTAACAGATGAAGAACTTCTTTTTCAATCTTTTCAAAAGGAGTCGTCAATTCAAAACGTTTCTTCGCTTTTCCTTCTCTTGTGATGAGAAACATCGTGAAAGGACCTTTGATGGAAGGATCTTTTTCCCAACCAGGTCCCTGTTTGATATAGCGGTCTGCAAAAATAGGAGAAAGGGGATTGCCGGGATCAAAACCGGTGAATTTCTTTTTCTTACTCAGATAGAGAAAGAGAGGATGGGCGCTTTCTCCTCTCACATCGACCTTAGCAAAACGGGGGAAAGTCGTGTGATAGTTCTCTTTACAGAAAGCATCGATCTCCGCATCGCTTTCCGGAGTTTCTCCCCAGAACTGATCGGTGGGGAAATCAAGGATTTCGAATCCTTCTCTTTGATGCATGATATAAAGACGTTCTAAGTCTTTATATTCCGAAACAAAAGGGGAATGAAGAGAAGTGACGACAATCAAAAGAATCATCCCCTGATAGGAACTTAAAGACACCAGATGTCCTTTTTTATCCAAAGCGGAATAAGAATAAAGATTATCTTCCATATTTTTTTACTAACAGGATTATATCCTCCTTTTCTTCTTATCGGGAAAAAGAAAAGAGGCTTTGAAAAGAAAGCCTCCCTAGAATGCAATGGTCGAGAGTGAGGGATTCGAACCCTCGACCCCCTGCTCCCAAAGCAGGTGCGCTACCAAGCTGCGCTAACTCTCGAAAAGATTTAGAAGAAAAGAGTCCATTTTGCTGGACTCTGTTTCTTACGATGGTGCCCTCGAAGAGATTCGAACTCTTGACCCTCTGATTCGTAGTCAGATACTCTATCCAGCTGAGCTACGAGGGCAAGTTGGAGGTTCCACGCGGATTCGAACCGCGGGTTGAGGATTTGCAATCCTGTGCCTTACCAGCTTGGCTATGGAACCAGCAAAGGAAGTTTACCACGGTCGGGCGGGGAAAACAACAGGAAGCTGTTTTTCCTTTGTTCCTAATCGGAGCGAAAAATATTGTACACTCCCGAAAGACAAAAAGGAAGAAAAAGTTTTACAAAGTATCCGATTCCCACTTTCAAGCGGCAGTCCTTAGACGGTTGCTGTCTACCATAGAGGTGGAACCCCATCGAAATAATGCTAACGATTCCTTTCTTTTGTCTCACTTTACCGGTATCGGTGAATTCTTCCTCTAGAAGAAACGACAAAGCTCTCTTCCTCCGCCTCAGCGGAAAAGAAATCTCGATTTCCTTTTGCTCATCCCAATTTCGGAAGGTGCTTTCTCCGATGACGGTTACGTCAGAGCGGAGATAAGATTTCTTTTGTAACCGCCTATCAAGGGAGAGGGAAAGCTCTTTGTGCGGCACTTCTTCTATATCCGTTTCCTGCTTTCTATCTACGATTCAAACGGAAGTTTACTTTCTAAAAGGTAAATAAGGTACTCCTTAGTTGACAGAGAACTGGTTTGCAGAAAGAAAAAAGGTCTGACACCGCATTTGGCATCAGACCATGGTTTTCAGAGATGGAGCAGGCGACGGGAATCGAACCCGCATGATCAGCTTGGAAGGCTGAAGTTCTACCACTGAACTACGCCTGCAGTGGAAAACGGCTCAAGTATTATATAATCTCACCCTGTTTCATGCAAGCACGAATTTTCGGCTCTTTCCCCCTAGGAATGCTTCTCCGGATGAGAAAGATAGCTGATGGTTTTGATCTCCAGTTCCACCGGTTTCCGGTAATAGCGGTGACCTTCTTTTTCGAAATAGAAAAGAGCATCGTCGGTGAGAACATTCTTGTTTTTGACTTTGTTCCATTCGTCGCTATCGAGAAGATGATCCTCTTCATGGAGAAGCGGTATTCCGATATCCCCGATACGGATTGAGGAGACATACTTCTTGAAATTGCCTTTGAGAAGACCGATCTTGAGAGAGTTGATGGCGATCGTGATATTGCTTCTTACCGCTAAGGAAGAAGGACCGTAGTCGCCGTTGAAACCGGAGTTGATATCGCAGGAGATGACTTTTCCTTCGGCTTCGTTGATCTCTTCGATGGCTTCTTTATAGATACCCTGAGGTTTTCCAGTGAACCCGGTTCCGAAAAGACAGTCGACGATGATATCGACATCATCGAGAAGCCCCAGATCCGGTTCATAGGGCATGATCGGAACTTTTTTCTTCCGGCATTCGTTTTCGAAGAAATAGGCGTCATCGCTGATTTCATCCGAAAGCTTATAGACGGAAGGGATCAGTTCATGGGAAGCAAGAAGACTAGCTAAAGCAAACCCATCTCCGCCGTTATTTCCTTTTCCAACTAAGATAGCGACATTTCCGGAATAGCGGATTCCATGATAAAGCACAAGCCCTGCTCTCCGCATCAGCTCCAAAGAGGGCGTCCCTTTCTCGATAAGAGCCTTTTCGCTCTCCTTCATCGTCTTGACGGATAAGATATCCCACATAGTCGTTACCGGTAAATGAAGACCTTTCTCGTGATGTAATTATAAACCATGACAATAAGAGTCCGGATAACAAAATCGACCGGATAGGAAAAGAAGCTCACTCCCTGCTTCAGACAGAGGAAATCATAGAGGAGATATTGGATGCCGATACCGAGCAAAAGACCGATGGCGGAAAGAACAAAGAAGATCACCATGCCTCCGGCGGTCTTGGAGAAAGAGGAATGGGTGTTTTTATAGACCATATAAGTCGACATCAGGTAATTGATCACGACCCCGACTAAGAAACCGCAGGCGGTAGCGATGATTGTCACATACCACTCCTTGTTCCCTTGAAAAGCTCCGAACTGGACTAAGGAGCAGGTCGCCAAATCAAAGACCGCAGCGACTAGGCCGACGATGGCAAAACGGAAGAACTCCCAGAAAAGAGCGTTCGATAAGGTTCTCGATTCCATATAGAGCTTATAGATGAGGTAATCGTAGATACCGACTAAGAGACAGGCGATCAGGCTCGAAGCCCAGAAAGAGAGAAAACCGGAGCAGAAGACTGCTATCACAAGATATGCAAGATACCCGAAGACCCCTAAGATGATCCAGGCGATCAGATATTTATGCTTCTCGCCTAAGGTAGGTTTGATTCCGGAAGGTCTTACGAAGAAGAAAGAAAGGAAATAAGCGATAGAAACGAGGAATCCGTTGATCAAAGAAAGGGTTCCGAAACGGGAATCGAAGGTGATCGAACGGTCATCGGAATAGGTAAAGGAGAGAAGATACTTCTCTTCCCCTTTCTTGATCGGAAGAAAAGCGACCACTGACGTAACAATCAACGTGATAAGAACAAGAATAGAGGAGACAAGCAGAATCTCCTGCCAAAGTTTTCTTGTAGGCTTAGGAAGAAGAACTTCCTTAACTTCCTTCTTCTCCTTATCTTTTGTTTCTACAACCTTTTTCTCGTTTTCCTGGTCCATGAAGAGTGCTCCTTGGAAAGTGAAAATATTCTAGTCGAGGAAAAGAGAAACTTCAATCCGAGGTATAGACTGCTAAAATAATTAGAACAAAAGGAAAAAGAGAATATGGAACAGAAAAGCTTTAAACCGAATACGATGATGTTTCCGATGCCGGTACTGATGATCTCGACCTATGACGAAGAGAATAATCCCGATGTCATGATGGCCGCCTGGGGAACCTTAGAAGATACCGACTGTATCCTTCTGGAACTCACGAAGGACCATAAGACCTCGAAGAATATCCTTGCGAAGAAATGCTTCACGGTCTCTTTTGCCGATAGCGAACATATCGTCGGCTGTGATTATTGCGGTATCGCTAGCGGCAATAACGTCAAAGAAAAGATAGCAAAATCCGGCCTGAAACTCGAAAAGTCGAAACTGTTAGATGCCCCGATCCTCGTCGATCTTCCGGTCACTTTGGAATGCAAGTTAGACCGCATCGATGAAACCGATGGGGACTTTGTGGTCTACGGCAAAGTGATCTCCGTCTCGGTAAGAGAAGACTGCTTAGATGAAAAGAACAGACTCGATGTCGATAAATGCCATTTCGTCACTTTCTCTACGGCCGATAACACCTATCGCGCAGTCGGTAAAACAGTAGCGAAAGCTTTCTCGGCCGGACTCAAACTCCGCTAAAAAAAGAATCCGGAAAGCGGTTTAAAAAGACGTAGAAATCGATTCTCTTCTTTTTCGACCGCTTTCCTTCCCTTTTCCAAGGAAAAAAGCAAAATTAGGTATTCCCAAAAGGGTACTAAGTCGTTATAATAGTAGGGCTTTGTGGAGCGATACCCAAGCGGTCCAAGGGGATGGTTTCGAAAACCATTAGTGGGTGCAAGCCCAGCAAGAGTTCAAATCTCTTTCGCTCCGCCAGTCAGCGAAAATGCCCGAGAAATCGGGCTTTTTTAGACTTTAAAAGTCAAATACCTTGTACCCCGACTCTGGGGTGATGATATCGAGGAAAAGTCGATAGCGAATAAAAAGATTGTTTTCCTAATACCCTAATACGAGGGTATAAGGAATAGGCGCTTCCGAATGAAGTCCAAGTGTCAACGCTTTTTAAGGGAAGCATTTTCTCTCCTTTGTTATGTTTCGAACAGTTAGAAATACTATAAGCTAAAAAATCAATCGTAAACAATTGCTTACGGTCGCTTGCCATTGCCATGCATTTTTATAAGTATCTTATTAAACAAGGAGGTGATCTATATGGGTAACACCCTTATTCAATCCCGCGTAGAAGAAAACGAAAGAGTAGAAGCAACTCAGATCTTGGATGATTTAGGATTGGATATGTCCTCCTATTTAAGGATGTGTCTTTCCCGTCTGGTTAAAGAAGAAGGAATCCCTTTTCGCATGAGTCTTAAAAGCACTTCGGAGAACCGAGGGGTTGCAGTTATGAAACGAGCCTGTCAGATTGCCGAAGAAAACGGTATATCGGATATGTCTCTAGAAGAAATCAATGGCGAGATTCCTTCTTTCTAAGAAAAGAAGTAGAGGAACACATCCGCAACCTTTTCCATAGACGTTTGCTACTTTTCTTTGAAAAAGTACGACAAGAAGAGCTTCTCTCTTTACGCTTTCAACAAATTGTTGATAAACCTCTTGACTACCCTTACCCCTTTCATGAGAAAATACGCTCCTCTGAAAAGAAAGGATTCCATTTTATTCATGAAAGTAAATAAACTTCTTTTTGTTCTACCTTCTCTTCTTCTAGCTAGCTGCACCAAAAACAACATTTCTTCTTCCTCTTCTCCGATTTCCTCTCCGGTCGATTCTTCTACTTCCTCGAGTTCTTCTTCCTCAGTATTAAAGAAAAGAAGCATCGAAGAGATGGTTTAGGATCTCTATGATCCGATGACCGTAACCGGTACGGTCAAAGAGATCTTAGTCGGAAAAGATTCCGAAACGACCTTAACCAACACCGAAACCCTGATCTTAGGAGAATCCTCCTATCACATCGAAGTCGAAGGCGAATCCTATACGGATGGAGCCTTCACTTCGAGTGTCTACCGTTCCGAAGACGGAACTTCCTGCGTCCACTATTACATCAGTGATAGGAACGAAGTCGAAAGCGAAGATATCACCGATAAAGAAGGAAACAAACTCCCCTGGAGCGAATACGCTAATCCCTGGAAAGATATTGATAGCGATGCTTTCACCTATCAGGACGGTGTTTTAGTCGGAAGAATCGATGCTCCGGCCTATGCTTCGGACCTCAACCTTATCATGGCCCGCAATACCAACATCGATTTCATCAGCATGGCAAAAGCCCACAGCGATCTCTCTTCTCTTTGGAAATCCTTCACTCTCAAAGTCGAAGATCAGAAGATCAAAGGACTGATGGCCGAAACCGTCAATATCACCGATTCTCTCGGTACGGAAAGACTCTCCTACGATCTTACCTTCGACTATTCGAAGACCACTTCTCATGAATACGCAAAACCGACTCCTCTTCCTAGCGATACGGCT
>ONBI01000088.1 GCA_900316035.1 uncultured Eubacteriales bacterium
GCTTGTTTCTTGGAATAGGCTCAGGCCTATTTGATATACCTCCTTTCTCAAACCCGTTCCTTATCGATCGATAGGGAACGATAAAGCGCCCCAAAACTCCTCACGGGGCGCTTTTATCTTGGCAGTTGGTTATTTATTGTCAAAACGAAAAGGATTGCCTTAGAAACCTCTTTTGGAAGGTTCTAAAGCAATCCTAGGTGGAAACGGCAGAGTGTTCTCTTTCTTCTTTATGGATAGAAGGGAGATAGGCGGTGAGAGTGGAAGTAGAAGCTATCCTAACCGTGTCATCCTAGATAGAGGGATCGGTGTATCCAACCACTTCGTTCGTATCGGAAGAAAGATTCGAAGGAGCGTATGTTATGTCGTTTGTCTTAAGAACACGGTCTCAGAGGGAAGAAGATCACGAAAGCCATTGACTGGAAGGAACTAAAAGGATTTGCCGTATCCTTGAAGGTGACTTTGCCGTTGAGGGTGAGCTTATGGATCCTTTTTGCCTGTTTCTTTATAGACCGAGGAAGAAATAACCTTCCGATACACCGAGGGTCTTCTTCCCGTCCGGAAGGGAATTCCAGTCCATCGCTAGAGGATAGTTGACCCTAGCCGTGGGGACGATAGCATCGAAGGTAACAAGGGACGAAAAGAAAGCGACAGAGACTCGGATACAGAGATAAAGGCTCTCCCTTCGACGGATCCGGAGGGGAAAAGAGCCGAAAAGAAGTTCTTCTTCGTGTTTTTCCTATAACGTTACTCCTTACAAAAGAAAAGGTAGGAAGTCTCCCTTCCGACTTTCTATTCTTTGTAAACGGGCAGGCAAAAGGAGTCCTGTTGTAATTCCCATTGCTCTTTTCCCGGGAACAATAAGAACCTCATCGGAGGTATTCTTGGAAACTTTGAAGAAGATACTCGTTTTTCAAGAGGGGTAAATACAAACAGAAATAGGGGAAAACATAGGAATGGCCACGGTTTTCTATTTCTTACATGCACCAGAAAAGGCTTCCTGCTTTCCCTGTGAGGGTTAGCAGAAAGCCTTAGAAGAACGAATAGCACTTAGAGATTAGTAATCTCTCTTGACGGCCTTCGTACGGATATCCTTGAGAAGGATTTTCTCAAAGACCGGAGTAGGAACGGTCTTCGAATCCATGTGACCGTAGAGACGGTAGGTGATATTGCCGTTTTCGACTTCCTTACCGCCTAAGACAAGAGTATAGGGAACCTTCTTCGTCTGAGCTTCACGGATCTTGTAGTTGAGCTTCTCATTGCGGGAATCGACGCTGACACGGACACCCTTATGGTGGAGCGAAGAAGCGATCTTCTCGCAGTACTTCTTGGTGGCCTCGTCATCGTTGACCGGTAAGATACGGACCTGTTCCGGACTTAACCAGGTCGGGAAGGCACCCTTGAAGTTTTCGGTGATGATACCTAAGAAACGTTCGAAGGATCCTAAGATGGCTCTGTGGAGCATGACCGGCTCCTTCTCCTTCCCGTCTTTATCGGTATAGGTGAGATGGAAACGGTGCGGAAGCTGCATATCGAGCTGAATCGTACCGCACTGCCAGACTCTTCCTAAGCTATCCTTGATCTTGAAATCGAGCTTCGGACCATAGAAGGCGCCATCGCCCTCGTTGATCTGATACGGGATGCCGTTTTCCTCAAGGCACTGCTTGAGTTCGGCTTCGGCCTTGTTCCAGGTCGAGATCTTACCGACGAACTTCGCCGGACGGGTCGAAAGCTCGATCGAATAAGGAAGCTCGAAGATCTTATAGACATAGCCGAAGAGCTTCAGCATACGTCTGACTTCATCGCCGATCTGATCGAAGGCGCACAAGATATGGGCATCATCCTGGGTGAAGGAGCGGACACGGAAAAG
Source organism: uncultured Eubacteriales bacterium (assembly GCA_900316035.1). GTDB lineage: Bacteria > Bacillota_I > Bacilli_A > RFN20 > CAG-288 > Enterosoma. The sequence goes on from ONBI01000088.1 coordinate 1,868, forward strand.
ACCGTTTAAGGCACCGGAAGCTTCATGACGGTGATCCTGACCGAATTCCGCATAACGAAGCGGAAGATCACGGTACGAATGCTTATCTCTCTTATAGACAAGAATCGCACCCGGGCAGTTCATCGGCTTGATCGCGAAAGGCTTACCGTCGATCTTGGTGATGTACATATTCTCCTTGTACTTACGCCAGTGACCGGAAGTCTCCCAGAGTTCACGGGAGAGGATCTGCGGAGTCTTTAAGAAGACATAGCCGTTATCGGTGAGTAAATCCCAGAGGAAATTCTCCAGTTCGTGACGGATGATCATGCCGTTCGGAAGCCAGAAAGGCATACCCGGACCGAATTCCGAGAACATGAAGAGCGAAAGCTCCTGACCGAGTCTCTTGTGATCGGCCTGCTTTCTTTCCTCGAGAAGATTGAGATAGGCGTCTAGATCCTTCTTATCGAAGAAGGCAGTGCCATAGACACGGGTAAGCGTATCGTTATTCTTATCGCCCTTGAAGTAGCAGGCGGAAGTCGACATCAGCTTGAAGGCCTTGATGTACTTCGTCGATTTGACATGAGGACCAAGGCAGAGATCCTGATAGTCGCCCTGCTTATAGACGGATAAAGACTTTCCCTGCGAAGCGAGTTCATTGATATGGATCGTCTTATACTTCTGATTCTTGAAACGCTTCAAAGCTTCCTCGACCGAGATATCCTCACGGACGATCGGAAGATTCTGGGAGACGATCTTCTGCATCTCGGCTTCGATCTTCGGGAAATCCTCCTCGCTGATCGGAGTCGGAAGCTTCATATCGTAATAGAAGCCGTCTTCGGTCGCAGGACCATAGGCAAACTGAACGCCAGGATAAAGATGCTGAATCGCCTGCGCCATCAAATGAGCGGCGGAATGACGTAAGACATGTAAGGCATCCGGAGAATCCTTGGTGACGACTTCGAACTTGCAGTCGCCGGGTAACTTCTCGTTGAGATCGAAAAGTTCGCCATCGACTTTCGCACAGATCGCCTTCTCGGCTAAGCCGAGCGAAATCGCCTTGGCGGCATCAAGCGCGGTAGAACCATCCGCGATTTCCTTTTTCGAATTGTCGGGCAGAGTGATAAACATTTTGGATATTTCCTTCTTTCTAAATTGGATTTTTGAAAACAGATTCTAAACAACTACTTCTTCAGGGCATGCCAGGCTAATGCACCGGCAGCGGCGATACCGACATCCTGAGAGAACTTCGCTTCCTTCAAGGTGATGCGGTTAAGTCTCCAAGGAGCGACATAGGCATTCGCGATACGTTCGACATCGTTGACCCAGAGATCCCCGGACTTCATGACACCGCCGGAAACGGCATACTGTTGGCAATCGAAGAGAAGCTGCATATTGCCGAACCATCTTCCTAAGAGTCTGGACCAGATGTCATAGACATGCATGGCTTTGGCATCTCTCGTGCGGACCGCATCGAAGAACTCCTTAGCGGA
>ONBI01000033.1 GCA_900316035.1 uncultured Eubacteriales bacterium
ATAGACGGACAGTGGAACGAGAACGTCCCAGCCCTGACTGATATGAGACCCTATACCGAAATCTTCGGATAGGCATACATATCATGAAAAGTTACGGCTATAACGATGGCATGGAAAAAGAATTTGCAAGAAGAGCGGATGTAGCTAGGATCCTTAAGGCGAGGAACAATCACCTGATTAAGGTCGTCACCGGTTTGCGGAAGGTTGGAAAGTCCTATCTTCTTTCCACCCTCTTTCAGCGTGAGCTGAAGAAGCAGGGGTTCAACCCAGGCCACATTGTCGAAGTTGATTTCAATCTTGACGAGAATCAAGCGCTTCTGAATAAATCGAATCTTCGTGCCTATATCGATTCCAGAATCAAAGAGGATGAGAAGTACATTTTGATTTTGGACGAGATCCAAGAGGTCGACGGTTTTGAAAAACTGCTTCTCTCCTATAACACAAAACCCAATATCGATCTCTATGTCACGGGGAACAATTCTCATAATCTTTCCAGCGACATCGACACGCTTCTAAGCGGATCCGATGACCAGATTCGCCTTTACCCCATTGGATTTGATGAATTCCTTGAGAATTCCTCTCTGGATCCGGAATCTGCACTGACCGAATATCTGAAGTACGGCGGAATGCCGCTTGCCCTGAAAACCGACGGTGATGAAGAAAAGGAACGATACTTGGCCAATCTCTTTGCCACGACTTATATCAAGGATATTGAGCAAAGGCATGTCATAAGAAACAAGCCTGCCTTCGAGCTTCTCTGTGATATCCTATCCAGCGACATCGGTTCTCTCACGAATCCGACAAACATTGAGAATACGTTTAAGAGCCATCATTATTCCTTGACCAATGACACCATTGCCAACTATATCTCTTATCTTTGTGACGCTTTTCTTTTCGAAGAGTGCAGACGCTATGATGTGAAAGGAAAACAGTATATCTCCACTCCGGTCAAATATTACTGCGGTGATCTCGGTATAAGGAACGCCCGTCTTTCGATGCGTGAAATCGAATATCAGTATCTCATGGAAAATGCGATTTATCTGGAGCTGAAACGACGCGGATGCAAGGTCGATGTCGGAGTTGTCCCATTGGAGGTTGTTGCAGACGGGAAACGTACTTATCGATACTACGAGATTGATTTTGTCGTGAACAAAGGAAACCGAAAAGTCTATATCCAGGTGACCATGGACCTCTCCTCTCCCGGAAAATTGGAACAGGAGACCAAATCTCTGGATAATACCCATGACCATTTCGATAAGATTATCGTCCTGCGGGAACCGGGGCACAAGGGTGAATTCAACGATAAGGGTTATTTCATCATCTCATTGAAGGATTTCCTTTTGGACAAATCCATCATCTGACGACAAAAAGATGTAGATACATAAATTTGTCGAATAAGGAACCTGCGACGGATATCTTTCAACCGAAAGGCAGAAGATAACAGAAGGACTTCGTATGGTTTCTTTTCAGCAATGGTTCGATGAACAAAGCCTTTCCATTCGGAAAGACTCCTTTGCGGAATGATTGCTGTGCAAAATGAGCAATTGGAGTTTCCCCGAAATCAAAAAGAAAGGAAAGCAGGCTCAGAAACATATCTACGATCTTCAACCTAGGTCATGTCAACGATATCGACGGTCTTCATACGGGGCACGTCGAGACGGTGGTGGCGATGTCCAAACTTCATATCGATAACGTTGTTTCCAGCCGTTAAAATGGGCTGGATGATCGAAAGGAGAACACAGCAATAGCTCAGCCTAGATATCTTTCTATGAATTCTTTCGGAGTTACGATTTCAACATCCTGATAGGTTTTGATGGAAAGCAGGTCTTGGTCGCCGCTGACGATATAGATGGCTTTCCCATCAATGGCTGCCTCCAGAAACTTATCATCATCCGGATCCCGGCATATTTCCACCTTGGTTTTCGAATTGACGTGGTTGACCACGGCAAGGAAATCACTAGCAGATTTCACATCATATTGTCTTCCGTACTTTTGCTTCAGCCGGTTGATGATTTCATGGTATTCGATGAGAATCTCGTCGGTGACGATTGCTTGGTTCTCCTGCCGTATGACAGACTTTAGGATAACGGCAGGATAACCTCCGAAGAAAAGCGCAGAACAGAGCACATTGGTATCAATGACAATCCGCATGTTTTTCCGCTCTCACTTCCCTGATGGCATCATAGATGTCGCTCTCTTTCATGCCAACTTCCTTTGCCCATGCTTGCGATTCCTCAAGGTCCTTTTCGAAGTCTTCGACGGAAGGAACCCTGATTCTCTTCAGGACGAAAGAATCGCCGTCCTGATAGATGAAGAAGCGGTCTCCGGATTTCAGATTGGCGGTTTTCCGCATATCGGCAGGGATGGCAAGCTGTCCCTTGCTGGAGAGGGAAATGATATCGATTGACATGGTGTCTTCCTCCTTTCGTAAGTTTATCTTACACAAGCATTATAAGTGAAGAGCACTGCGAAAGCAAGTAGTGAAAGAAAATCTTACGAAATATTGTCCCAATCAGAAACCAGAAAAAGACGCAGGGATTGCCAGAACTTTCGACAGGATAAGGACGGTGCTTGACTTCCAAGTACCAACACTGGTTTTCAAGCCGACGGGATGCCCGTCGCAAATGGCATACATCATGGTGTTTGCAATGCCTTGATATATGGTTTGGCCAACGAAGCTAACGTCGAAACAATAGTTGGTCTGTCGTTGAAAAATCGCTAAAATGCCGATAAATAGTAAGCGTCACGTATATACGTGACGCTTACGGATGATACGGTTCCCGTATCAGCTGGGGAAAATATACCGAAAAGGACGGAAAGAAGACGCGGAACCTTTCTATAGAAATCAACCACCGCTTGATCGATGGGTATCCCATAGGGCAATTCGAAAAGAACCTGACCAAAAGGTTTTCGGAGCTTGGTCATTTCTAAAGGATAGATCAGATTCGGATCTCGGATGGATCCATTTATTCGGGCGGAAAAATTCAGCGGAGGATAAGCGCAAGGAACTTTGTTGTTGCTCTTTGGCATACGGAGTCAAGGATAGAAGAAAGCAGAAAGAAACAAGGTAAAAAAGCTGTTTTGGAAAATATATTCCGAGGAGAATACCCTTTCTATCGTGAAGGAATCAAAGACTTTGATTTTTTCTTGTTAGGAAGAACACTCCATTTATCTTTGTCAGCTCCCAATGGGTTCGGTTATACTATTCTGAAGGTATAGAGAACCATGAACTTATATACTGCGATCCTCCTTGTCGAACTGTTAATGTTATTGATCACCTCTTTTGATTCCTTGACCAACCGTCTGATCCGTAAAGACATCAAGAGGAAGACGGTTCTTGCTTCTCTCTTTATCGCCTTAGCGGCAAGCGCCGAATTCGTCGGTGTTCTTACGGAAGGCGCATCGCCTTCCCTGATCCCCCTTCATAAAGCCGCCAAAGGAATCGAGTACTGCATCGCTCCTTTGACCGGGGTTCTGGCCGCGAGCGCTTACGCAAACGTCAAAGATTCTAGGATCCCTCTAGGGATCGCTCTCGCCCACGCCTTATTCGAATGTATCGCGATGGGATTCGATCTGGTTTTCTCGATCGATGAAAACAATGTCGCCCATCATGAAAACTTCTATTTCATCTATATCCTCGCTTTTTCTTTATCGACTTTCTATATCTTTTTCTGCGTCATCCGAAGCGGAAAAGAATATCAGATGAATATCGATAGCGTCTTGATCCTGACCTTGCTTCTTCTTGCTTTAGGGGTGACGATCCAGTTTATCTACAGCAAAATTAAAGTCGATTACCTCTGTGTCGCAATCGCCAATTATCTTCTCTATTCCCGCTATAACAAGATGGTCTTCCAAGTCGACGCCTTGACGATGCTTCTCAACAGAGGCTGTTATGAAACCAATATAGAGCGTCTCCGATCCAAAGCGATCCTTCTCTTCTTCGATGTCAATAAGTTCAAGAAGGTCAATGATACCTATGGCCACGATGTCGGGGATCTTGCCTTGAAGAACATCGCCTTGCGGATTAAGAAAACGTATGGAAAATACGGAAAATGCTACCGCATCGGCGGAGATGAGTTCTGTGTGATCCTGAATCATCATCTTGAGGAGGTAGATAAGCTCAAGGAAAGTTTCTTTACCTCGATTGAAGAGATGCGGAAAAAGGATCCGCGAATGCCGAGTATCTCCTTAGGTTACGCGACCTATGATTCCTCTCTTCCGATCGAACAGGTCATCAAGGAAGCCGATGCCGACATGTATCAGAACAAGAAAGCCAGAGAAGAGGAAGCGGAGTGATGCTTCAAGCCTTGAAATTGGATAACCAAAAGTCAATAGGAAAGTGTAGATTCTTCATTCATACACAAACAGTTCCTTTTGTGTTAGTTTTCATTAGAAGTGCAACAACTAGTTAGGATAATGACAGACATGTTCCTTTCCCCTGTATGTTATCCAAGACAAAAGTATCTATAGATACAGGGTCAAGGGACATGTCTATGTCCAAACCTTCACCTATTTGCACTTGTAATGATAATTAACACTAATGATAACTACCGATTTCTGAGGATGATTTATTTAAATAACACTAATAAAATAATTAGTTTATAATATTTTTTAATATAATTAATTTATAATATTTTTAACCTTTTTGTTCAAGGCGAAAGGAGATTTCATAGAGATGAAAAAATATTCCCTCCTCACATTGGCTTTAGCCACCTTTTTAGGACTTGTCGGTTGTCAAAACGGCAAGACTTCGTCCCCCTCTTCTATCAGTGAACCTTCGGTTTCTTCTTCACAGGTATCTTCCAGAACACCGTCTTCGAGAGTTTCTTCTTCGAGCTCCAAGCCTTCTGTGCCGGTTAGCTCGCAGTCGAGTTCTTCCGAAATCAGTTCTTCTTCCGGTGAACTGGATAAGTATCCCTGGGATTCTTCGCTTGCGGATGTCATGATGCTCCATCTCGGTGGGCATGTGATTCCATATTTTGATGCCGGCTCTGCACCTAGCATTACCTTTAACTATAAAGGAACTTCCAATGGTTATGGTTACGTTGATTTCATTACGGGTATTGCCTATTCTCAGGATGCCATGGCGCAATTAGAGGACCTCTTTGTCAAGGAAGGCTATACTCAGTCCAGTTCGAGCCATACCTTTGTCAATTCCACTCTCGGTATTACTATCCTTCTCACCAATACCGATAGCACTCTGGAACTTCAGATCTCGTATGATGAACCCTATGATTCTTCTACAGCTTCTGGCTATGACAGCGATCTTCTCAATGAGATGGATACTGATTTCGAGACCCACACGATTCCTTTTGTCTATCTTGCCACAGCCCATAACTATTCCGATGTGAAATGGGATGAGGATACCAATAAACTTACGGTTTATGGCGGAAAATGGGACGACCAGGTTTTAACCGATGCTACCGCCTCTTTGACGGGAGCCGGTTATGCGGTTCAGAAAGAGGGAACTACTCTTACGGCTACGGGAACCGATACTAACGGTGCTTCCTTCACCATTACGATTTCTTCCTATAGTCCCATTACCCCGAAGGTCAAGATGGATGTTCTTTACCGTGCCCCGTTCACTCCGGAAACTTATTCTGCCTGGCACCAAGATATCATTACGGAAATGCAGACGGATCTCGATAACCATGTCTTACCTTTCGTTTATCTCGGTACCGATAATCCAGAGCCCGAATTCAATGATTCGCAGAAACGTCTTACACTTACCGGTTCTTTCTGGAACGATCAAGTACTTACGTTAGCGAATAGTGCCTTTACGAACGACAACCAGAATGTCGAAGCTGCCTATCAGTGGACCGTCGATACCACGACTTCCGATAATTACGGAAAGACCGTGACCGCAAATAAGACCTTTGAAGATGGCTGCAGTTTCTCGGTTGTCGTCGGCAAAAACGCGGATGGGGAAAAGGCAAAAGCCCAGATGGTCATCACCTATACACCGAAACTCGTGATTCCTGCTTCCCGTACGGGTTGGGAAGCAGATACGGCGAAAGCTATCAAGAAGAATATCGGCCATGATATTCCTTATGTCTATCTGAATGTCGAGGACTATACGAAAATCGGTGAAACGACTTCTTGGACGAACAGTTCAAGACGTAATTTATCCATTAGCGGCGGTTATTGGAACAAACACATCATTCCGAATGCGGTTGAGGCCTTTACGGCGGCTAACTGGACGGTAGAACAGATCCAAGGCACGAACGGCATCGATTTCACGGCGACGAAGGTTTTCGATGGGGAAAAGGAAAACGGCGATACGATTACCTGCACTATTACCACACCGTATTCGCAGTCTTCCCGCGCGGTTATGAACATCCGCAAAAAGGAAAAATACGAAAAACCGACCGATGCGAAAGATTTGGCTTGGCCGAGCGCTATCACGAAGTCGATGACCGACAATTTCGGAAGCGCTGCTCCGTTTGTCTATCTCGGAACCAATCTTTATGTCTATGACTTCAACGAAAACACTTCTACTCTCACGGTTTATGGCGATACCTACGATGCGCAGATGGAAACGGATTTCTTAGCCGCCTATGGCGCCTCTAGAGATGATTCCGCTCTCAATTGGTCGGTTGTCACTACGAAGAATAGCTACGGCAATATCCTGACAGCTACGGCTACCGATAGCGAAGGTGGCGAATGGTATGTCGTCTTCCAGCGAAACTCCTATGATACGCCTTATATGAATTTCAATTACCGTGTTCCGTTCGATCCGGATTCTTTCACTGCCTGGCCAGAGGATATTTCGAACTCGATTAAGACGGACTGGGGTGATGCGGCTTCTTTACCGCTGGTCTATCTTGGAACCAAGGCGCCGACTATCTATACAAAATACTCGTCTTCTTCCGGCTTTATGCAGATCGATGGCGGTATGTGGAACGATCAGATCCTGACTCTGGCAAAAAAGACTTATGAAGATGCCGGTTGGACCACACAATATGGCACTTGCTCGTATAGCCGTACTTTGATGGCTTATAAACGCTTCTCCGATAACAGTGTTGTGAAGACCATCCTCTTCCGAAAATCCTCCAACAATAATGCCAAAGCCAGCTTAGCGACTTACTATAGTAAGGCGGTTACGATTGACACCACCAAGGATTTCACGGCTGCCCAGAAGCAGACGATTTCTTCCGCTTTGTTAGGAAATTCGATCCCGTTCTTCCTTCCGGATGTTCCTACGACGATGCTCGATCGCCGCAATTCCAGCGGAAACTCCGATTACGATCTTTCTATCACCGTTCCCGGTTTCTCCTCGAAGACCGGAAAGACCGCTAACCTCGGATACCTCTTGGCAGCTAAGGATATCTTGGATGCGGATGGATGGACGACTACTGTTGATATTCATACGAGTTCCAACTACTACTCTTCCTATTTTTATGCTTCCCGTTTAAGAGCGACGAAGACTTTAGCCGACAATAAAGTTCTCTATCTTGCCTATTACTTCAGCAGTTCGACTTACGGTTATGTCTATGTTACTTTAGGTTCTCCTTATGCGCTTCCTGCCGTCGATAAGCAGGTCTACGACGAAGGAACACAGCATCAGATGACTTCCTACTTCGGTTTTGTCTTCCCGTATGTCTATCTCGGAAAAGATTCGCTCTATCACAATACCTTCTCCTATGTGACGAATGAAGAGACCTTTACCGGTGGCATCTTCGATGAACAGATGTTCACCCAGGCGGAAGCTAGCTTTGCTGCGGATACGGCTCACACTTGGACGGTCTATTACGATTACACCGAGAATAAGACTTTGGTTGCGACCTGTTCTATCTCGGCTACCGAACACGTGGTTATCAAGATCTGGGGGAAACCCTATCCAAACGAAAACCTCACCGTTGCGATGATGAAGGCGACGATCTGCTCAATTCTTCTCTTCTCTTCTTTGACTTCAACGGCTATCTCCTTTGTGGGAGGTGGCCGTTTTTCTTCGGGGAAAGTTCGAAAGAATGAAGAAGAAAGCCTTCTCCGTTTTATAATGTTTCCATGTTTTAGAAAGGAACGCCTATGGAACGAACAATCATAACCGTTGTCGGGAAAGACAAAGTCGGGATTATTGCCAAAGTCTGTACTTTTCTTTCGGAGAACAATATCAATATCCTCGATATCTCTCAGACCATCGTCTCCGGCTTTTTCAATATGATGATGATTACGGATACGAGTAAGGCAAAGAAACCTTTCTTGACTACGGAGAAAGAAATTGAAGAACTCGCAAAGGAAATCGGAGTGAAGATCCAGATGCAGAAAGAAGAGATCTTCGACTCCATGCACCGTATCTAACATGATCAATCTCAATGAGGTCCAGGAGACCAACCGGATGATTCAGGAAGAGAAGCTTGATGTAAGAACGATCACATTAGGCATTTCGCTTCTCGATTGCTGTGATAACGATGTCAAAACCGTAGCAAAGAAAATTCGCGATAAGATCTATCGGCTAGCCAAGGACTTAGTCAAAGTCGGAAATGAGATTGAAGAAGAATACGGAATACCGATCGTCAATAAGAGAATCTCGGTGACTCCTATCTCCTTAATCGGAGCAAGTTGCTGCAAGAGCAAAGAGGATTATGTCTTATTGGCAAAGACATTGGATCAAGTCGCCCATGAAGTCGGAGTCAATTTCATCGGTGGATTCTCTGCCATCGTCAATAAGGCAGCAACGAAAAACGAAGAACTTTTCATGAAGTCGATTCCGGAAGCGCTAGCCTGTACGGAGAGAGTCTGCTCTTCTTTGAATGTCGCTTCCTCGAAGACCGGTATCAACATGGATGCCGTAAGACTTTCGGGAAAGATCATCAAGGAATTAGCCTATATCACAAGAGATAACAATTCGATCGGATGCGCGAAACTTGTTGTTTTCTGTAACGCTCCCGATGATAATCCCTTCATGGCAGGAGCCTTTCATGGGATCAGCGAGGGAGACTGCGTGATCAATGTCGGAATCTCGGGACCTGGGGTTGTAAAACGTGCTTTGGAGAATGTAAAAGGAGACGATTTCCCGACTCTCTGTGAAGAGATCAAGAAAGTCGCTTTCAAGATCACCAGAGCAGGACAACTGGTCGCTAACGAAGCGAGCAAGAGACTTGGAATACCTTTCGGTATCATCGATTTATCGTTGGCTCCTACTCCGGCCGTCGGAGATTCGATCGGGGAAATATTCCAGACCATGGGATTAGAAATGCCGGGTGCTCCCGCTACTACCTGTGCGTTAGCTCTTCTAAACGATCAGGTGAAGAAAGGTGGCATCATGGCTTCCTCTAGTGTCGGAGGTCTTTCGGGTGCTTTTATCCCAGTGAGTGAAGACCATGCGATGATCGATGCGGCGAAAGCGAATGCTATCTCGATAGAGAAGCTCGAAGCGATGACCTGTGTCTGTTCGGTAGGGCTAGATATGATTGCGATTCCGGGAGATACCTCGGAAGAGACGATCTCCGGAATCCTTGCCGATGAAATGGCTTTAGGGATGGTGAACAGCAAGACGACTGCTTGCCGTCTGATTCCTGCCTATGGAAAGAAAGTAGGAGAGGAAGTCTCTTTCGGTGGATTATTAGGTTCGGCTCCGATCATGAAAGTGAATCCTTATTCCTGAAAGGAGTTTGTGAATCGGAAAGGAAGAATCCCTGCACCGATCCATTCGTTTAAGAACTGAAGTAAAGGATAGTGCTATTCTAGGAGGTACCCTAGGAAAGTTATTCCTTTTGAAGAGAAGTATCGTCAGAACTTTATCGATATGAATAAAGAGTGGATCACCTCGATGTTCCATTTGGAAAAGACCGATGAGATCGAGTTTTCTCATATCGATGACTATCTGAAAAAGGACGGTCAGATTTTCTTTGCTATGGATGAGGAAGGAAATGCAATGGCTACCTGTATGATTGCTCCTCATGATAACGGAGACTATGAAATCATGAAGTTCGCTGCTCGGGGTATGTATACCGAAAAAGGAGCGGGAAGAGCCTGTCTTGAAGCCTGCATTGACTATGCAAAAAAGAAAGGGGTAAAGAGAATCGTGATTGTTTCCAATACGAAATGCACGCATGCTTTATCTCTTTATCGGAAAGCGGGCTTTAAAGAGATACCAATCGATGAAGACGAAAAAGCTTTTTCGAGAGTCGATATCGAATTTGAGATGCTTTGGGACTAAGATAAGAAATAAAGAAGGAGAAAAGAAAAATGGTCGATTACGATAAAGCTGCCGATTTCTGGGTTGAGAAGGATAAAGATTCGGTGAAGATGCCGGAAGAAGAACTGAAGAAAGAACTCGTGGCTTTCCTTCAGAAGAGACAGATCTGCGCTTTAGCTACGGCAAGCGGTGATTTTGTCCGCAATACCGCGATTGAATATAACTACATCGACGGGTACTTCTATCTTTTCTCGGAAGGTGGACTGAAGTTCAAAGCTTTGAAAGACAATAAGCATGTCTGCTTAGCAATCTTTGATCCGGTGATGTCTTTTACGGAGCTTCATGCACTTCAGGTTACCGGTGTTGCTACGATTCTTGAACCAGAGGATGAGGAATATCTAAGAATCGCCAAGATCAAGAAGCTCTCTTTGGAAGCGTTGAAGAAACTTTCCCATCCGCTTCATCTGATCAAGATCACTCCGACCGTCTACGATCTTCTGGAATCGGACCTGAAGAAGAAAGGTTATTCTTCAAGACAGGAACTTGTGGTGAAATAAAACAGGGCTTTCTTTTCGGTTGTTCTTCAAACAAGTTTTCAGAAAGCAAAAGAAATGGCTCCCTTCTTAGGGGAGCCGAACAAGAGAAAGAGGAGCTAATCTTCTTTCTCTTTTTTTAGATAGTTGAAGGTATCGTCTACTTCTAAGGGACGATGTTCCTTACTCGCTTTCTCTAAGGATTTCTCTTCGAGATGGTTCTTCTCGATATTTTCATCGATCTCTTTTCCTTTCTCTTCATATCCGTCGAGGAAGGAGACTTCTTTTCCGTCTTTCTTATAGCCTAAGATCATATCGAGATTGACGTTAGTAGCTGCTTTGAAGATGTTCTTTTCCACCATCGGGGAATAGGTCTTCTTGAGCTCCTTGATCAATTGCTTTGTCGCATAGCGTTGACTTCCGCCTCCGCCGTTATCACAGATAGCGCAGTTCTCCGTGAAGCGGCAGGCGCACTGGATGAAACGGAGTTTGTTATAGTTCTTGAAGGCGATGATATCCTCTTCCCGGATCAGATAGAGAGGACGGATGATCTCCATTCCTCCGTAATGGTCCGAATGAAGTTTCGGAAGCATCGTCTGGAAAGAGCCAGCATTGAGCATATTCATCAAGGTCGTCTCGATGACATCGTCGTAATGATGGCCTAAGGCAATCTTGTTGCAGCCCCAGCTTTTGGCGATGCGGTAAAGAGCGCCTCTTCGCATCTTGGCACAGAGATAACATGGCTTCCGATCCGTGGAATTAGCGATATCGAAGATATCGGTATCGACGATGGTGGCCGGAATCTTGAGGGTTTCGAGGTTGTTTTTGATGACCTGAAGGTTGAGCTCGTTATAACCGGGGTTCATGACCAGATACTTCACGTCGAAAGGAATATCCGAATATTTGTGAAGATGTTTGAAAAGAAGACCCATCAGCATCGAATCCTTCCCGCCGGAGATGCAGACACAGATCTTATCGTTCGGTTCGATGAGCTTATAGACGACGATGGCTTTCAAGAATCTTCGCCAGATAGGAAAGGCGAACTTGGTGACGAGGGTTCTTTCGATCTGCTCGTCTTTTGGCATCGCCACTATCTTCTGCTGATGTTTGCTCAGCGGTTTTTCGTTATCGTTCATTTTCGTAATCCTTTAAGACCGATAGGAAGGCTTTTGCCTCTTCGATCGTATTGCTCGGAGCAAAAGAAAGACGGAAAGAGGAAAGAGCTCTGGTTTTATCGTGGTAGATTGCCATCAGAGGTTTGGAAGGAGAGGAAGAAGGAGAACAGGCGGATTTCTGAGAGATACAGATGTCGTGGGAAGCAAAGTAAGCGACGGTACGGCTTCCGTTTCTTCCCGGATAGGAAAGGTTGAGGACATAGGGATTTGTGGGTTTCGAATTGATGAGGATGTGCCTATCGTTCTCCAGCTCTTTGCGGAGATAAGAAGAAACCTCTTCTACTTTCCGGAAGTTTTCTTTTTCCTCGGCTAAGGCCAGAGAAAGAGATTCTGCTACACTGGCAATAAGACCGAGTGCCATGGTTCCGCTTCGATAAAGAGAAGCGGATTTTCCTCCGTGAAGAAGAGGAGTGAGGATGATATCTTTCTTCTTGATCAGGACTCCGGTTCCTAATAGACCACCGAATTTATGGGGAGCAAAGGAGATCATATCGATACCGTTATAGTCCATCGGGATCTTTCCGATTGCCTGGGTGGCATCGATAAGAAGCCTGGTGTTACCGGTAGCAGAGACGATTCTTTGTGCCGCTTGAATATCCTGAAGGGAACCGACTTCGGCTTCCACCGCGGAGAGAACAAAGAGAAGAGTGCTGTTATCGAGCTTTTCTTTCAGATCGTCTTGGGAGAAAGAACCGTCTTTATCGGTCTTCACCATACGGACATCGGCCCCTTTCTCTTTGAGGTAAGCCAAAGCACCGTTGCTGGAGGAATGTTCGAATTCACTGGAAAGGAGTTTATTTCCATAGCCGGAATAGGATTCATAGAGACCTTTGATCGCAAGGTTGTTGCTCTCGGTTGCAGAAGTGGTATAGACGGTTTCATAGATAGAAGGATCGAGATGCAATAGGGAAAGAACCTCATGATTGAGTTCTTCATAATGAGCAAGCGCTCTTCTACCTTCCGGATGAAGAGAATTAGTGTTTCCGATATAGTTTTCTTCGGTTTCGACAAAGGCGTCGAGGACTTCTTTCCGCGCTTTGGTGTTTGCCGCATGGTCAAAGTAAATCATAGCCGTGTTATTCTACCATAATCCTTTCTTAGTGGAAGGAAAGTGTCTCTTCCTTAAAGGAGTCTTTCTCTTTATAATGGGGCGGATCTAAATGACTTATGGAAAATACCACAATCCAAAAGAAAAAGCCGAAAAAGAAGAAGCTGTGGATCGCTTTGACGATTGTCTTCTCTGTCTTAGCTGTCCTGATCGCTTCCTGCTTCCTCTATCTCAGTATCTATGCGAAAGCCGATGAAACCTGCGATGTTGCTTTAAAGAGCGATGAGGAAGTGAAAGTAACCGAAGAAAAAGACGGCTACTTCTTCGATGGACCAAGCAAAGAGAACCTGATTCTCTTTTATCCGGGAGCCAAAGTAGAAACGAAAGCCTATGCTCCTCTTTTAAGAAGAATCGCTTCTACAAGTGCGGATGTACGTCTTTTTGAGATGCCTTTCCATATGGCTTTCTTCGGAAAGAACAAAGCCGAGGAAGTAAGAAAAGATAATACGTATTCCCACTACTATATGGCCGGGCATTCTTTAGGTGCCGCTATGGCAGGAGACTTTGTCGGAGATCATCTAGACGAATACGACGGACTTATCTTCTTTGCCGGATATCCGACGAAGGATTTACATCATAAAGGCTTTTCTCTTCTCAATATCTACGGATCTGACGATGGACATACTTCGATGCTTCAGAAGAATCCCGAATATAGACCGGACGATTACACGGAAGTCGTGATCGAAGGCGGTAACCACGCTCAGTTCGGTAACTACGGGATTCAATCCGGAGATGGAAAAGCGACGATCACAAGAGAAGAACAGCAGAAACAGACCGCGGATGCGGTTGCCTCTTATCTGAAAATCCACTCTGCCCTAATCGATAAGTGATACGTTTTTTCCTTTTCGCCCGTGACCCCTTCCTTAAGGTATAATTTTCTTTAAGAAAGCAAAGGAGGAGAAGGATATGCCTATACTTCAGGCTCTGGTTTTACCTCATGCACCGGTTCTGGTAAAAGAAGTCGGTAAAGGAGAAGAGAAAGAAGCAAAAGAAACGGTTGATTCTTATCAAAAGGTGATGAAGGAAGCCTCTAAACTTCCTTTTGATACCGTGATTCTGGTTTCTCCGCATCGGGAAGCCTATTCCGATGTTTTTGCTATCGAAGGAAATAAGATCGGAGTAGCTTCCTTTGCTCGGTTTGGTGCACCGGAAGTCAAATTCAAGGAAAACTACGATAAGGAACTTACTCAGGAAATCGTGGAAGAAGCAAGGAAAGCAGATCTTCCGGTTTATCTGGATTCCTATGGCTCTCCGGATTTTACCGAAGACCATGGAAGCATGGTTCCACTTTATTTCTTAGAGAAAGAGCGGAAGGATTTCTCCTTGGTCCGGCTTTCGCTTTCAGGACTCAGCTATGCTTCCCATTACCGCCTTGGTATGGCTATCAAGGAAGCCGTGAAGAAGACCGGAAGAAAAGTCCTGTTTCTTGCTAGTGGCGATATGTCCCACTGCCAGAAAGAAGATGGTCCGTATGGATTTAAACAAGTAGGGGTCGATTACGATAAGGAACTGATTGAAGTACTGAAAAGAGCGGATTTCCTATCTCTTCTTTCGTTCCGATATCCTTTTGTCGAGGAAGCGGAAAGCTGTGGACACGCTTCTTTCTCTATGATGGCAGGAGCCCTAGATAGGGAAGATGTCGAAACGAAGTTCTATTCCCATGAAGCTCCGTTCGGAATCGGATACGGAATTCTTTCCTATACACCGATAAAAGAAGATCCCGATAGAAATATCCTGGATCAATATCTTGGAAGAGAAAAGAAGAGAATCGCCTCCCTTTCCAAAGATCCCTATGTTGAATTGGCTCGGAAGAGCCTTCAGGATTCTTTGGAAGGGAAGACCGAAACGGAACTTCCTTCTTTCAAAG
Source organism: uncultured Eubacteriales bacterium (assembly GCA_900316035.1). Lineage (GTDB taxonomy): Bacteria > Bacillota_I > Bacilli_A > RFN20 > CAG-288 > Enterosoma. The sequence continues at coordinate 14,825 of ONBI01000033.1, forward strand.
AAGGGAAACGCCCATGCTTCGTTTCTCTCCATCTTTTTTCGCAGCTGAGAGGATGTGTGGGAACCATGCTTCCGACGAAAAGTGATCTTGCGGAAGAAATCTACTCCAATGCCCGCCTTGCCGCCTTTGAGGATGACCGCTTTGATCCGGTGAAAAAAGAAGAACTTCCCTATCTTGATATCTCGGTTGATGTTCTTTCTCCCTTAGAGAAGATCTCTTCTCGGAAGCAACTCGATCCGAAGAAGTACGGAGTCTATGTCCGTAGTGACGACGGAAGAAGCGGTGTGTTGCTTCCTGACCTAGAAGGCGTCGATACGATCCAAGAACAGGTGAGGATTGCAAAAAGGAAAGGCAATATCCTTGAAGAGGAAGATTGTTCCTATTACCGCTTCTCCGTGGAAAGACATGCCGAGAAGAGGCACTGCTCTTATTGTTTCCATCACTGCGTTTTAGAGGAAGGGAAAACCGGATTCTGTAAGGCCAGAACCTTGAAGAACGGAGAGAATGTTCCTCTTTATTATGGGGTTGCCAGTTCCTTAGCTCTGGATCCTATCGAAAAGAAACCTTTGCAGAGATTCTATCCTGGGACGAAGATTCTCTCTTTCGGAAGCTATGGCTGTAACCTCGATTGTCCCTTCTGTCAGAACTTTGAAATATCCAGAGAATTCAAGCCCGATAAGACTCACCTCTTTACCCCGGAAGAATTGGTCGATCTTGCTTTGCGTCTTAAAAAGGAACAGGGAAATATTGGTATCGCCTTTACCTATAACGAACCTCTTATTCAGTTTGAATTCGTAAGAGACACGGCAAAACTCGCGAAAGAGAAAGGCTTGAAGACCGTCGTTGTTTCTAATGGCTGTTTCTCCTTAGAAGTGTTGGATGCGATTGCCCCCTATATTGATGCGATGAATATCGACTTGAAAGGATATAGTATCCCCTTCTTCTCCTATGTCGAAGGAAACTTAGAGATGACAAAGAACTTTATCAGAGAAGCTGTAAAGAAAGGAATACATGTCGAAATCACTACCCTAGTCATACCGGGTAAGAACGATGATCCTAAGCCATTCGAAGAGGAGGTAAGTTTCCTTGCTTCTCTTAGCAAGGAGATTCCCCTTCATATCACCCGTTATTTCCCTTGCCGAGAGGAAGATGCGGAGATGACGCCGAAGGAAACACTAGAAGAACTCTATTCCATCGCTAAGAAAAAACTGAAATACGTCTACCTTGGAAATATCTAATAAGCTCCCAACATAAGAGCACCTGAATAAAGAACAATCCGAGTGAGAGTTTGATCTGCTTTCGATAGATTATAGACGATACCGTCGTGCTCGCCTTTATCTTGGACTTTTGCGGCATAACCAACTTTATTTAACAAAGGAAATACGAAGACTTTTCTGTGCTTCTCTTTACACAAGGAAAAAGCTTTGACGAAAGTATTTGATTTGGCAAATTGGTACCGCGTGGTTTATCTAGATGATGTACGTGGAAGAATTCTTGAAGGGCAACAAAAAACCTTCCGAGAGAAGGGACAGGAAAGGAAAAACCTGACTCTCTTCTATCGGAAGGAAAAAGGAATGGAATTTTCTTAAGGAAGACTACTTCGAAAGGTCGTAGGCGATATAGTCGTGATCGCCTTTATCCTGAACCTGAGAGGAATAGCCGAAATTCTCCGTAGTCTTGACCTTGAAGGTGAAGTCGGAAAGAGTTCCTAAGGTCGCTCTTAAGGTGATACCCTGGAATTCGTAGCTACCCTTGATCGCACCCGAACCATTGACACCGAGATCGACATCGGTCTTGAAATAGGCATAACCGGAATCGTTCAAAGCAAGATCGAACTGGCATTTGCGGAAGTCGATGGCATTGAGAAGACCGTTACCGAAACTCTTGAGGAAGTTGATATAGGAAGCATAGAGAGAATCTTTCTCGGCGACTTCTTGGACCGTATTGGAATCGATGAGCTTTTCATAGGCCTCGAGCTTATTGTCGTTATCGATCTTGACCGTCAGAATCGAATAGTCCTTGGTCTTGCTGAAAGTGAAGATGCTGTTATAGAAATCCTTTTCGGCCTGAGTGTAGTTATCGGTGTTCGTTACTTTTTCTTCGATGGAAGAGAGGAGATCCGAAATATAACTTGAATCGTAGACCTGCTCCGGAATAGGGTTGATGTTGTCAAACTCCATGTACTGGGTGACAGAGGCTTCTTTCGAAATCTCTTCGACAATATCGCTTAAGAAAGTGACGGAAGAAGTGTTATTGAGATTGAGATAAGCTTTAGTATCTTCGACATAAAGACCCATATCGACCGAAGCCGAAGTATTGTTTTCGGTCTTAAGAGTCGCGTTGTTGAATTTTCCTTCCGCCGCATAGGTAGTGTTCGCTTTATAGGTGAGAGAAGCTTTGCGGGTGGTATCGTCTTTTCCGAAACCGGTAGTGACCGAAGAGATGTTGAGATCTTTCGCCGAGAAGGAGCAAGTGAGATCCGTAGAATTCCCTTCCTCCGTATCCGTGGAAGCGGCATTCTTCACATTGATATTCGAAAGATCGAAATCGGCCTGGACTTTCGCCTGAATGTCAATTTCACCGTTTTCCAGAGTGAAACCGAAAGAAGGAGCGGCAGCAACGGCTTCTTCCGCGGTCTGAGCGGTCTGGAAGAAAGTCTTGGCACTGATGGTATTCGTCTTAAGATCGCAGCCCGTAAGACCAAGCGCCAAAAGGCTGAGGCTGAGAATTTTCACTGTTTTATTCATAGTATTTACCTCCGAGATTGTTTCCTATTTTTCAATAGAAACACGTATCTCTGCCTCAATTATAGACCGAGGTTTCCGTTTTTCAATGGGAAGAAGTTCCGAATTTGTCTCATATTTGCTTTTCCTTTTAATAAAGAGGGGGCCAAGATGCGGAGATTGTTAAGAAACAACCCGTACCTTCGCAATCTTTCCTTATCTTTATTTTTCGCTTTGTCACGCGAAAACGGAAGAATTTCTTTCTAACGTATTCCTAAGAAAGGAAGCAGTGAAACAAGATTAGAATTGACTAACTAAGGGGGCGCTAAGTAAACTAGTCGTCGTTCGGGGGAGTAGTTTTCATAGCTTTGCTATGAGGGAAAGTCAACATCACGGAAAGGTTTCTTCCGAATAGGAACCTCTGGCTAACCGCAAATAACGAGACCTGAAAAAGAGAATGCACCAATTCTCTTTTTCGGTCTCTTTTTTTAAACCTTCGGACGGGAATTCCAAACAAGGAGATGGATTTATGGGAGCTTGGGTTTATCCTCTTTATGTGGTCGATCTGGTGGCGATGATTCTTTTATCCTATGTATTAGGAGACCTTGTCGATAAGTTGGATAAGAAGACGAAGATCTCCGGAGCATTTATCGGTGGTGTCATGCTAGCTGCCGTCACTTCCTTACCGGAACTCTTTACCGCTATTTCTTCTATCTTCTTAGTCAATGAACCTACTTATGTCGTTGGGGATTTATTAGGTTCCATCATCTTCGATCTTGTCTGTCTTGCCTGTGAAACGGCGATATTCGTCAAACATTTCCACGAAGCCAAGATTCAGAACTGGCATATCATCAATGGTATCGCCTGCCTTGCGATGTACGGCTTTGCCGCTTATGCTTTCTTCGCTCCCAAAGAAGCTCAGGTGATGTTAGGGGATATCAACCTGATGTCTATCTTCATCTTTGTTCTTTATATCCTTACGATTGTCTTCCAGCCGAAGGAAGCCGAGAGCGAAGAAAAAGAAGAAGTCAAATGGAGTGTTTCGAAGATCGTGGTCTGGTTTATTATCTCTTCCATCCTTTTAATCGGTTCTTCGATCGCTCTTACTTATCTCACCAAGGGAATTCAGCAACGTATCCCTGCCTTATCCGGTTCGGTCGCCGGCGCTCTGCTTCTCGGTATCGGAACTTCGATTCCGGAAATTGTCTCGACCGCTCAGCTCTTCCACAAGAAGAACTACGATGCCGGCTATGGCAACATGATCGGTTCCTGCACATTCGATTTTGCCATCTTCGCTCTTTCCGACTTCCTCACCTGGCATCAGTATAACGGGGATATCGTTACCGAAAGAGGTATCTACATCCTCGATGCGGATTCTCAGCAGTTCGAACTTTATGGTCTGATCGTCTGTGCGCTCACGATTCTCTTCCTGCTTCTGAAGAACAAGACGAAACTTTTCCAGAAGAAGGGCTTCTCCTATACGGCTACTTTCTTATTCGCGGCTTCTACGTTAGCTCTCTATATTCTGATTTTCGCAATTTAATTAAGAATGTTTCTTTGGCGGAGAGAAATCTCCGCTTTTTCATTGCAATCGAGTAGGCTAGGAAATGGAAGGTCCTCTTCCATTTCCGTCGCCTCTCACACCACCCATCGTGCCGTTCGGCAATGGGCGGTTCAATCCTACT